>JANOCA010000437.1:0-3832 GCA_031411915.1 Opitutaceae bacterium
CGTCCGTGCGCACGACGCGCGCGCCGAGGCGGCGGCGCAGGTCGATCGTCGCTTTCAAATGGTTGCTCATGGTTTTTCCAAAATCAGCAAGGCGTCGCTCGGCTTGAGACCGAGCGAGTGAATGGCCACCGAGTGTGTGCGGAGCAAATTCGCTACGACTGCAGTCGGGCAGTTGCCCACTTTCAGCCAAATCACCTGCGGTGGACTGCCCTTCAGCAGACTCTTTGCGCGGAAATCGCCATCCTTGGAGGCAATCGTGTAGCCCTCGGCCACGGCATGGGCCCAAATCGCATCATCACCCGCCTCGCCCAAACCGCAGGCCTCGGTGTGGCTCGATCCGGGGAAGATGTCAGCCAGCAGCCGCGGGAGTTCCGGCGACAGGTTTTGGTCGAACAAGAGCCTCACCTAGCCTCCGTAGCGAGTCCGGCGTTCCGAGTCGGCGGCGTAGGCTAGGCACGCCAGAATATCCTCACGCGTGAGATACGGAAAATCCGCCAGCACCTCCTCCACCGTCATTCCGCCAGCCAGATACTCCAAGACATCCTGCACGGTGATGCGCATCCCGCGAATGCACGGCTTGCCGCTGCGCTTGCCAGGCTCGAGGGTGATGATCTTACGGTAGTCCACGGGGCGGAAAGTAGCCGCGACGTCGAGCGAGGCAAGCCGGCAGCAAGCGATGGCATCACGCGTTCGCTGCCTGCACTCCGCGCCGCGTCTGCTGATTTGGCTGATGCCGAGCGGCGTTGGAAATAACCCCTTGCGCGCCATCAGACGCGCGCCTTGCTGTAAGACGTGCAATCGCCAACGCAAAGTTGGTTAATCGTAGGTTAGCTAGAAAAGCCCATGCGATTTGTGCTACCACTTATTACGGTTTGCGCCGCCTGGGCGGCCGCACCGAAGCCCATCGTAAATCCCGAGCCAAACGCGCGATTCCGCGACTTGGTTGCGCTCGCGGATCGCTGCGTCCTAACCAGTGCAGGACAGCATCCAAATGACCTGAAGAATCAGAGGTTGCTCCTCGACATCGAAGGCGTGGGCAACGTGGCGCGTATCGCGGCGTTCTTCCGCTTCACTGGCGAGTATACCAGCGCCTTCGAGACTGAATTGGACGGTGAGCAGGTCTGGGCGATCTCAAACTGCTTGTGCACCGGATCACACATGATCTCTTTTATTCGGGACAACAGGGAGATGGTGGCCATGTCCCTCCACCATTGGACCCATGTTCGCCCATCCCGCGGCTGGAAGTCTCAGGACGTAAATCTGACCAAGGAATCGTCGGACCAGATTCGAGCCTTCCTGCTCGCTTCTATCACGCCTGCAAAAGAGGCGAAGGCTGCGTCGAATCAAACGCCGAAGCCCGCTGCGCCTGCCACCCCGCAGGAAAAGAGCACGCGATAGCCGGAAGGAGTTTTCGCGAGACTGGCGATGCGCTGCGCCATGCCAAACTTTCGCTTTCCTTCCCGCGGGCCGGTGTGCGAGTGTCGGCCTCCTGCTTCCACCGCACATGACGAAAATTCTCCTCACCACGACCTCGTTCCAGGACACGCCGGGCGAGCATCACAAGCTCCTCGCCGACACCGGCTGGGAGGTCATCCGCGCCCGCGGGCCGCTCAACGAGGCCGACACGCTCGCGCTCGTCGGTGACATCGATGGCTACATCTGCGGCGACGATCTGATCACGCGCGCGGTGCTCGAGAAGGCCCGCCCCAAGCTCAAGGTCCTCTCCAAATACGGCATCGGCGTCGACAAGATCGACGTGAAGTCCTGCACCGAGTTCGGCCTGCCTCTGCTTTTCACACCGGGCGTCAACCACACCACGGTCGCCGAGCACACCTTCCTGCTGCTGCTCGCGCTCGAAAAGAATTTCTTCTACCACACCGACTCGACGCGCGCCGGCGGCTGGAAGCGCAAGACCGGCCGCGAGCTCCTCGAGAAGACCATCGGCATCGTCGGCCTCGGCCGCATCGGCAAGGAAGTCGCCATCCGCGCCCGCGCCTTCGGCATGAAGGTGATCGCGTTCGATGTGTATTGGGATGAGAAGTTCGCCAACGCCCACGGCGTCAAGCGCGCCGCCTCCCTCGACGAGATCTACGCCGCGTCCGACTATATTTCTCTGCACACCAATCTCACGCCCGAGACGCGCGACATGATCAGCGCGAAGAGTTTCCCGAAGATGAAGAAGGGCGTGCTCATCCTCAACTGCGCCCGCGGCGAGATCGTCCACACGGCCGACATGGTCGAGGCGCTGAAGGCCGGCCAAGTCGGCGGCTACGGCACCGACGTGCTCGATGAGGAGCCGCCGCGCGCCGACCACCCGCTGCTCAAGCTTCCCAACGCGATCGTGACGCCGCACATCGGCTCGCGCACCGCCGAGAGCGTGCAGCGCCAGGCCGTCGCCGCCGTGAAGAACCTCATCCTCGCGATGCATGGCGACAAGCCGCTCGCGCAGGTCAACCCCGAGGTGCCCGTGAAGCGCGTCGTCTGACCACGCGCTTGAGTTGAAGGTTGACGGTTGAAAGTTGAAAGACTGAGACCACCGGCCGCCAACGCTCCGCGCCTTTCAACCTTCACCTTTCAACTTTCAACTTTTCCATGGAAACCTTCTACGTCGTCCCCGAGGAACAGCACAACGCGCTCGTCGCCGCCGCCTACAAAAAGCGCGGTTATTCCAGCCAGGAAGCCGCCGCTGGCGCGCGCTTCTGCGCCGAGGCCTCGCGCCACGGCATCCGCACCCACAACGCCCTCAAGGCCCTCCACCTCGATCATTTCCTCGGCTCAGCCGCCGGCGGCTGCGTGCCCAAGGCCAAACTCGAAAAAATCAAGACGCCCTTCCGCGCCTCGCAGGTGTGGAACGCCAACCGCAAGCTCGGCCAAGCCACCGGCTACGCCGCCATCGAGGCCGCCATCAAGCTCGCCGACAAATACGGCGTCGGCATGGTCTCCGTCGACAACGCCTTCCATTACCTCTGGGGCGGCGGCTACGTGATGGACGCCGCGAAGCGCGGCTACATCGCCTACACCAATTGCACCGCCGCGCTCGCCGAGGTCGTCCCGTTCGGCGGCAAGTTCCCCACGCTCGGCACCAACCCGCACTCGTGGGGCTTCCCCACGACCGACGCCATCGGCTACCCCATCGTGATCGACTGGGCGACTTCCGTCGTCGCGATGGGCCGCGTGCAGCAGCTCCTCCGCGAGGGGAAGCAGCTCCCGCCCAACGCCGCCGTCGACGAAACCGGCGCGCCCACCACCGATCCCGCGAAGGCGAAATACTTGATCCCGTTCGGCGCGCACAAAGGCTACGGCCTCGCGCTCATGAATGAGATCGTCGGCGCCTTCATCGGCGGCTCGATCCCCACGCTGCGCAACCGCTGGGATAAGATCCCCGAGGGCGAGAAGGGCACGTGCGCCTTTTTCTTCCAAGTCTGGAAACCCGAGGCGATGAGCGCCGGCGCCTTCGCCAAGGGCCGCAACCAGGCGCAGAACGTGAAGGCCGTCATCGCCGATATCCTCGGCCACGGCAACGAAGGCTGCATGCTTCCCGGCCAGCTCGAGGCCCAGGCCGCCGCCCGCTGCGCGAAGAACGGCGGCCTGCTCTTCACCGAGGCCGAGATCAACGCCTTCAACGAAGTCGCCGCCGAGGCCCGCAAGCGGAAGTGGAATCTCGGCGACTTCAAGGTCGCGGAGTAGCCGCCCCGCAGCGGCGAGCGCCAGCCCCCCACAGTAGGGCGGGGTCTGTGACCCGCTCTTGAATACTCAAGGCGCGAAAGGGCGGGTCACAGACCCGCCCTACCTCAAGCCGAACAGCTACTGGGCCATTGGGTCTCCCCTCGCG
>JANOCA010000438.1:0-2500 GCA_031411915.1 Opitutaceae bacterium
CATCCGTATCGGCGAGATCAAGATTCAGGGACCGTTGCCCGAGGCGGGCGGGAGCGCCGAAGAGCGCGCGGTGTTTGGCGAGAAGGGCTTTCAGCCGGAGCGGGCGCTGGAGCAGCTCCAGGCGTTCGCCGTGCGCGCGTATCGACGGCCGTTGACGACGACCGACCGCGCGAGCATCCGGAAAACCCACGAGGCGCGGATTCAGGCCAACGCGGCGCCGCGCCAGGCTGCCCTGGACACGTTGAAGATGATCCTGTGCTCGCCGTCGTTTCTCTACTTCAGCGAAATCACCGCCGAGAACGAAACGAAACTCGCGCCCTACGATCTCGCCTCGCGGCTCTCTTACGCGTTGTGGAGCGCACCGCCGGACGAGGGATTGATGGCGGCCGCGGATTCCGGGAAACTGACGAATCCGGCTGAACTGAAGAAACAGGCGACGCGGCTGCTCGCCGACGAGCGCGTGGGCGCCTTCGTGAGCGGCTTCCTCGAAGCGTGGCTCAATCTCCGCGACCTCGGCGGCATGCCGCCGCCGCGCGAGACGATGCTTGTGTATTACGCCGAGAACCTGCCCGAGGCGATGAAGACGGAGGCGCGGCTGTTCTTCCGTCATCTGCTGCGCGAAAACGGATCCGTGCGTCAGTTTCTCGATGCGGACTTCACCTTCGCCGATAAGCGGCTCGCGAAACATTACAATCTGCCCGAGCAGAAAACGCTGCGCATCGCGGATGGTTTTCAGCGGGTCAGCCTCGCGGGCAATCGTCAGCGCGGCGGTCTGCTCGGCATGGCGGGCGTTCTCACGGTGAGCGCAAACGGCGTGGAGACGTCGCCCGTGACGCGCGGCGTGTGGGTCTTGGAGAACATCCTCGGCATCAAGCCGCCGCCGCCGCCGGATGTCGTTCCGGCGGTCGAGGCGGACGTGAGCGGCGCGACGACGATCCGTGAGCGGCTCGCGAAGCATCGCTCCGACCCGACGTGCAACGAATGCCACCGGAAGATCGATCCGCTCGGCTTCAGCCTCGAGACCTTCGATTCGATCGGTCGGTGGCGCGACACGTATGCCAAGCCCAAGGGCGACAAGCCCGCGCCAAGGGTGGACTCGAGCGGTGAGTTCGGCTCAGGCGAGACCTATGCGGATTTCCACGGGTTCCGGAGCATCCTCGTCGCGAGCCGGGCCGACGTTTTCACCCGTCATCTCATCACGCAGCTCCTCAGCTATGCGGCCGGTCGCCATATGGAACCCGTCGATGAGGCCGTAATCGAGGAGATCTTCGAGACGGCGAAGAAGGATGATTACGGCCTGCGCACGCTCGTGGTGGAGTGCCTCGCCAGCGAAATTTTCCGGTCGAGGTGAGGCCCCGTCACTTGCCAGACATCACGAAGCCATAGTAGATCCGCCCACTCGAAAGCCCCGCCCCCAATCCATGACCCGCCTTGCCTCCATTTGCCTGCTCGCCCTCGGCGCCGCGCCCGCCGCGCCCGCCGCGGACGACTCGATCTTCGCCGCGCACATCCAGCCGATCTTCGCGGATTACTGCGTCTCGTGCCATGGCCCGGAGAAAACCAAGGGCGGGCTGCGCCTGGATTCCCTGGAGCACGCGCTCAAAGGCGGCGAAAGCGGCCCGGCCTGGATCGCCCGCGACAGCAAGCGCAGCTCCATCATCGAGCGCATGGCGCTGCCGGCCGACGATGAGGATCACATGCCGCCGCGCGACAAGCCACAGCCCGCTCCCGAGCTGATGCCGCTTCTCCGCTGGTGGATCGATCAGGGCGCCGACCCACAGGCCCGCGTCGCCGGCGCGAAGATTCCCGCCGAGTTAGCGCCGCTTTTCGTGAAGCGCGAAGTCCTGCGCCCGAAGCCCCGCGCCGACGTGCAGGCCGCGCTCGCCGCCGGCGCGCTGCCGGCTGCTTTTGCCGTCCGCTTCGTGTCTCTGGATTCCGCGGCGCTGCACGTTTCCTCGAGCCGCGCCACCGATGCCGATGTCGAGCGCCTCCTCGCCGTGCGAGAAAACCTCGCCGAACTCGATCTCTCCCGCGCCCCGATCACGGATCGCGCGCTCGCGACCATCGGGCGCCTGACCAACCTGAACTCCCTCCGGCTGGATCGCACCGCTGTCACGGATTCGGGCGTCACCGCCCTCGCGCCGCTGTCGCAGCTCGCCTCGCTCAACCTCAACGCCACGCGCCTCACCGATCAGGCCCTCGAGCCGCTGCGCCGGTTGAAAAACCTCCGGAAAATTTATCTCTGGGAAACGGCCGTGACCGCCGACGGCGTGAAGACGCTGCACGCCGCGCTCTACCGCGCCGCCGAGGCCGAGCGCCTGCGCCTCCAGATCGCCGCGCTCGAGCACACGCGCGACGCACTCCGCGTCGAGGTCGTCGCTAACGTCGCCACCGGTCCCGCCGCCAGCGAGGCCGAGGCGCCGAAGCAGATGACCATCGCCGACATCATGCGCTCGATCCACGAGGGCAAGAGCTCGAAAGCCGTCCTCGCCCCGCAGGG
>JANOCA010000439.1:0-2020 GCA_031411915.1 Opitutaceae bacterium
CGGCACACGCGTGGACAACGTCACGTTCAACTTCTGGGACAAGGCCGCCGCCGCGGCCAACCCCGCCTCGCTCACGACGATCAACCATTTTCACGACTTCCAGTTTTCCCCGATGGTCGGCGTGAACTACAAGCTCACGCGGCAGATCGCGTTCTACGCCAATCGATCGAATTCCTTTTCGCCGAATGCGCAGCGCGCCACCGCCGGGCTCAACGCCAGTGAGTCGGCGCGCGGCTGGGATTACGGCTTCAAGGCCGGCCTCTTCGACGACAAGCTCCAGTTCACGCTCGGCGGCTACTACATCGACCGCACCGGCGTCACCGCGACCGAGGTCCTGCCCAACGGCACGACCGTCACCACCTCGGCGGGTAATCAAAACGCCCGCGGCATCGAGCTCGATTTCACGTGGCGCGCCACCCGCGACCTCACCTTGCTCGGTGGCTACGGCTATGTGGACGCCCGTGTCGTCTCGAATGGCCGCGACCTCGACTCCGTCGGCCGCCGCCCCTCGCGCCTCCCCGCCGTCACCTACGGCCTCGCGCTCAAATACAACCTCAGCGCTCTCGCGAGGGGCCTCGCGTTCAACGCGGGCGTGCAGTTCACCGGCCAGACCTTCCCGGATTCGACTGCTGGCGGCATCAACGAACCGGCGAGCAGCCCGCGCCGCGGTTTCACGCTTTCGCACGATGGCCGCCGCACGCTCTCGCTGCCGAGCTACTCCGTCGTCGATCTCGGCCTGAGCTACCGCCTGCGCGCGGCCGGCTCGAAGTTCAGCCACGCCGTGCGGTTCAACGTGAAAAATCTCGCCGACCTCGACTACATCGACACGTCGAAGAGGGCCGGCGATCGCCGCGGCTTCTTCGTGAGCTACTCCGTGAGCCACTAGTCCAACTTCGCTTGTCGCTGCGTTTCCTCTCCGCCCCTTGTTCATACGATGAAATCCCCTCTCGTGTTCGTCTTCGCCGCCGTGCTCGCCGGCGCGCTCGCTTGCTCCGCTTTCGCTCAAGACGCGAAAAAGAAAAAGGGCGGTTCCACCAAAGCCCCCGGCACGGCCGTCAAGGGCGAGATCACCGGCGGCCTGCCGCCCGACGCTCGCACCCTCCAGCTCGGCGACCGCGCACCCGACTTCAAGCTCCTCGGCATCGACGGCAGGATGCACACGCTCGCCGACTACAAGGCGGCGAAGCTGCTCATGGTGGTGTTCCTGTCCAACCATTGTCCCTATTCTCACGCGTCCGAGACGCGGCTCATCCCGATGGCGAAGGAGTTCAAGGCGCAGGGGCTCGAAGTCGTGGCGATCAACCCGAACAGCCCGGACAGCGTCCGCATTGATGAGCTCGGCTACAGCAAATACAACGACGGCTACGAGGACATGAAACTCTACGCCCGCGACGCGGGGTTTCCGTTTTCCTATCTCTACGACGGCGACACGCAGGCGACGGCCAAGGCCTACGGCTGCCTCGCGACGCCCCATGTCTTCCTCTTCGATCAGGAACGGAAGCTCCGCTACGTCGGACGTGTGGACGATTCGCGCTTCGAAGATCCGAGGACCGTGACGTCGCACGATACCCGCAACGCCGTCACCGAGCTGCTCGCCGGCCGGCCCGTCACCAAGCCAAAGACCATCGTCATGGGCTGCTCCACGAAGTGGAACACCAAGCGCGACGACATCGCCGCGGCCGAGGCGAAATGGAAATCCGAGCCCGTCGACCTTGAGCTGATCGGTGCCGGCGGGGTGGCCAAGCTGGCAAAGAACGACTCGAACCGCCTCCGCCTGGTCAACGTGTGGGCCACGTGGTGCGCGCCGTGCGTCGCGGAGTTTCCCGCGCTGGTGGCGCTGGCCCGTCGCGTGGGCAATCGCGATTTCGAGCTGGTCACGATCTCCATGGACGAGGCGAAGCTACGCCCGCAGGTGAAGGCGTTTTTCGAAAAGCAGCACGTCGCCACGCCCGGCCGGCTCAAGCGCCTGCTCGCCGCCGAAGGCCGGGGCGCGCTCAACTTCCTCTACACCGGCGCGAGC
>JANOCA010000440.1:0-26832 GCA_031411915.1 Opitutaceae bacterium
CCGCCGGCGCCGATGAGCTTCCCGCCGAGCGCGCCGTTGGCCATCGCGTGATCATACCATTCGTTGATGTGCGCGTTGCTCATGCCGGAGCTGCGGGCCTTCTTGCGCTGCCAATGGACGTCCATCAGGCGCGCGAATTCCTCGAGGTTGCCGCCTTCGAGCGCCTCGAGCGACTTGTAGCCGAGTTCCTTCGTGAAATGCAGGTTGTCGAGCATCGCGCGGTCGTTGCTCTTGGACTTGTCGTTTTGGTCCTTGAGGATCGCGGAGGCGCTGCGGCTGTAGCCGGTGAAGAAGAGCAGCAGGTTGTCCTCGAGGTTGAAGAGCGTCTCCTCGGAGATCGCGCAGGGGCGGTATTCGACGCGGCCGTCCTGGTGAAACGTGAACGCGGTGATGCCGCCGACCGCGGCGATGTATTGATCCTGCTTGCCGATGGGCTCGCCGAGCTTGTTCAGCTCGATGTCGCAGGCCTGCTCGGCGAGTTCGGCGGGCGAGACGAGTTCGCGTCTCGACGTGTGCAGCGCCTTCAGCAGCGCGGTCGTGAAACTGCCGCTGGAGCCGAGGCCGGTTCCACCGGGGATGTCGGCCATCGAGGTGAGCTCGAGGTGCGGATCGGTCACGCCGGTGAGCTTGAGCGCCTCGCGGATGATCGGGTGCTCGATCTGATCGACGGAGGGGACGCGCTCGAGCTTGGAGTATTTGACGATGATCTCGGGCTGAAATGTCCGGTGCTGCGTGATGTAGACGTATTTGTCGATCGCCGCCGCGACGAGGAAGCCACCGTGCTCGCGGTAATACGAGGGCAGGTCGGTGCCGCCGCCGCCGAGCGAGACGCGAAGGGGGGAACGGGTGATGATCATTCGGCTGAAATTACGATTGGGGATTTACGATTTATGATTGCGGCGGGTCGACGTGCGATAGGGTCGAGTCTCGTGGAGGTGACAAGCGAGCGTCACAATCCCGCCTCCGAAACCGGATAGCCGCTGCGGCGGTAAATGGTTTCGACGGCTTCAAGGGTGCGGACGCCTTCGGTGAGTCCGGGCGAAGGCTCGCGGTTGAGACGGATGTCGTCGAGAAACGCCTGGGTCTCCAGCGCCCATGAGTGGTCGGTGGGAAACTCGAAGATCTCGGGCGACGTGGGTTTGCCGAGCATGTCGGCGGGCATGGGGTAGTAGGTGAGTTTTTCGAGGCCGTAGCTCCCGCCGAGTCCGTCGATGATGATTTTCCCGGTGCGGCCGTAGAGTTCGAGGGAGAACATATTCTTCCACTCGGTGCAGCTCGCGTGCAGCCACGCGGTCTGGCCGGCGGCGGTGCGGAGGGAAACGAACGCGTTGTCATCGACCTTCATGTCCCAGAACGACGTCGTCGCGTGGCCCTCGACCGTGGGGAAGTCGCCGAGAAACCACCCCGCGAGATCGATGAGATGCACGCCCTGATCGATGAGTTCGCCACCGCCGGCGAGCGCGGGGTCGGCGCGCCACTCGCGGTCGTAGCCCTTGCGGCCGCCGTGGCCGTAGCGGGCGCGGAGAAACATCAGCGGGCCGAGCGCGCCCGCGTCGACGAGCGCGCGGGCCTTGAGCAGCGCGCCGTGATAGCGGTGGTTGTAGCCGAGACGGACGCGGGCGCGGGTTTGTCGCGCGGCGTCGTGCACGGCGCGGAGCTGCGCGGCGTTGAGGGCCCCGGGTTTCTCGACGAGCACATGCTTCCCGGCGCGCACGGCGGCGAGGGCGATGGGCGCGAGCGAGGCGTTGAGCGTCGAAACGACCACGGCCGTGACGCGCGCATCCGCGAGGACGGCGGCGTGGTCCGTGACCGCGGTGCAGCCCGGCGCGAGCTTCGCGAGGTCGGCGGCGCGCGCGGGGTCGAGGTCGCAGGTGTAGAGGAGCGGCGGGTTGGGCCCGAGGGCCGCGACGCGCTTGCGCCCGATGAGGCCGCAGCCGATGACGGCGAATTGAGGTTGCTCGGTGCTGGCGCGGTTCATTCCGTGTTCGTGAATGACGAAGGCGAAGGCAACGCGCGCGACGACGCAAGTGAGGTTTTGAGATGAACCGGGCCGAGCGCATCCTCGTCGTGACGCTCTGCGTATTCGTGGGGGCGTTTTACTTCTGGACGGTGCGTTCGACCGGCGAGGACTGGGGGCGCGAGCGGGAACGGCGCGACTACTACAACCGGCTCATCGCCGGCTGGCTCGACGGCCAACTGCACATGAAGACGCCGGTGCCGGCCGAGTTGCTGGCGCTCAAGAATCCCTACGACCCGGCGGAGCGGCGGCCGGGCCTCGGTCTGCACGACGCGTCATTCTACAAGGGAAAATATTACATCTACTTCGGCGTCGCGCCGGCGTTCACGCTCATGCTGCCCTGGCGGATCGTCACGGGCGCCGACATGCCGCTGCCGCTGGCGGTGCTGGTGTTTGTCTACGGCGGGTTTCTCGCGAGCGTCGCGATTTTCTGCGCGGTGCGGCGGCGTTATTTTCCGGAATCCGGCCGGCTCGTGCTCGCGAGCGGCGTGCTCACGCTGGGGCTGGCGGGCACGGGGCTCGTGCTGCTGCGGCGGCCCGACATGTGGGAGCTGCCGATCGGCGGCGGCTACTGCTTCGCCATGCTCGCGCTGCTGGCGCTGTGGCGGAGCCTGCACGCGGAGGGCGCGCGCGGGCGGCTGCGTTGGCTGGCGGCGGCGGCGCTGGCCCTCGGCCTCGCGATCGGGTCGCGCCCGACTTATCTTTTCACGATGCCGCTGTTTGCGGCGCCGCTGCTGTGGTGGTGGCGAAAGGAGCGGCACCTGCCGACGCGCGAACTGGCGGCGGTGATCGCGCCGCTGGCGATCGTCGGGGCCGCGATGGCGTGGCACAACTGGGCGCGCTTCGGGAATCCGCTGCAGTTCGGCCAGGCCTATCAGCTCAGCCTCGACTACGAGTCGAAGCTCCCGCACTTCGGCGCGCGCTACGTGCCGTTCACGGCGAAGGCGCACTTTTTCGCCGCGGCGGAGTGGCAGCGGTATTTTCCCTTCATCAAGCCCGCCGATCTCGGGCCGGCGCCGGCCGGTTTCACGATTCACCGCGGCGACATCTACGGGGTGCTGGTGAGCTATCCTCTCGCGTGGCTGGCGCTGCTCGCACCGTTGGCGCTGTGGCGGCGAGGCGAAGAGGAACGCGGGCCGCTTGGCGCGTGGCTCGGTGCGGTGGCGTTGCTCTTCGGGGGCGCGGCGGCGGTGATGCTTTCGTTTTTCAGCGCGCTGTCGCGCTATCAGGTGGACTTCATGCCGGCGTTCATGGTGCTGGCGGCCGTGGGGCTGCTTGCGGTCGAGCGCTGGCTCGCGCCCCGCGCGCGAAAGATCGCGGTGGCGACGGCGGCGTTGGCGGCGGGCTATGGAGCGGTGTTCGGTGGATTGTTCAGCCTGCAGTTCGACGGGCTTTTGCGCGAACACGATCCCGGGCTTGAGCGGAGGGTCGCGCGTCTGCTCAACCATGTGCCGGCGACGATCGAGCGCGTGCTGGGCGTGGAGCACGGCCCGATCGAGCTGACGGTGCGATGGGCGACCGTGCCGCCAAAAGGGGACGAAACGCTCGTGACCATCGGTCAGGCCCCGAACGAGGATCGTGTGATCGCGCGGCACACGGGCGATGGGCGCGTGCAATTGGGCTTTGTTCCGGCCGGCGCGGCCGAGCGATTCAGCGAGCTGCTGACGCCGGCGGCGGATGCGCCGCATCGCATCCGCGTCTCGATCGCGTCGCTCTATCCGCCGGCGGCGCATCCGCTCTTCCGCGACCGCACCGCGGATGAAATCCGCGCGACCCTGCGTCGCGCCGAGATCACGGTGGATGGCACGCCGGTGCTGCGTGAGCACCTGCGCCTCGATCGCGTGGGCGCCGGGGCCGTGCGGGTGGGGCGCGTGCAAGCGTGGCGGCGGGTTGAAGACGCGACGAGCGCGGCGCCGATGGAAAATCCGCATGCGGGCAAGGGTGACACGCTCAGGCTCCGCGTGCGGCTCCGGGCGCAACCGCCGGGGACGAGGGAACCGCTGGTCGTGACGGGACGCACGGGAGCGGGCGAGTTGCTGGGGCTGGAGCATCTGGCGGGCGGGGAGATTCGCTTTGTGCTCGATTCGTGGGGACAGCCGATGCGCGCGAGCCGGCCGCTTCGCGTGGAGCATGGGAAGCCCCGCGAGATCGACGTCACGCTGGGCGCGCTCGCGACGGTCGATGACGCGACCGCGTTGCGGGGTGCGCACGCCGGCCCGTTGCGCGTGAAGCTGGACGGCGCGGTCGTGTGGGAGGAACGCAGCGACTACCACGTCGCGGAGCACGCGGAGGTCTATGTCGGCCGCAACCCGCTCGGCGGCACGAGCTGCGGGCCCGCTTTCTCCGGCGAGATCCTCGCAGTGGAGCGCGTGGCGCGGGAATGAGGTTGCGCCGGGCGCGGTGCGTCGCGTCGGATGCGCGCGATGCTCGACGCTCTTCTCAACGATCGCGAAACGCAGCTGCGGCTGCTGCGCTTCCTCGCGGTCGGCGGCGGCACGGCGCTCGTGCAGATCGCGGTGTTGCGCGCGCTGAAGGCGCGGCTCGGGGAGACGTGGGCGTTTTCGATCTCATGGATGGTCTCGACGGCGACCCACTATGTCGCGAACCGCTTCTGGGCCCTGCCGAGCGGGCGGGGCGACACGGCGCAGCAACTCGGCGAGTATCTCGTCGCGGTGGCGATCAGCTACCTGATCAACCTCGGTGCGTTCAAGCTGCTGCGAAACCGGTTCAAGCTGAGCGCCACGTGGGCGACGCTCTGGGCGATCCCGCCCTCGACGATCGTGGTGTTTTTGATGCTGAACTACCGGGTGTTCGGGCGGTAGGGCGAGGCGTCCCGCCACATCGAGCGCGCAAGACGGCTCGCCGGGGACAATTCGCCCTACCTGAATGCGGCGGACGTGCGCGTCAGAATTTCTTCCCGCGCTCCTCGGGCGTGATGCGACGCAGCGTGTAGATGTCGCTCGCGGCGAGATCCACGGCGTGGGTGGAAAGGGTTTTCCATGGATCCCATGGAGCGCTGATGAGCCGGCCGCTGATGCCGTCGCTCGCGGGGGAGAGCAGCCACTCGACGCAGTCGAGGGCTTTCTCCAGCGAGCCGCCGCCGGAGGCTTTTTGTTTTTGGGCGGAGGAGTATTCCGCTTCACCCGCGACGGCCGGCCCGAGCGCGAGGACTTCGTCGGTGAGGCGCGTGTTGATCGCGCCGGGGGCGAGGGCGTTGATGTCGAAGGCGCGGCCGCGCTCCTCCTCGGCGATGGTCTCGACAAGGCGCACGACACCGGTCTTGGCGACGCCGTAGGCGGAGAAATTCGCGCGGGGCTTGGTGGCGCCGCCGCCGGAGAAGCAGACGACTTTGGCGCGGCGCGGCGCGCGTGCGAGAAGGTCGTTGAACGCGCGGAGGGCAAAATACGTGCCGTCGAGATTGGCGCGCACAGTCGCGCTCCAGCGCGCGGGATCGGCGGCGAGGGCGCGGCCGATTTCCCCTTGAACGCCGGCGCAGGTGACGAGCCCGTCGAGCGAGCCTGAGGCGGCGGCGACTTCGCGCGCGGCGCACTCGACTTGTTGCCATTCGGCGATGTCGCAGCGCAGGGCGTGGAATTTCCCGGCGTGCTGGGCGGCGAAGGCGGATTGGTCCGAGCGGGCAAGCCCCCAGACACGATGGCCGCGTGACAGCAGGCGTTCGGCGAGCGCGCGGCCGATGCCTGAAGACGAACCCGTGAGCGCAATTTGCATGGGACGAATAGGACTGATGGGACGAATGGGAGCGGCCTATTTCCGCGCCTCGTAAACCCACCGGTTGGCCTCAAGCCAGCGCAGCGTCTTGATGATGCCCTGCTCGATCGTGAGCTTCGGTTTCCAGCCGGTGGACTGGATTTTTTTCGTGTCGAGGAAGATGAACGGATTATCGCCAATCCAGCCGCGCTTGCCGCCGGTGTAGTCGAGGCGGGGCTTGATCCCGAGCGCGGCGCAGATGAAGCCGATGCTGTCGTTTACCTGCACAAACTCCGGCGTGCCGAGGTTGTAGATTTGCGTGTGGTGCTTGGCGTCGCGCGCGGTGTGGGCGCGCGTGACGTGGAGCATCGCGTCAATGCAGTCCTGCACGTAGAGGTAGCTCTTCCGCTGCGTGCCGTCGCCGAGCACTCGGAGGTGATCGGGGTGCGCGACGAGCTGCTGGTGGAAATCGAAGACGTGCCCGTGCGTGTAGCGCTCACCGAGGATGGACACGAAACGGAAGATGTAGGCCTCGTCGATTTGCGCGCCCTCGGCGTAGGCGGCGAGCAGGCCCTCGCCGGCGGTCTTCGATGCGCCGTAGAGCGAAGTCTGGATTGGGAAAACATCGGTCTCTGGCGTCGGCCGGTCGGGCGTCACGAGCGCCTCGCCGTAGACGGATCCGGTGGAGGAAAACGCGATGCGCTTCACGGCGTTGGCGCGCATGGCCTCGAGGACGTTGAAGGTCGCGATGGTGTTTTGCTGGAGATCCTTCTCGGGGTGTTTCCAGCCGTCGCGGATGTCGGCATTGGCGGCGAGGTGGAAGACGAAATCGGCGCCCTTCATCGCGGCCGTGAGCGCGGGCAGATCAAGGTTGTCGCCGCGGACGAGTTTGAACTTTGGATTTTTCTGCGCGCCCTCGAGAAAGCGGATCTGGCCGGTCGAGAGGTTGTCCCAGCCGGTGACGGTGAGGCCGTCGGCGAGGAGGCGATCGATCAGGTTGGAACCGATGAAACCGGCGGCGCCGGTGACGAAGACGTGTTGCATGAAGGAGGTCTGAGGGAAGGCGAGCGGGCGCACGGCATCAAGCTCGCGCGCCGTGGGCGTCACCGGAAAAATCCATCCACGCGCTGCCGCAACGCTTGGTAGTTTTGTTTCACTTCCTCGGGCACGCCCCACAGGTAGTCGCCCTGATAGTGGATCGTGAGGGCGCCGGTGACGGCGACGGCCGCGAGCGTCAGCAGCGCGATCATCACGCGCACGCCGATGATCCAACGGGACGCTGCGCCTTCGAGCGTCGCGAGACCGAAAGCCGCCGCGGCGATGAGCAGCGGACAGAAATCACCCGTGTAGCGCTGCGCCGTCGCCACCGCCGCGAAGAGCGCGAACGACATCGGCAGCACCGCCAGCCACAGCACGGCGAGCGCCGGCCGTGCCCGCGGTCGGAAAACGAAAGCCGCGGCGCTGCCGAGCGTCGCGAGGGCGAAGAGGCTCGGGATCGCCCACGGCACCGCGACCGTGTGGTCGGGCAGGTCGATTTTGGCGGCGGGGAATTCGCGCCCGGGCGCGCGCGCCCCCCAGTGAATCCACGGGAAGCCCGGCTCGAGGCGGAGATTTGGGCGCACGAAATACGTGTAGAAGCCGTAGGGGATGTTGGCCGCGTGAAAGCTTTTCCCGTCGATGTGTGCGAGCCTCGCGGGGTCAGCGTAGGGCCGGCTGAGGCGCAGCGGCGCCGGATCGAAGGTGCGGAATTTCAGCCAAGAGAGGCCGTTGAGCGAAAGCTGACCGGCGACGCAGAGCCCGCCGATGAGCAAGGCGCGGCGCAACGCGGGCGCCGTCCAGCGCGCGGCGTCGGTGCGCAGCCACGCGGCCACGGCCACGCAGCCGAGCAGGGTGAGGGCGAACAATCCCGTCGGCGGCCGGCAGTGGACCGAGGCGACCCCGCACGCGAGCGCGCCGATCCACCAGCGGCCGGCGGGCGCGCGCAGGTGGCGCAGCGAGCACCACGCCGACCACAGCGCAAACGCGATCCCGGAGAGAATCGCCTCGTGGAAAATGATCGCGCGGCAGCCGAGGAAAAAGATCGTGCTGCCCCAGCCGACGCTCGCGATGAGCACGACGGTGGCAAACGGCGAGGGCGGCGCGTCCGGGGCGATGTTTTCCGGCCGCACCCAGCGCAGCGCCTCGCGCAGGAGCAGGTAGGAGGCGAGGAGCGTCGCGACAAAGAAGCCGAGCATGAACCCGCGGCTCAGCTGGCCGAAGCCGAGGCCCAGCGCCACGAGCGGCGCGCGCAGCAGCGCCGGCGTGGGGCCGAAATAGCCGTAGAGCTTGCCGCGCGCCTCGAAGGCCTCGCCGCCGATCGCGGCGTCGGGCACGTCGAGCCGGCCGGTCAGCAAGCTGGCTGCCTGATAGTCGTAGAAATCGCCGAACCACTCGTGCTCGGCGAGGCGCAGGGAGCCGAGCGTGACCAGCCATAGGTAACCCAATGTCGCAACGGTGGCGGCGCCCACGAACCAGCGGTGCCGCCCCGCCGCGCGCCACGCGATGGCCGCCGCCGCGGGAGTGCGCGCGAGCCGGCCGGCGCCGAACGCCGCCGCCAGGCACAGCAGCGCAAGCGCCGCGGCTTTTTGCGGAAAGTGCCCGGCCCATTCGCGCACGCGTCGGTGCAGCGGCAGCGCGGTGCCCGGCTGGCCCGCGAGCGGGCCCCCGTCGGGCGCGGTGATGCGGCCGCGAAGGCGCGGACCGCACGAAGAGCCGCCGAGGTGGTTTTCGCCAAAGTGCAGCTCCTCCGGCTGACGCGGGTAGGAATGCACGGGGGTGTCGAGCAGCACATTGCCCCGCGCGACGATACGCACGTGATCGCGCGGCAAGTTGAGCTGGCCCGGCACATGGCTGAGCCCGGGCATCTCGACCGTCAGCCGCACCGGGACGCCGGGCTCGATCGCCAGAGGCGCGGAGACGATTCCGGGCACGCCCCAGCTATCGTAGAGAAAACGCACCGTGCGGGGGTCGTCGAAACGCACGGCGAGAAAATCGCCCGCGCCGGCGCGACCCGACACGATGAGCGGATCGGCGCGGCCCACCTCGCCCGCCTCAAGCACGAGGTCGAAGGTGACGGGGTTGGGGAAAATCGCGTGGCGCTCCGCGGCGTGCCAGGCGGCGAGCCCGAGGAAAAGCACCGCGGCGGCGCCCAGGCGGAGCGCGAGCCGCTTCATGCGTGCGGCGCGACGGACTCGCTGGCGGTCGAGCGCACGGCGCTATGCTGGCGCGCATTCCTCATGAGCGTGGGCAGCGTGGGCAGCGGCCGCACGACCATGAGCATCTGATACGCGAAGAGCCCACGCGAAATGTGCATGAACACGCCCTGGGTTTTCATCAGCACCTTCCGCCAGAAGGGACTCTTCACCACGAGCGGCACGGGCGCGGGGATGGCGAGTTCCTTCTCGATCACGAACCCCGTCTCCTTCAGCAGCCGGCGCAGCGACGAGAAAGTGAAGAGCCGCGTGTGCGTCTGGTCGAGGATGCCGCGGGTGCTGTAGTTGAACTGCCCGAGAAAAAGCATGAATCGCGTGACGAGGAAGGCGACGTTGCCCGTGGAGAGCACGATCTTCACGTTGAGGTTGGACTGCGCGCGCTGGCGCAGCTCGTCGCAGAATTTCTCCGGCGAGGCGAGGTGCTCGATGATGTCGAGGATGAGCACGACCTGCACATCTTCGAGCGGGCGCGGGACCGGGTTGGCGTTCAGATCGGTGACGTGGAATTCGTCGAACGCCGCGGTGGCCTGCGGCCGGAACTGATCGACGCCGATGATCCGGCACCCGCGATCGCGCAGCGCGGGGCTGAGGTGGCCGGGGCCGCAGCCGATGTCGAGCACGGTGGCACCCGCAGGCACCTCGGCGAGCGCGGCGGAGTGCGTGCTGAGGAAGTCGAGCTTGGCGAGGTAGTGTTGGTTTTCCGGCGCGGGGATGTCGAAGTTGCGCCGGTAGACGAGGCCGTAGTTCATCAGCCGCGCGACGGTGGACGCGTTCACCACGTCGAGGGCGTAGCGCAGGCCGTTCACGCGGCTGATCTCGTCGCCGTAGTGCGTGGGGATCGGGATCTCGAGGATGCGGGCGCGGGCGCGCAAAAACTGGATGATGATCTCGGTGTCGAAGTGAAACACGTTCGAGTTGAGATCAAAGGGGAGGCGGCGGAGCAAGGCGACGGAGCAGGCCTTGTAGCCGCTGTGGAATTCGCTGAGCCGCGTCTTCAGGATGCGGTTCTGATACCACGTGAGGATCTGGTTCCCGATGAACTTGTAGCCGGGCATGCCGCCCTTGAGGGCGTTTTTCTTCACCATCATGCGCGAACCAAAGACGACGTCGGCCTCGCCGCGCGCGAGCGGCGCGAGGATCTCCGGCAGCATCTCGGGCGCATACTGGCCGTCGCCGTGGACGAGCACGACGTGATCGAAGCCGTGCTCGATGGCGTAGTGGTAGCCGAGCTTCTGGTTGCCGCCGTAGCCTTGGTTGACGGGGTTGGCGAGGACGGTGAGCGGGTGCCGGTAGCTGCCGGCACGGCGCAGCCGGTCAGCGAGGGCGAACGTGGCGTCGGTCGAGCCGTCGTCGATGATCAACACCTCGACCTCGTAGCCTTGGAGTGCCGGGATGCGGCGCAGCACATCAAGAATCGTGGCCTCGGCGTAGTAGGCGACGATGAAGATGAGGACGCGCGGTGGACGGTCGGGAGTCATGGCCGGGAAAAGCCGAGCGCGGAATCGACGGCTTGGCGAAGCATTTGGTAGCGGGCCTTGAACTCGTCGGGCACACCCCAGACGCCCTCGCCCTGATAGTGCAGCGCGAGCGCGAGCGTGATGAGCACGCCGACGCCCGCGAGCGCGGCGAGCGCGAGGCGCGCCGGCCGCCGGACGTGCGCCGGCAGCCGATCGAGGGCAACGAGGCCGAAGGCGCCGAGCGCGACCAGCGGCGCGCAAAAATCGCCGGTGTAGCGATGCGAGATCGCGACGGCGGTGAACAACGCGAGCGCCATGGGGGTCGTGCCCGCAGTCAGCACCGCGAGCGGGAGACGCGCCTCGCGCCAGGCGGCTGCCGCGAGCGCGAGCCCGCCGAGCGCAAGCACGCAAAGCGCCGGCATCGCATACGGCAGCGCGAGCGTGGGCTCGGCGAGATCGAGCCGCGCCGTGGGATAGGCCACCGCCCCGCCGCGCTGCAGGTAGAAATAGGGAAACACCGGGCGAAACTCAAAGTCGGGCCGCCAAGCGTAGGCGTCGAAATCATGGCGGAAATTGGCGAGGTGGAAATTTTTCCCATCGATCGCCGCCAGGCGCGCGGCGTCGTATTGCACGTGGTAGCGCAGCGGTGCGCCCTCGAAGCTCTCGAATTTCAGGTAGCTCAGGGCGTTGAAGCTGAGGAAGCCGAGCGCCGCCAGCGTGCCGATGGCCGCCAGCCGACGCAGCGAGGGCCGGCCGGCGGGGCGCAGCGCCAGCGCCACCGCGGCGAAGCCGAGCGCCGCGAGCGCGAAAAGCCCCGCGGGCGGGCGGGCATGGACCGCGAGCACCCCGCACACCAGCGCGCCGATCCACCCGCCGCGGGCGGGCTCCGCCAGAAAACGCAGCGTGCCATACGCGCTCCAGAGCGCGAACGCCGCCCCGCACAGAATCGCCTCGTGATAGACGTAGGCGCGGCTCGCGAGGAAGAGGAGCGTCGAGCCGGGGCCCGCGGCGACGGTGAGCAGCACCGTCGCGCTTGCGCTCGGCCAGGCGGCGGGTCCGCGGGCGAGCCGCGTGACATGAATCAATATCAAGTAGGCCGCGACGAGCCAGCCCGCGAAATAGGCGAGCATCAACGCCCGCGTCAGCTGCCCGAACACGCTGTCGAGCCCCGCGAACGGCAGCCGCAGCAGCGCGGGTGTCGGCCCGAAATACATGTAGATGCGCCCTTCGTAGATGAACGATTCCCCGGTCCGCGCCGCCTCCGGCAAATCGAGCCGGCCCGCGAGCAGGCTGCGCGCTTGGAAATCATACTGCCCGCCAAACTCATCCGGCGCGATCACGCGGAACGTGCCGCTCGTGAGCACCGCCGCGAAAATGATCAGGCTCGCAGTCGCGGCGCCGAAAAACCACCAGTGTGGCGGGCCGCCTGCGACCGAGGGAAAGACCGTGGCTGGCGCCGCGGCGAATAGGAACCCGTGCATCCGGCGCAGCGCCGTCACTTTCCACCACGCCAGTGCCCCGCCGAGCAGGCTCAGCGCGAGGCAGCCGAGGAGCGCCCACGGCCGCGCGCCGAGCAGCCAGTGCACACGCGCGCCGGGATCGAAGAGGGCCGCCGGGCCGCCGTGCAATGCGCGGCCCTCGGCCGTGGTGATTTTTCCACTGAAGCCGGCCTGCACGAGCGTGCCGCCGACGGGGTTGGCCGCGAAAAAAATCTCGGAGGGCGCGCGGCGGTGAAAATACGCCGGCTCGTCGAGCAGCGTCGCGCCATCGAGCGTGACGCGCAGCGGGCGTTGCTCGTGGGAGCGGTGGCTGGCGACGTGCGCGAGCGTCGGCATCTCGATCTCGAGGCGGCGCGGCGTGCCGGGCTTGAGCGCAAAGGGCGCGGAGGTCGGGCCGCCCATGCCCCACACATCGTAGAACACCACCGCGGTGGTCTCGTCGAGGTAGCGGACCGCCAGAAAATCGGCGACTCCCCCCGCGCCGGTCGTAATCAACGGCTCGCCGCGGGCGGCAAGGCCGGGCGGGAATATGACCTCGATCGTGAGGCGCGGCGGCAGCGGCGGGTAGGCCTCGCGCCAGAGCGCAATGAGCAGCGCGATGAGCGCGAGCGCACCGCCGAGCAGGGCGGCGCTCCACTGCAAGATGCGCCCGGCCCGGCCCGAGGGGTTCATTTTTTCCCAAAGCCCTCCGCCCGATCCACGATGAACTTCGGGCGCGCGCGGACTTCCTCGTAGATGCGGCCGATGTATTCGCCCAAAATGCCGATGCTGATCAGCTGCACGCCGCCGAGGAACGAGATGAGGATGACCTGCGTCGGGTTGCCCCAGGAGATTTCGCGGTCCGTGATCTTGTAGAAAAGGTAGATCGCCATCAGCAGAAACGAGAACCCGGAGACAACGAAGCCGAGCAGCGTGCTCAGCGAGAGCGCGTAGGTGGAGAAGCAGAAGATGCCGTTGAACCCGATGCGCAGCGATCCGAGGAAGCGGTTGTAGTTGGTCTCGCCCGCGAAGCGTGCCGGCCGGTCAAACGGGATGATCGCCTGCTTGAAGCCGACCACCGCGACCATGCCGCGCAGGAAGCCGTGGCTCTCCTTCAGCCGCACGACCTCGGTCACGACGCGCCGCGCCATCAGCCGGAAGTCGCCGGTGTTGGGCGGGATCTTCACGTCGGCGATCTTGTTGATCACCTTGTAGCCGGTGGCGGCGACCACCTTCTTGATCCACGGCTCGCCCGTGCGGTGCCGGCGCTGCGGGAGCACGACATCGTAGCCCTCGCGCCATTTCGCGATCATCTCGTGCAGCAGCTCCGGCGGGTCCTGCAAATCGACATCCATCGCGACGACCGCGTCGCCCGAGGAGTATTCAAGCCCCGCGAGCGTGGCCATCGGCTGGCCGAAGCGGCGGGAGAATTTCAGGAGCTTGATCCGCGCATCGGCCGCGCGGTGCTCGAGGATCACGTCCTCCGTGCGGTCCGGCGAGGGATCGAGCGAGAAGATGATTTCGTAGTCCTGCGTGATCGCGCCGAGGATCGGCCGGATGCGCCGGAGGAACTCGGGGATGTTCTTCTCCTCATTGTAAACGGGGACGACGACGCTCAGGAGCATGGGTTCACGAGGACGACAGAAAGGGCGGCACGGGCAAAGCGGAAAAGTCGGCGCCTCAATACTCTTGCTTACGCTCACGCACGAGCACCGCTCGCGTGCGCGTTGAAGCCGAGATCATAGGGATCGAAACACTTACCAGAGAGATCTCGTTACCGTTCTTTTGCATGCTGAACTTGCTGCAATGATCGGGCAGGAACATTTCTCCTTCCACAGTGCCGCGAGCCTTTGGTGTCAGTGCGACAATTCCATCCTTTAATTCCCACGAGCCCTGATCTCGACCGGCAATATCGTGAAATATGACCGTGTGATACAAAGTGTAAGTCTGGTCCTTGTTCAGAACCAAGAGGAGGCGTTCGTTGTAGCCACCTGCAGACAAAACGTAACGCCCCGCCAATTGGTCGGGGCTGATCGAATGGCATCCGACAAGGCAGAGTAAAAAGGTGCCAAGGAAAAACTCCGAGATCCGCCTCATCGTTTGACGCAAGGTTTCAGTGGATTTCCACACGAACTTCAATTGCTGACACGTATTTGAGCTCGGCTGTGCGCCGCTTTCACCACCGAATTCCCACCTCGTGCAGCCGCGCGGTGATGGCGCCCCAGAAGCGGGCGTGGCGGGCGTGGCGGTGGATGGTGACGGCGTCGTCCTGGCGTTCGCCGTGGAAGCGGGTGCGAATGCGGCGCATCTCCTCGGCGCCGGTGGTGTGGATCGCCTGCGAGGTCTTTTGCTCCGCGTGGACGCGGAAGGCGCCGAGGAAATACGGCACGCGCACCATGCGGCAGCCGGCTTGGTGGAAGCGCGCGAGCAGGTCCCAATCGAGCGCGAATTGGAACGTAGGATCGATGCCGCCAACGCGGTCCCAGGCGCGCTTGCGCCAGAAGAGCGTCTCCTGGGGCACGTAGTCGATCCATTCGAGCGTCTTCGCGTGGTGGCGCGGCATGATCCAGCGGCCGATGTCGCGGTCGTCGTCATCGATGATGATGCGGTGGCCGTAGATCACATCGACTTCCGGGTGCGCTACGAAATACTCGCCGACGAAACGCAGCGCGCCGGGGGCGAGGAGGTCGTCGGAGTTGAGCCACGCCATGATCGTGTCGGGCGTGAGCGTGGACTCGATGTGCGCGAAGCCGCGGCGGATGGCGTCGGCCTGGCCCTTGTCGGGGACGGATTCCCAATGGCGGAGCGAAGCGGCGTGGCGGGCGATGATCGCAGCGCTGCCATCCTTGGAGCCGCCGTCCTGCACGACGTAGGCGAGGCGCGGATAATTTTGATCGAGCACGCTGCGGAGCGTGCGCTCGATGAATTTCTCCTGGCCGTAGCTGGGCGTGACGACGGCGATCTGAGGCTGGCGCGACGGGTCAGGCGTAAAGCCTGACCCACAGGCGAGCTTCTCGTCCCACTTGAGCGTGCGCGGCGCGTAGTGGCGGAGCACGCCGATCTGCATCCAGTAATTTTCCACGACGGCGCGAAACAGCCATGCGTCGAACGGCTCGGCGATTTTCGCGGACCACCACGAGCGCGCGGCGAGCCAGAGCTTGCGGAGCGGTCCGGCCTCGGTCGCGCCCAGCCGCGCGATGGTGGCATCGCGGGCGGCGAGGCTCTCGCGGTGAAACTGGAGCGCGAGCTCGTGCTCGGCAAGGAGGCGGCCGTAGTGCTTGGCGTTCTCGAGGTCGTGGAGGCCGGCGGCGCGGTTCGCGGCGGAGTTCTTCAGCTCGGCGATTTCGTTTTCGCGGTGCCGGAGGAGGGACTCGATGTTGCGGTTGTGGACGACGAGGTCGGCGATGGTCTGCGCGGCCTTGGCGGCGTCGGCGGGAAATCCGGCGAGCGTCCTTTCATGCACGGCGCGCTCGGCCTTGAGGGCGGCGGTCTCGGCCTGAAAATTCCGCACGTGGCCATCGAGGATGAAAATTGTTTTCTCGCGCTCGTCGCACACGGCCTTGAGCGACGCGATCTCGGCGTCCTTCTCGCGGTCGAGGGCGGTGAGTTCCTCGAGCTTGTGCTGGCGCGCAAGGTGGCCGGCGGCGGCGGCGCGGTGGCGCGCGGCGGTCTTGGCCATCATGGCCTGCGTCTCGGGCGAGAGGCGCTTCACCTCCATCACGTCGAAGCTCTCGCTCGTGAGCGCGTGATCGACGGCGGCAATGGCATCGGCGGCGGTGATTTCGCCGAGGCACGGGGCGTCGCCAAACGCGCAGTCCCACCCGCAGCCAAAGCACGGCAACGGCTGCACGAGCGCGACGCCGCGGCGCGCGGCCGGGACAAAGCGCGGCCACGTGCCGCCGCCGAAGACCGCGACGACGGGCACGTCGAGCGCGGCGGCGAGGTGCATCGCGCCAGTGTCATTGCCGAGGAAAAGCGCGGAGCCGGCGATGAGTTCAGCGAGCAGAGGGAGATCGCCGTCGCGGCCGAGCCAGAGGGCGGCGGCGGCGGAAGATGGGGAGATGGAGAGAGGGGGAGACGGGGAGAGGGCGGCGAGGACGGCTTCGAGATGGGCGCGCTCGCTTTCGTGCCCGATGAGGAGCGTGGGGAGATTGTGGCGCGCGCGGAGGTGATCGATTGTCGCGGCGAAACGAGCGGCGGGCCACGTCTTGAGTTTCACGTTGGCGAAGCCGGCGGCGGCGCAGACGACGTAGCGGCCGCGGCTGAAGCCGAGTTTTTCGAGCAGGCCAGACGGTGTGGGCGCGGTGAGGGCGGGCGCGGCGCGCTCGACGGCACGGCCGAGCAGGGCATCGGCGAGCGAGAAGTTGGCGAGCCAGTCGGGTTCGCCCGGCGGTGGGGCGATGGTCTCGGGGAAAACGTGCGTGGCGTTGAGGCCGAGGGCGACGCGGAGACGCGTGGCGAAATGTTCGTCGTCGGCCGAGGCGCCGAGCGCGACGCGGCGGGCGGCCGGGGCGGCGGAGGCGATGGCCGCTTCGAGCCAATTACGACGCGAGGTCGCGGCGGCGACGACCTCGGGGGCGAGTGCGGCGACGGCGGAGCGGAGGCGCTGCACTTCGGCGGGATCGGCCTCCGGGCCCTGCGCGAAGGGATCGAGCGTGGTGGGAATCCACTCGATGTTTTCGGCGAGCAGAGTCGCGAGATCGAGGTAGGCGCGGCGGATGACGACGGCGAGGCGCGTCCGCGGCCAGGCGGCGCGCAGGCAGCGCAGCACCGGCGCGAAGACCACCAGATCGCCGAGCGTGTCGATCTTGAGGAGAAGGACGGCGCGCGGCGCCGGCGAAGCGGAAGCACTCACGGCTGGGGCGCGGGCACCAACTCCAGTTGCACGAGGCGGCCGGCGCGGCGGCGGGTGTCGGGAGCGACGAGTTGAAAATCATCCGCCGCCTCAAGGCGCAACGTGCGCGACACGGCGGAAGCGGGCAGGCGCACGCGGAGCGTCGAGTTGCCCTCGGGCTTGAGCGTCACGCGGCTCGCGGGCACGGACCCCGGCCAGTGGACGGTGAGCGGCATTTCCTTGGCGGAACTCCACGCGGGAAATTCCAGCGTGAGCACGATGTCGTGATTGGTGGCGAACGGCGGGAGCTGCACGGTCGCGGCGCGGGCGAACCAGCCATCCTGGTCGATGCCGGTGGAGGCGAGGCGCGCGGAGGTGGTCTTGCCGAACTCGAAGGTGTGGGTCGGCAGCGACGGGAAAACCTCGAGCCACTCGAGCTTGCCGCCGACGGGGCGATCGTCGCGGTTGGGCAGCGGCACGCTTTTGCTGAAACGCAGTCCGATTCGCGCGAGGTTGTCGGCGGAGCCGACGGGAAGCAGCCAGTCGAAGGAGCCGACGGCGGCGGGCACCTCGACGGCGCCGCCGGGCAGAATGAATTTCAGCGTGCCGCGGCCGAGGGGGTTGCCGGGCAGCTCGGGCACGAAGCCGCGCACCCGCACCCACGCGGCGGGGCCGCCGCCGCCGAGGACGAATTCGCTTTCCGGAGACAGCCAGCCGTCCTCGTAGATGCCGGAGTATTCGAGGCCGCGCGCGAAGAGAAGGTCGTCGGGGAAGTGCGTGAGCTTGGCGGGGCGTTCCAGCGCGGCGAGCTGCGCGGCGGAGAGCGCGGAGATGTCGCGGCCGTAGGCGACGAGCTTGCGCGAGTCGAAGGGCACCTCGGTGTTGTAGAGCGCCTGCAGGCCGGTGCGCTCGAAGGGGAACTGCACCGGCGTCTCGTTGAAATCGATCGCGATGTAGGCGGCGCCGTCGCGGATCACGGGGCGGATGGGCCCGACGATGCGGTTGACGGCGCCGTGGCCAGGAAACGCGAGCGGGACTTCGCGTTCGCCGAGGATTTTTGAGCCGGGCGACCACGTGGTGTGGCCGCGGCCCATGAAGGTTTTCGACGCGGAGAGGCGCAGGTAAAACTCCTCGTCCGGCTGCTCGACGCGCAGCAGCAGGAAGCGACCGAGGCCGGTGATGTCCTGCTTCGGCGTATACGGATCGGCCTCCTGCTGGAAGATCGCGATGCGGTTGCGATCGCCGAGATAGTAGTGGTTGCCGCGGCCGGTGTGGACGAACACGAGGTGGTTGCGCGTGTCGGCGGCCGGGAGGAATTTGAAGTAGGAGGTGGGCGCGGCGGCGGGCGCGGTGGTGTCGCGCAGCTTGTTGAAGAGGCCGAGCGATCGGTCGAGGGCGAGGTAGCCGTCGTGCGGATCGTTTTTCGCGTGGCCGAGGGCGGGGGCGCGGAAGGAGGTGTAGAAAAGCTGGTGCGAGCGGATGCCGTCGATGTCGCGCTGCTCGAGCATGGGCCGCGCGCGGGAGAGCAGATCAAAATGCGGATGCATCGCGAGCGCGGTGTCGCCGAGACGCTCATACTCGATGGGCGCAATCTGCTGGTAGTAGTCGCGCGAGAGAAAGCGCAGATCGGCGCCGCGCAGGTGGAGCGAGGCGACCTTGGCGGCGACGAGGTTGTTGATGTCGGTGAGGAGGCGCGTGCCGGCGGGAATCGCGGGCGGCTCCGTGCCGAGGATCGAGGCGAGCTTGGCCTCGGTGATGCCGCCGGCTTTTTCACCGAGCGAGGCGCGGGTGTAGTGGAGCGCGGTCGGCGCGCAGCACGCGATGGCGGCGAGCACGCCGAGCGGCGCGGTGAAGCGGGCCCGGGGGAAGTGCAGCAACGCGCAGGCGAGGGCGGCGGCGAGCGCGGGCTGCATGAACATCGCGAGCTTGTAGAGGCCGAAGTCGTTGCCCGACGTCATGAGCCGTAACGCGAGGAGGAATTGCACGAGCAGCAGCGCGGCGGCGGGGGTGGCGCGCAACGTCTGCCGCACCCCGACTGCTAGGGCGGTCACGAGCGCGAGCAGGCCTGCGACGATGGTGAGCGAGGTGAACGGCTCGGCGAAATTCTTCGCGAGCGGCATGAGGCCGAAGAGATTCGCGAGCCCCGTCGGGATCATGAAATACGGGAAGAGCGACAGCGAGAGATCCACACTGCGGAAGCCCGAGCCCATCTGCAGCATGATCGTGAAGACGTAGGAGAGGAGATTGTAGCGCAGCAGGAAGATGACGCCGACAACCGCGTAAACCACGAGCGTCGCGCGCACGGACGGGAAGCGCCGCGTGCGCACGAGATCGACGGCGCCCACGAGCAGCATGGTGAGCACGGCAAACGCGGAGACCTCGGGGTAGAAAACCGCCAGCGCCGCGCCGACGAGCGAGAGGGCGAGGATCTGCGGCACCACGCGCCAGCGCCGCGAGGGCAGCGGCGCCGTGATGATGGCCGTGGCCGCGAGCAGGAGTGCGAGGCCGCCGACCTGCGCGATGAGCTGGTAGAGCGAGCCCAGCATGAAGAGCGGGCTCGCCGCGAGCAGCGCCATCGCGACCAAGGCGCGCCGCCGCCAGCGGCCGCGGTGCAGCACAAGCGCGGCGGTGGAAAAAAGCTGAATCAGCCCGAGCCCGATGATCACCGGCATGAAGATGCCGAGGGATTTCACGCCCGTCAGCGCGGAGACCCACGCGAGGATGATTTCGCTGCCGAAGCGCATGAGGCCCGGCACGTGCATGAACCAGTAGTATTGCGCGATGTCGCGGCCCGCGAGTTCCTCGGGCGTCGGCACGCGCCAGAAGCCGAAGTCCTTGAAGCGTTCCGCCGCGAGGCAGTAGTTGACGTAGTCGTCGTTGACGTAGCTCAGCCAGCCGAAGCCGAAGCGCAGCATCGGCCAGCCGGTCCACAGCAGGGAGAAGACGGCGACGAGCAGGAAGGGTGCGAGTGCGCGCCAAGGCAGCGCGGGGCGGCGCCAGAAAAACACCGCGACCGAAACTGCGGCGAGCCCGAGCGCGAGCGGCCAGGCGAAGTCGCGCACGGGCAGGCCGGCCTGGTTGAGCACCATGATGGCGAGCACGGCGACCGCGAGGCCGACGGCGGGGCCGAGCAGCCACGCGCGCAGCGCGCCGCTGCGCCAGCCGCAGAGCGCGAGCGTGGCGCGGCCGACGGCGGCCAGGAAAAGCAGGAAGGCGAGGGAGAGCGCGAGCGCCAGCATGAGCCGCTTTGGTTACGCGACTTCAGCGCCGGTGCGCAACCGCGGAGCGCACAAACTCCGCGCAGGCGGCGCGCGCGCGATCGGCGAGGTGCACGGGTGGCTTGGCGGGTTTGGCGGCGGCGAGCGCGCGGGCGACGGCCGCCTCGTCGGCTTTGAGCGGCAGGAGCGGCGCGTGCAGATCGGTGGCGACGGCGCGGAGCTTTTCGTTGGTCGAGATCACGGCGACTTTCGAGCCGGACCACGCGGCGGCGACAGCGGCGTGGTAGCGCGCGGTGATGAGCCACTCGCCGCTCGGCCAGCCGGCGAGGATTTCGGGGAGCGGCGCGCCGGGATTTTCCGGCGAGACAAATGTCCACCAAGCCTGCTCGGCTGGCTGCAGGGCGTGGAAGAGCAGGCGCTCCGCCCCAGGGAGATCACGGCCCTCCTGCGCGAGCCAGACGCGCTCGGTCGCCGGCAGATCCTTGATGGCGGCGAGGCAGGCGTCCTGACCCGGCCAGGCGTCGTAGTCGAAATTGGCGACGAGCGTGAGGCGCTTGGGCTTGGCGGGAGGCGGGGGATTGTCGCGGAAAAAGATGTGCGCGAGATCCGAAGCCGCGTCGATTGGCGGGCGGGAGGGCAGGGCGCGGAGTTTTTCCGCGGAGGAGAAGTCGCGCGTCCAGATGCGCGCGGCGCGCCCGACAAGGTGGCGCACGTCGATCTCGTTCAACTCGCTGGTGTGCTGGATGCCGACGCCGAGGTAATACATCGGCTTGCCCCCGCGCGTGCAGAGATCGAGCTCGCCGAGGAGGTGATTGAGGAACCAGCGCGAGAGTGCGCTCTGGAAGGGCGCGCCGCCGACGCCGAGCCAGACATCGCATGCCGTGATGCAGCGCTCGCGGTCCGCATCCTCGAGCGGGCACCACTCAACCTGCGGAAACCGCCGGCGCAGGGGCTCGAGCCCGAAGGGCACGCAGCAAGTATAGGTGGCGTCGGGCGCGAGCGAATTCATCGCGGCGAGGAAGCCGGCGAGCATGAAGTCGTCGCCGAGGTTGCCGGCGCCGTAGAAGTGGTGACCGAGGTGGATCCGCACCGACGGAAAAGAGCGGCATCAGGCCTAGTAGGCGATAGAAACTCGAATGTGTCCGCGCGAACCCGAAATCTCCGGATAGGGCAGGCTGGCCAAGCGCCAGCCGTAGTCGGCTTGGAGGGAAAAATTTGTAGCCAGAGTCATGCGCACGCCCAAGCCGGCGCTGGCGAGGGGACGTCGCACGGGGTCGAACTGGGCGGATACCTTAGCCTCGCTGTTGGCGGCGTCATAGAAGACGACACCGCGGGTCTCGAGCGGCCCGCGCTTCTTCGAGAGACGGGGCAGATTGCTTTTGAAAGCCGGGCTGACGAGTTCGGTAACAAATACAAAGGCCTGATCGCCGGCGTAGAGGTTTTCCGGGTATCCCCGGACGCTCGCCCCGCCGCCGATGCTCAGCTGCTCGCTCGGCAGCAGATTGTCGTCGGCCACCTGCACCATGAGTCGCGAGGAAAGGTCCCATCCTCTCTTCAGGCTCACGAGCCGCTGGAGCGAAAGGCTGCCGTAGGTGTAGCGAGGGTCGGCGCCAAACCGTGTCTCGCCGAAAGCTGCGGCACGGTTACGGGAATTCACGTCGCCAGGGCTGAAGGTTACGCTGGCCCCGAAGGCCCAGGCGCCGAGTTTATCGCGGCGGACCGCTGAGCCGCCCAGCGTGAACTGGAAAATATTCGTCTTGCTGCTTTGGACGAGCAAGTTGCTGGCCCGCGGGTCCCAGGTGAGGTTGTTGTTGGTTTCCTTGAAGCCGACGGAAGCGAAGAAGTCGATCGGGTTGATGCCTGTCCGGACGGGGATCGTGTAGCGCAGGTCCGTGGTGATGGTTTCGCCTTCCTGCAGAAAGAGCCCGTCGTAGATTTCTGGCTTGGCCTTGAGATAGGTCGCGCTGAATTGGAGATAATGGCGCCAAGGCAGAGGGGCGCGGTAGTCCATCCCGTGGCCTTGGTAAATGCTGGGCGTCTCGGTTGTGATATACTGATAGGAGAGCTGGTGATCGAGGCCCCACAGGTTGGCGTAGGCCCCCGCGAGGATGAAGCGGTGTTCACCGAGCACGTCGTTGCCGGCGTTGTCGAGGGTGAGCGAAAGCCGGAGGGGAATCGCCTCCTGCACTGCGATCGTGAGATCGGCTTCGCCGGTGCTTGGCACAGGATCGAGGCGCACGCGGACGCGGCGGAAGGGATTGTTGTTGGTCCAGTCGATCGCCTGATCCAGCTCCTCGAAACGAACCAAGCCGCCTTGCTCGATCCGCAGCTTCTGCCGCAGAAGGCTCTCGCTGAACCAACGGGTGGGCGGGATGTTGATGTTCCTGATCTTCCAATTGGCTGACTTGGCCTGGGCCACGACCGTGGCCGTGTCGGGCCCAAGCTGGACGATTACGCGAATCATGCCTTCGGCAATGCTCTGGGTCGGGATGACGACGCTCGCGTTGGGGTGATTGTTTTGCCGGAGAAAATTTTCGATGACCTGCGCGATGCCTGCCAGCAGGCGCTCATCGATGATTCGGTCGCGGCCGCTGGCGAGCCGCGTGGTGAGGTCGGCCGCATTGAAGGCGGCGAGACCGGGAGAGAGGGCGACGAAGCCCGCATCGGTCGCTGGCACGAAGGTGTTGGCGGCCTCCAGACTGTCGGTGACGATGATTCGGACGAGTGGCCTCCCGCTGGTGGACGCAAGATTCGGGGTGGCGAGTTCTGCGGCTTGGGAGAGCGCGGCCAAGGCTAATGCCAGAACGCCCAACAAGAGGGCGCGGGCAGGGAAACAAGTCGACGAAATCATGTTGGCAAGCCGAGACCCTTTGGCCGCCGGAATGTTCATTGCAACGCCAGAATCCCCCCGGCGCGCGGGCGGCCATCAATTGCGCAGGGGCTTGCCCGTGAGCAAGACCTGAAGGCGCTGCTCGAAGCTTTGGGCGGCGGCAGTTTCACCGCGGAGCCGGGCGTTCACGATCGCCCGCTCGCTCGTTTCGATCGCCTCTTGGAACCGACCGCTCTCGGCCAAAGCAGCCGCGAGGGCGTTCAGCGCAGTGGGGAAGTTTGCATCCACACGGAGCGCCTCCTGAGCCAGTGCCAGGGCTTCCTTGCCGTCGCGCAGGTTGTCTTGCCTGCTGGTGCCTAGTATCCAAGAAAGGTAGGCGAGCACTTCGGGCGTGCGCCTGTGCGTCAGGGCGTAACGGTAGATTTGAATCGCCAAGGCGTGCTGGCCGCGGGTGTAGAATGTCCCAGCCGCAGCAATGCAAAGCCCGACCCGTTCGTTTTCGGGGGCGGCGGCGATACCCTTCATCATGTGGTCGAAGGCGGCCGGCCAGTTGAGGCGCGTCACTTGCAACTCGCCCTTGCGCAGCCAAGGTTGGTGAAGCTGGGGAGCCTGCTTGGTCAGGATGTCGAGTGTGCGGTCGGCCTCATCGAGCGTATTGTTGGCAATCTGAGACAGGGCGATGTTGTAAAGGGCTTCAGCCAGATTCTGGCTGAAATTCACCTTAAAGAGCATCACGAGTGGATTGAGTGCCTGCAGGTCATCCGGCGCCCGGTAGGGGATCATTTGCAGCCACTGGGGCACGACTTTGTCGGCGAGTAACCGGTAGCCAAAGCCCTGCCGTATCTCCTCGGCCGTGGCCTTGGGGTGCAGCAGCTGGTAGTATTGGGCGATGAAGTTTTCCTCGCCGATGAGGGCGATATGGGTGACTTGATGCTTTTTGATTAGTTCGGCCGCCTCGGTTTCGGAGCGGGCGCTGAAAATCGCGGCGGCGGCCTTGAGGCCGGCACTGTTTTCCCAGTAGAGCGTGCCGAGAGTCTTGAAGCGCCCGTAGTAGCCGATCTGCGTGGAGGCGTTGGGGCTCGAGAGCATCACGATGTCGCCGGCGGGCTGCGTGGCGCGGAGCGCTGCGGCGATGTCGCGGCCCAAGGCGCCCTTGGCATCACTAGGCGAGACGCGGCGCGCCTTGACGTCGGACGCGGAGTTCACGTTGCGCATCACGGCGCTGGGAAGGAAGACGACGCCCACGAACGCCAGCGCGGCGATCCAACGCACCAAAGGGCGATAGGCGACAGTCCAGCACGCCAACACCACGAGCGAGACGCACATCTGGGCGCCGGCGGCGTTCAGCAACCAGCGCGACTGCCCCCAAGCCATGATGTTGAGCAAGACGGCCACGAGCGTCGCGAACCAAAGCACCATCGGGCTCTGCCGTCGCCGATAAGTCAGCGTGGCGAGGGCGGCTAGGAGGGGAAGGCTGTCCACCACCAGAATCTGGAAAGCCATCTTCCCGTCGAAGACGCGCAACGTTTTCCAAAGGGGCAGGAACTCTTGAATATAATCATTATGCAGCCTCACCATGAAAGTATCGAGCACAGGTGAAAAAACCCGCGCGCCGCCAATCACGATCGTGAGCGGCGCGACGCAAACGGCGAGGAACGGTAACGCCAGCCGGCGCGGCTCAGCCCAGAAGCGCTCCCGTGTCCCCAGCCAGCGTTCGCCGAACTGCGCGATTAACTCAGCGCCGCCCCACCAAGCCAGCGCGTGAAAGGGGTGGTTCGGCTCCAGGCGAAAGCCGAGGTGATTGGGAAAATACTCCAGCAGATAAAATATGATGCTGGCGATACCACCGACGCGTCCCCACGCGCGCCAGGTGTCGCCATCGAATACCGCCCCTTGCGCCTGCGCGTGCCGCCCGTGCAGCAGCAGGGCGCCTAATCCCGAAAGCCCTATGATCGCGATGGGCGGAATGACGGATGCTGCGCTCACCCACAAGCCGAACGCCCCGGCCAACCCCGACATCCGGGCCGCCGCCCGGCTGGCGTCGGGAGAATCCGGCAGAAGGCTGGAGCCGGCTGAAGCCCTTGCCTGCCACCATCCGCCTCCCATCATCACTGCGCCAAGCACGGTCGCCAGGACGGAAACGGAAAGCAGGCCGTGGTGGTCGACGTAGCTTGGAAAAAAGCCTTCGAACAAGCGGTCGTTGCAAGTCATCGCGGCCACCACGAACACTCCAGCGATGACACCGGCCCGCCGTGTTGCCCAAATCGACAGCGTGATGATGAGACCGAGCAGGACGATGGGATTCAGCCAGATCGCGGCCTGCTCGACGGAGTTGGCGATGGGTTGGCCGGTAAAGAGATGGTGCACCTTCCCCGCGCCCGCGATCATCCACGCCCAAGCCGAATTCCAATGCACTTCACGGCCATGGGGCGCATTGTCGATGGTGGTGAAGCGCAGGCGGACATCGTCGCCTTCCAGCAGCGCGATGGCATGCCGAACCCAAACCTCCGCGTCAGCGGCGAACGCCGGAAAGGCCTGCTTTAGTGGCGTCGTCGCAGCCGGCGCACCCCTCAGCCCCAGCTGGCCGACGATCGTAAGATACTCTCGGACCAGCGTCGCTTGTTGAAAAAGCGCAAACGCCGCGACAGCCCACACGGTCACCAACACGAACCATCGGGCGCGGTAGCTTTCCTGGCTGATTTGCATAGCCCGACAGTCATGGAGGCGGCGAGGGGCGTTTGCCGAGTGAAAAATCGCTCCGAAGCTGCGATTGCAAGAGCCAGCGGCCAAGCATGTCCTTCATGCAAAGGGCAGCGGGCTTGATGCTTGAGGCTCCTGGATCGATTGCTTCTGTGCGGTGCTCCGCGCAGGTCGAATCGAACCCTCTTTTGGCTGGGATGACCGAAAGTGAACCTCGGAGGCATTGAACCAAGAAGCAAAAAATCTGCTTGCCAGCCCCGCGTGCTCCCCGTTGTGCTGGTTATGTTAGGCGTAATCTAATCAACATCTGCTTGAATGTCACAAATGAAAAATATACCTCCTGTTAGGTTGTCTCTGCGCAAACTCATCATTGCGATGCTGGCTGTTGGGCCAATCGCAATTTTGCCCAGCCCATTGCTGGCCGCGGTTCCCACCGTCACCCCGTTCACCGTTTCCAGCGGTAGTGCGACTTGGAATGGTTCCGGTAACATCGGGACTGTCAGCGCAGCTGACCGCTCTGTTTTGACTTGGGGTGTCGGCGTTGCCGGGCACCCGGTTGCGAGCGATCTCACAAACTTCTACATTCCTGCGGGCGATACCTTCAATTTTGTGCTCCCCTCCGGTGGCGCGATTCTGAACCGGGTGTCCGCTGGCGCCAACACGACCGACACCGGCTTGGGCGGCCTTGGAGCCGCAGCCGCGGTTATCAACGGCACCCTTATCTCCAATGGACGCGTTGTTGTCCTCGCTAACGGCAATGTCGTTGTTGGCACTGGTGCCCAGATTAGCACGGCCAGCGGCCTTGTCCTCTCCACGCTGAACGAAGACAATTTCAGCTTCACCGCGACCGGCAACATCGCCGGCACCGGTGCATCGCAGGGTAACATTTACATTGGCACGACCGGCGCGAACGCAGTCAGCGTAATTGGCAATCTCAACGCCCACGCTGGCTCGGTCGTTCCGAATAATCTTACCGTTTCGGGCAACATGATCGTGGCTCACACGGGCACCGGTGCGCTTGCCCTCACTTCGGCAGCCAACACCACCGTCGGCGGTAATCTCACCGTTACCACAAACAACCAGGCTATCGGCCAGGGTGCAGGCGCACTGTTGGTGGCAACAGGCCACACCCAGTTGAATTCCGGCACGGCCGCGACCTCGCTCACGGTTGCGACCAACAATTTCAACACGATCGGCGCCAATACCACGGGCCTCGCCGGCAATGTTTCCATCACGGATGCAAATATCGTGACTCTCGGCGCGTCCAACATCGGTGGCGACCTCGTGGTCGTCGCGGGTGGCACGCTTGACACTACGGCAATTGCGAACAACGGCACGC
>JANOCA010000441.1:0-2886 GCA_031411915.1 Opitutaceae bacterium
GCCATCTTCATGATCTGCAATTCCTCCGCCGCCGTCGGGTAGTCCACATGGATCATGAACATGAAACGGTCGAGCTGCGCCTCGGGCAGCGGATACGTGCCTTCCTGTTCGATGGGATTTTGCGTGGCGAGGACGAAGAACGGCTCCTCCAACGGGTGGCGCACACCGGACGCCGTGACCTGATGCTCCTGCATCGCCTCGAGCAACGAGGCCTGCGTCTTCGGGGGCGTGCGGTTGATTTCGTCGGCGAGCACCATGTTGGCAAACACCGGGCCATGCACGAAGGTCAGCTTGCGCCCGCCCTCAGGCGCGTCCTGCAAAATCTCCGTGCCCGTGATGTCCGCCGGCATCAGGTCCGGCGTGAACTGGATGCGCTGAAACTTCAGGTGGAAGATCTGCGCGATGGACTTCACGAGCAGAGTCTTCGCGAGGCCAGGCGCGCCGGTGATGAGGCAGTGGCCGCCCGCGAGCAGCGCGAGCATGATCTGCTCGATCACTTCCTTCTGGCCCACGATCACCTTGCCGAGCTCGGCATCGATGCGGGCGCGTCCCGCGATGAGGCGTTCGGCAGTTTCGCGCTCGGTGGCAAAGGTGCTGACCGGGGGCGCAATCACAGGCGGGGCGGAGGATTCGGGCATGCTCATGAGTGAAGAGACCAAGGGACTAAAAAGGGACCACAGGACTAGAGACCAAAAGACCAAGGGACCGGAAGACGACGCACCGCGGAGCCGAAGGTTTGCAGTCCTTTGGTCCTTTGGTCCCTTGTCCTGTGGTCCCAGCTTTCATCAGTGCGTCATCAGGTAGAAGACGAGGTTGACGCCGATGGGATAGGAGACGCGCTCGGAAAAGACGGCGAAGTAATCGGGCTGCTCGCCCTCGCGCTCCCAGCCGTCGGTGATGTCCGTGTTGTGGAAGGCGATCGCCATGATGCGGCCCTTGTCGTCGTGGAGCGCGCGCACATGCACGTCGGTCGAGCCCACGCCGCGATCGATCTGGATGGGCTTGGTGGGATCGGTGGGGTCGTGCTGGCGGGTCCAGAATTGCATCGTCGGCACCTGGATGCGCTGCATCGGGCCCTTGAGATCGAAGACGCAGTGGAAGATTGGGTGGTCAAAGGAGAGGTCCGTCCACTCACGCTCGGGGAGCACGCGCTTCATCTCGCGCGCGAAGCCCTGCCACTCGATCTCGTTCCAGAAGTCGATCACCGCGAGCACGCCGCCGGCGAGGAGATATTTGCGGAGGCCCGCGACCTCCGCGTCCTTCAACCGCATGTAGCCGGGATGCTCCATGAGCAGGAAGGGGTAGTTGTGCAGGTCCGGGTTGTTGAGCTTGAGCACGCGGCCGTCCGGGTCGGTGCGCATCGAGGTCATCTGCTGCAGCCGGTAGGAGAGATTGAGATCGGCGTCGGGAAAATCGACCCACCAGCCGAGGCGGCGGCCGCGGTGAAACGAAGGCGTGGGCGACGTCGTGGGATCGACCTTGAAGATCGCGCGGCAGAAGGTGAACACGTCCTTCTCAAAGCCGAGGGGGTTTTCCCACATGGGCGTGCCCGTGCTGTGCGAGGCGACTTCGCGCGCGGTCTTCACCTGATCCTCGTCGATGACGCCGCTGCCTTCGGTGCGCACGAGGGAGCCGCCGAGATCGTTTTCGTTGCCCCAGCCGTTCCAGCCGGGCGGCGGATTACCGCCGCCGCCGCGCGGAGCCTCGCGCGCCGGTCGGGTCGATTGGGTCGGCTGCGCGACGAGCGCGACGCACAGACCCGCAAAGATGAACTGGGCGCGGCGGATCATCGTCAGTGCGTCATCGCGTAGAAGATGAGGTTGATGCCGAGCGGATAGGCGATCTTCTCGGAGAAATTCTTGAAGTAGTATTCGTATTCGCCCTCGCGCTCCCAGCCGTCGCCGTTGTCGCTGTTGTGCGCGGCAAAGACCATCATGCGGCCCTTGTCGTCGTGGATGGCGCGGTGGTGGACGGTGCGGCTGTCACCGTCGTGGAATTCCCAGGTGATGCCCGTGGCCTGGCTCTCCTCGCCGGTGCGGACGTTGGGCACCTGGCCCTTGGCCTTGATCTCGAAGACGCAGTGATAGAGCGGATGGTCGAGCGACAGCTCGGCGAAGGAACGCTCGGGAAAGACGCGCTTCATCTCGCGCTCGACGTTCATCCACGCGTAGTCGCCCCAGAAGTCGTCGAACATGAGAAAGCCGCCGTTAAGCAGGTATTTTCTCAGCGCCGCCGCCTCCGCCTCGCTGAAGGAAAGGCTGCCCGGCTCGACGATGTAGATCCAAGGGAACGAGGTGAGATCATCGTCGGTGAGGTTCACGAACCGCCCGTCCGGACTGGTGCGGATGGAGGTCATCTGCTGGAGCCGGTAGGAAAGATTGAGGTCGCTGTCGGGCGTGTCGGTCGTCCAGCCGGGTCCGCGGCCGCGGTAAAAGCCACCGCCACCATTATTGTAGCGCACACGCGTGAAGGTGAAGACGTCCTTCTCGAAGCCGCGGCCGTTTTCCCACATGGGCGTGCCCGTGCTGTGCGAGTCCAGCTCGCGCGGTGTCTGCACCGCATCGGCGTTTCGGCCGCCCTCGGTGTAGCCACCGCTGCGCCCGAAACGGCGCTGAGCCAGCACGAGGCCGGAGCAGAACAGCGCCACCGCGAGAAAAACGATGAGGCGCTTCATCGCTCGGCGGGTTTGGCGGGCGTGAGCAACGGCTCGCCCGGGGGTGTCTTCGCCCGCTTGCGCTCAAGTTCGAGCAGCAGCCCCAGCGCCGCGCGGTAACGCGGCGTCTCTTCCAGCGCGAGCAGGGCGTGGCGCCGCGCCTCGCGATCGTCGCCGCGTTTGCTGAGCAGGGCGGCGAGTTGGAAATGACCGTCGGCCCGCTCCGGCACATC
>JANOCA010000442.1:0-8531 GCA_031411915.1 Opitutaceae bacterium
GCGAGGGCGTGCCCACCACATAGGTTCTCGTGACATCCGCGGTGTAGCGTTCGACCTCAGCGCCGGCATCGATCAGCACAAATTCCCCCGCCCGCATTGCTCGCTCGCTCGGCGGGCAATGGAGGATGGCGGCGTTGGGCCCGCTGCCCACCAGCGAGTGGTAACCGGTCCGCGTGCCGCCCCCGCGGAAGAACTCCGCCTCGAGCTCGATTTGGACGGCCCGCTCCGTGAGTCCCGGCCGCAACAATCCGGGAATCGCGGCGTAGCCACGCTCCGTGGCCGCGACGGCCCGGCGGATGAGCGCGAGCTCGGCGTCGTCCTTTACGCGACGCGCGTGAGTCAGCGCCGCGCGGGCGTTGGCCGTGAGCGAGGTGTCGGCCGCGACCCCCCGCACGGGGGAGCCCAGCTGCGCGATCGGCCGGCCGCGCCGTGCCGCCAGCCAACCCTCGAGCTCGCCGATCAGTCGGCCGGATGATTGGGTGCGACCTTCCCAGACGCGTTCCCCTTCCGTGACGGCCGGCACGAACGGCACCCACCCCGCCGTCGCGCCGTCACGGGGATCGAAGGCCAGGACGCCGCCCGAGCGATCAAGGCCGGTGAGATAAAGATATTCCGCGTGTGCCCGAAACTCGTGCACTTGATCGCTGCCTTCCGGCAGCGGGATTGGTTCGCCCGCGCCGGTCACGAGCACGCCATCAGCGAGCGGCAGCGCGGCCGCGATGCGCGCGCGGCGGGATTCGAGGGGATGCGTCATCGGCGCAGCTTGGGCGAGGGGCGGGCCCGCACGCAAGGTGCGGGATTGCATCGCCGCGCCGCCGGGGACATCCGTTGCGTCTTCCCCCGCCATCCCGATGCGCTATCCTATTCTGTTCGCTGGCTTGCTGCTCACCGTTGCTCCGGCCGTCCTCACCGCCGCCAGTGCGCCCGCCCGGCCCAACGTCCTCTTCATCATGGCCGACGATCTGCGGCCCGAGCTTGCCAGCTACGGCTCGCCCGCGATCACGCCGCACTTGGATCGCCTCGCGCGCCGCGCCGTGCAGTTCGACCGCGTCTATTGCCAGCAGGCGGTCTGCAACCCCTCGCGCTCCTCCATGCTCACGGGCCTGCGGCCCGACACGCTGCGCCTCTGGAACAACGGCACGCATTTTCGCGAGCTCAACCCGGACGTGACCACGCTCCCGCTGCACTTCAAGCAGCACGGCTACGACACGCGCTGCGTCGGGAAAATCTTCCACAACTGGCACACGAAGGAAAAGGGCGACGCCCGCTCGTGGAGCGCGCCGGAGTTCCTCCACTACGCCACGCACGGCGAGGACGACGCCCGGGTCGCCGGGCCGCTCCCGCCCAACCACGCCTCGCCGTCCCCCCGCAGCTACACCTCTGTCCCGCTTTGGGAGTGCCGCGATGTGCCCGACGAGGCCTACTACGACGGCCGCGTCGCCGCAGAGGCCGTGCGCGTGCTCGCGGAGGTGAAGGACCGGCCGTTCTTCCTCGCCGTCGGTTTCTGGAAGCCGCACGCGCCCTTCAACGCGCCGAAGAAATACTGGGACCTCTACGACCGCGCCCAAATCCCGCCGCTCAATCCCGCCCGCGCCGTTGGCGCGCCGGAAATCGCGCACCACGACGGCCGCGAGGTCCTCGGGACTGGCGCCCAGCGCTTCGTGCCCACCGCCGCGCAGGTCGCCGAGATGCGCCACGGTTATTTCGCGAACATTTCCTACATGGACGCGCAGATCGGCAAGGTGCTCGACGCCCTCGACCGCAGTGGCGTCGCGCAACGCACGATCGTGGTCTTCGTGAGCGACCACGGCTACCACCTCGGCGAGCACACCCAGTGGGGCAAGACCTCGACCTTCGAGCTCGACGCGCGCGTCGCCCTCATGATCGCTGCGCCGGGCAGCCGGCACGGCGGCCGGCGCACGATGGCCCTCGCGGAACTGATCGATTTGTTCCCCACGCTCGCCGCGCTCAGCGGCCTCCCGGCGGTGCCCGGCCTCGAGGGGGCCAACCTGGCGCCGGTGCTCGCCGATCCGGCGAAGACGGTGAAGCCCGCGGCGTTCTCGCAGCACCCGCGCCCCGCCTACTACGACCGCGAGCCCGAGAAGCAGCCGCGCGCGATGGGTGTGAGCGCGCGCACCGCCCGCGTGCGCTACACGGAGTGGCGCGATTGGAAGACCGGCGAGACTCTCGCCCGCGAACTCTACGAGGAAGCCGACCAGCCCGCCGAGACCCGCAACCGCGTCGACGACTCCCGCCTCGCCGCCGCCCAGCGCGAAGCCGAGGAGCTGCTGCGCGCGCGGTTCCCGCCGCGGAAAAATTAGACCCGTTCATCGCCTCATTCTCATTCCTCCCATTCTTCCCGTTCCTCCCATGCGTCCCATTTTCATCGCCTTCTCCCTCGCGCTCACTCTCTGCGCCACCGCCGTCCGCTCCTCCGCCGCCGACCGCCCGAATTTCCTCTTCATCATCTTCGACGACTGGGGTTGGCAGCACGCCGGCGCCTACGGCTCGACGTGGGTGAAGACACCGAATTTCGACCGCGTCGCGCGGGAGGGCGTGCTCTTCAAAAACGCCTTCACCAACAATCCCAAGTGTTCCCCCTGCCGCGCCTCGATCCTCACGGGGCGCAATACGTGGCAACTCAAGGAAGCCGTCTCGCACAACGGCTACTTCCCCGCCGGCTTCGAGGTTTACCCGGACCTGCTGGAGAAATCCGGCTACACCGTCGGCCTCACCGGCAAGGGCTGGGGGCCCGGCGATTTCAGGGAGCTCGCCAAGCGCACGCGCAATCCCGCCGGCCCGGATTTTTCCGAGCACCGCGACGCGACGCCGCCCGCCTCCGGCATCAACCGCAACAACTACGGGAAAAACTTCGACGCGTTCCTCGACCGCAGGGACAAGGCGAAGCCGTTCTCCTTCTGGATGGGCTTTCACGAGCCGCACCGCGCCTACGAACTCAACTCCGGCGTGCGCCTCGGCAAGCGGCTCGCCGACGTGACCGTGCCGCCCTATTTCCCCGACACCGCCGTCGTCCGCGGCGACCTCGCCGACTACGCGATCGAGGTGGAGTGGGCGGACGCGTTCATCGGCCAGGCCCTCGCCTCGCTCGAGGCGCGCGGGGAGCTGGAGAACACACTCGTCATCGTCACCTCCGATCACGGGATGCCGTTTCCCTACGTGAAGGGCCAGATTCACGAGGACGGTTTCCGGCTCCCGCTTGCGATGCGCTGGGGCAAAGGCATCAAGCCCGGCCGCGTCGTCGAGGATTTCATCAACGTCCGCGATTTCGCGCCCACCTACCTAGAGATCGCCGGCCTCGCGCCGCACCCGCAGATGACCGGCCGCAGCCTCGCTGCGATTCTCCGCTCGCCCGCCTCCGGCTGGATCGAAAACCGCGCCGAGATGCTCATCGGCAAGGAGCGCCACGACCTCGGACGGCCCAACGATCTCGGCTACCCCGTGCGCGCGCTTCAGACGAAGGATTTTCTCTACGTGCATAATTTCCATCCAGACCGCTGGCCCGCCGGCAACCCCGAGACCGATTTCGGCAACGTCGATGCCAGCCCGACGAAAGAGTTCATCAAGGCCATCGGCGGCCACTTCTACGATCTCTCCTTCGGCAAGCGCCTCCCCGACGAGCTCTACGATCTGCGGATCGATCCCGCGGGCGTAAACAACCTCGCGCACGATCTCGCCCACGCGGGCACCGTGGCCGCGATGCGCGAGCGGATGATGAAGCTGCTCACCGAGGAAAAGGATCCGCGCGCCCTCGGGCAGGCGGCGATCTTCGACACCTACAAATATGTCGGCGGTGGCGGCAACAAGAGCTACGCCAACTGGCTCAAGGCGCAGGAGGAGAAGCAAAAGCTCTCAACCGTCGAGGGCGTGCCTGCCGCCGATGCGCCGAAGCGGGCGAACAAGAAAAAGCAATGAGCCGCGCGGCATGACAGACCTCGCCGTCCCTTCGGCGTAGCCCGGCTCGGGAGAGCCGGGACCAAATTACCCCACCCCATGAAAACCGCCCGCCTCGCCCCTTTCGCTTTTCTTCTTCCCGCCGTTCTTCTCCCCGCCCAAACCCCGCTCGCGCCGCCTCCCGCCGCGCCCACCACCCCCGCGCGCGAGGAGGTAATCGAGCTCTCTCCATTCTCCGTCAACACGAGCCGCGACCTCGGCTACCAGGCCGAGAACACCCTCGCGGGCTCGCGTCTCAACGCGAAGCTCCGCGACACACCCGGCTCCGTCGCCGTGTTCACCAAGGAATTCCTCGAGGACCTCGCCATCACCGATCTCAAGGGGCTCGTCGAATACTCGGTCAACTCCGAGGTCGACACGCAGGCCCGCAACGCCGGCTCGGGGCAGAACGCGTTCATCAACGCGCAGAATCTCAACGGCAACGTCCTCACGCGCGGCATCGCGGCGAGCCAGGGCATGGATTATTTCCCGAGCATCGCGCCGCAGGACGCGTATCGCGCGGGCCGCTTCGACGACAGCCGCGGGCCCAACAGCATCCTCTTCGGCATCGGCGCCGTCGGCGGCATCATCAACCAGTCGTCGAAGGTCGCCGTCACGCATTCGCACACCGCCACGCTCCGCTACGCGCTCGGCTCCTGGGATCGACAACGGGCCGAGCTCGACGCCAACCGCGTGCTCGTGCGCGACAAGCTCGCGCTCTCGCTCGCCGCCCTGCACCAGGAAAACGGCGGCTGGCGGCAGTTCGACTTTCAGGACAAACGGCGCGTCTTCGCCTCCGTCACCTATCGCCCGGTGCGCCGCCTTACCCTCACGGCGATGGGCGAGACCGGCCGCGACATCAGCGCCATCATGCGCTCGGGCACGGAGTCCGAGGAGATGCTCGCGTGGTATGACAACCGCGCCGCCCGCGGCATCGAGGCCGTCACCGTCGCGCCCACGGCCGCGCTCCCCGCCGCCGCGCAGATCGCGCTCGGCATCACCGGGCGCAACGGCGCGAGCGGCGGCCAGAATCGCCGCGCCACCTACATCGAAAACGACGGCGTGATGTTTGACGCCATCGGCACCTACCTTAGCGGCACCTACAACAACGCCGCCGTCCGCGCCCCCGACGGCACCGCCGGCCGCACCGGCGGCACCCTCCGCCTCAGCGACCCGCGCTTCTACTCGTATTCCAACAACGCGTCCGGTCCCGGCATGAACCGCACGCAGAGCCTGTCCAACTACACGCTCACCGCCGACTGGCAGGTCACGAAAAATCTCTTCCTCAATTTCGGCCACAACTACCAGAAGACCCACGCGCTGCTGAACCTGATGGTGGCCGCCAGCCCCGTGCTCCGCGGCGATCCCAACCGCACGCAGGGCCTCGGCGGCCCGGCCAATCCCTACGCGGGCCGGCTCTACTTCGATGGCGACTGGCGCCGCGACATCCATTTCCGCGACTACAAGGAGACGCGCCTCTCCGCCTCCTACACGCTCGAGCCCAAGTGGAAATGGCTCGGCCGCCACCGTGTCGTCGGCCTCGTCTCCCTGTCCGAGGACTACGACGAACGCGCCAATTCCTGGCTCGTGCTCGCCGGCCGTCCCTTCAACGCCGACGCGCAGAACGCCAACAACCGCGTCACCGTGCGCAACTACCTCACCGAGGGCGACCAGCGCACCCACCGCGTCGGCGACTGGCGGCGGCTGCCCGCGACGCTCACGTTTGGCGGGCGCACGTTCCAGACTGCCTACGCCAACGACGCCGCGGGCGGCGGCACCAACGGCGCGGGTATCCAGGAAAACAAGTCCGGCCTCGCCGTCGTGCAGAGTCACTTCCTCCAGGACCGCCTGATCACGACCTTCGGTTTCCGGCAGGACGAGTCCACGATCCAGGAACTCGGCTACCGCGACGATCCGTTCCGCGGCGCCGTCGTCGATCCCGATCCGGCGAAGCGCAAGACCTACGAGTTCACCGGCCGCACGCACACCGCGGGCGCGGTGCTGCACGTGCTCGACTGGCTCTCGCTGATTGCGAACCGCTCGACGAACGTCGGCGTGCCCTCGTTCAACCGCACGGTGTTTCCCAATGGCACGCTCGCCACCGCGCCCGAGGGGCAGGGCGCCGACTACGGCCTCGGCCTCGACCTGCTCGGCGGCCGGCTCAACGCGAAGCTCGTCGCGTTCGAGTCCAACGAGCGCGGCAGCACCGGCGCATATGGCGCGACCGGTTCGTTCACGAATCGAAACGCGCGCGTGATGGACGCGTTTGCCACTGCGCTCGTCGGCGCCGGCCTGCCCTACACGCAGGCGCAGTGGGACACGTTGCGCCGCACCTACACGCCGCCCGTCTCCGGCTCGCTCGCCGACTTCGACTCCAAGGGCTACGAGGCGCGCATCACCGCCAACCTCACGCGCAACTGGCGCCTCGTCGCCAATTATTCCTACAACGACTCCGCGCGCTCCAAGCTCTACGGCGAGGCCATCGCCTGGTATGGCCTCAAGGCTGGCACCGCCACACCGGTGCAGCAGGGCGTGACGCAAAACGCCGCGGGTCAGTTCGTCGTCAACGGCGCCGCCTTCGAGCCCGCCGGCACCGTCGCCAAATGGATCGAGCTGGGCGCGCAGCGGCCCGCGGCGAATCCCTCGACGCTCACGACCAGCACCGGCGTCACCGTCGCGCAGGAGATCTTCAACCTTGTCGACGAGGTGAACGGCGAGAAGCAGGATCAGGAGAAACGCTGGGGCCTGCGCCCGCACAAGGTGAGCCTCTTCACCGCCTACGATTTCAAGGAAGGCCGGCTGCGCGGCTTCACTTTCGGCGGCGGCTGGCGCTGGCGCAGCGCCAACGTGATCGGCGCCGACGCCGCCGGCCGCGAGATCACGGGCCGCGCGCTCGTGAACACCGATCTCCTGCTGCGCTACCAGACGAAGTTCGCGCGGCTGCCCGGCCGCGTGAGCTTTCAGATCAACGTGATGAACCTCCTCGACCGTCGCGATCCTATCCCGGTGCGCCTGCTCACCGCCGACGCCTACCAGCTTCCCGGGGGCCGCGGCACCGCCTACGGCCGCCTCGATCTCGTGGACCCGCGCGAGGTGCGCTTCACGACGACGTGGTCGTTTTGAATGTGTAGCCCGGTTCGTGAGAAGCGGGACGGTTCACCACTGATTTTGCCGCCGGTCCCTGCTCTCACGAGCAGGGCTACCAAATCACGATCCGCGAAAGCGTAGTCCGCTAGACCGCCTCGGGCGAGGCGGGACGGTTTTGGCCACGAAAAAAAAGCGGACAAGCGCGCCGCGATCGTGAAACTCCACTTCGCCATGAATCGCTTCACCCGCTCCCTGCTGTGCGTCGCCTCGTTGCTGTCTGTTTCCGCCTCTGCGGCCGTTGAATCGGGCAAGCCCGCGCCGGATTTCACGTTCACCGACGCTGCGGGCAAGGCGCGCAAGCTCTCCGAGTATCGCGGCAAGGTCGTGGTGCTGGAGTGGCTCAACCCAACCTGCCCGGTGGTGGGCCGGCACTATCGCAGCGGCAACATGCAGGCCACGCAGAAGACGGCGGCGGACGAAGGCGCCGTGTGGCTGCAGATCAACTCCAGCGCGATGGGCGATCTCGATGCGGCGGCATCGGCGGAGTGGCAGAAAAAGCAGGGTGTCGTCGCGGCGGCCTACATCCGCGACCAGAGCGGCAACCTTGGCCGGCTCTTCGCGGCGGAAACCACGCCGCACGTCTACGTCATCGCGAAGGACGGCACGCTGGCCTACCAAGGCGCCATCGACGACCAGCCGACCGCGAGTCTGGCGAACACCACCTCGGCGCACAATTACGTGAAGGCGGCGCTGGCCGCGTTGAAGGCGGGCAAGCCGGTGGAGAAGCCGAAGACGCAGCCCTACGGCTGCGGCGTGAAATACGGCGGGTGAGGCTCAACAAGACTGGAACCGCGGCGCTCCCGCGGCGGAGTTCGAACGCGTGAAGCCCCGGAGGGGCGAGATTTGATAGCCCGGGGCACCGCCCCGGGGTTAAGGTTCACAAGAAAACGAGCCCTGAAGGGGCGAAATTCCGACGGAGTTGCGCCCCTTCAGGGCTCGTTGAATTCCAATCCGAATGCCCAGGGCTTTGCCCTGGGCATTCGGATGACGCCCCGTTGGGGCTCACTCGCTTTGTGCTGCGATCGATACTGCGGGCTGATACCAACGTCCGTTGAAGTTTGGACTTCTGGCAGGTTGGGCCGCTTCTCCGCAAGCGGCCTGAGTTCCAGCTTGCGCATCGCCCTGCAACCAAGGCCGGCTCGGAGAGCCAGCCCCACCTCGGAATAGTCTGAGTGTTACTGGACGTTGGTATGAGGCAGGAGTTCTATGCTCACCAATCCACGACGGAGCCGTCCTTTTCGAAATACGTCTCGGCGTTCATCCAGTCGTGGCCGAGCTTGTCGGCCATGGCCGCGTCATCGAGCTCCACACCGAGGCCGGGTTTGGTCGGGACGCGCACGTAGCCGTTCTCGACCTTGAACGGCTCCTTGATGTAGCCCTCGCCGAGGCTCACCTGCTCCTGGCAGAGGAAATTCGGGATCGACGCCGCGAGC
>JANOCA010000443.1:0-3444 GCA_031411915.1 Opitutaceae bacterium
TCCGCTCCCCTGCCCTCGCCGCGATTGCTCGCCGGCATTCGTGGCCCGGCCGATGTAAAGGCCCTCGCCGCGGAGCAACTGCCGCAACTCGCCCATGAGATCCGCGAGGAGCTGGTCGCCGTGACCGCGAAGAACGGCGGCCACATCGGCCCCAATCTCGGCGTCGTGGAGCTCACGATGGCGCTGCACCGGACCTTCGATTCACCGGAGGATCATTTTGTCTTCGACGTGGCCCACCAAGGCTACGTGCACAAACTTCTGACCGGGCGCGGCGGCGACTTTTTCCGCAAGCTCCGCCAGAGCGGCGGCGCGAGCGGGTTCCTTTACCGCAGCGAGAGCGCGCACGATCCGTTTGGCGCGGGGCACGCGGGCACGGCGCTCTCGGCGGCGCTCGGCATGGCGACGGCGCGCGATCTGCGCGGCACGGGCGAGCACGTCGTGGCGGTGTGCGGCGACGCGGCGTTCACCTGCGGCGTCACGCTCGAGGCGCTCAACAACGTCGTGGCCTCGACCAAGCGCCTCATCGTGGTCCTCAACGACAACGAGTGGTCGATCGCGAAGAACGTCGGCGCGATTTCCAGCTACCTCAACCGGATCAGCACGAGCAAGACCTACAACAAGCTGCACCACGACGTGGAGGCGTTCTTCAAGAGCTTCCCCGCCGGCGTGGAGATGAACCGCGTCTACATGAAGTGGAAGCGTGAGACGAAGGACTTCTTCGTCGAGTCGTCGCTCTTCGAGAAGTTCGGCCTTCGCTACCTCGGGCCGGTGGACGGCCACGACTTCGACGCCCTCAAGAAAAACCTCGAGTTCGCCAAGCACTGCGACGTGCCCGTGCTCGTCCACGTGCTCACGAAGAAGGGCAAGGGCCTCGAGGCCGCGCTCGCCCACCCGGAGAAATTCCACGGCGCCTCGCCCTTCGACCCCGAGACCGGCGAGAGCAAGAAAACCGCCCCGGGCACGCCGCCGAATCTGCAGGATGTGTTCGGCCAGGCGCTCACGCGCTTCGCCCGAGCCAATCCCAAAATCGTCGGCATCACCGGCGCGATGCCGAGCGGCACCGGCCTCTCGCACCTCGCGACGGGCGCGCCGAAGCAGTTCTTCGACGTGGGCATCGCCGAGGAGCACGCGGTGCTGTTCGCCGCGGGCATGGCGACCAAGGGCTTCCGCCCCGTGTGCGCGATCTACTCCACGTTTCTCCAGCGCGCCTACGATCAGGTGATCCACGATGTCGCGCTGCAGAATCTGCCCGTGACTTTCTGCATGGATCGCGCCGGCCTCTCACCCAACGACGGCCCCACGCACCACGGGCTCTTCGACCTCGCCTACCTGCGCTGCGTGCCCAACGCCACGATCATGCAGCCCAAGGACGAGGACGAACTTGTGGACATGCTGCACACGAGCCTGCAGCTGCCCGGCCCCGGCTTCATCCGCTACCCACGCGGCGCCGGCACCGGCATCAAGATCAAGGAACAGCCCGCCGCGCTCGCAGTCGGCCACGCGGAGGTGCTGCGCGAGGGGTCCAACATCATGATCTGGGCGCTCGGCAGCATGGTGCAGGACGCGCTGAAGCTGGCCCAGCGTCTCGCCACCGAGGAGCACATTTCGGTGGGCGTCGTGAATGCCCGCTTCGTGAAGCCGCTCGATCGGACGCTCCTCCTCAGCCACGCCGCCTGCATCCCGCTGATCGTGACGATGGAGGATCACGTGCTGGCCGGCGGCTTCGGCAGCGCGGTGATCGAGGCGCTGCACGACGGGGAATGCCCGGCGGTCGTCGAACGCATCGGCTGGCCCGACAAGTTCGTGGAGCACGGCAGTAACGTCGAGACGCTGCGCGCCGCCTACGGCCTTTCAGGCGACGACATCCACCGCCGCGTGCTGGCCCGCTGGCGCAACCTGCACGCCGAGCGGGTCTCAGCCGACGTGTAGGGCGGGGTTTATACTAGCGGCGCCCCGACACGCGCGAGCATGCGACCGACTCGGGCATCCGCAGATTCCTGAATCTGTGGGAAAGAGGCCGGGGTTCCCGCAGATTCAGGACACCGCAGATTGGGAGCCATCGAACTGGGAGCGGACCGAGATCCCGCGGCGTCGAAACAGGGTCGCCGCTGTTGCCAGACAGCTGTGGCCGGACCGCGTTTCGGATAACCCGGGCACAAAAAAACCGCGCACCCGAAGGTGCGCGGCTCGAAAGAAACGGGAAGCGAAGCGGCCAGCGGCCGCTTACTTCTTGGCTGCGGCCTTCTGAATCTTGCCCGAGCCTTTGCACTTGGTGCAATTGTCGCCGGCCTTGGCGGCCTCGACGCAGCACGGATGAGCGCAGGCCTTGCCTTCGCCCTGGGCCTTGACGCAGCAGCCAGCGGTCTTGTTCTCGACCTTGTCGGCAGCGAAAACAAAACCCGCTGAGGCGAGCGAGAGGGCAATTAGGGCGATGAGCGATGTGGAGGATTTCTTCATGTATGTTTGATGGGGTTGACTGACGATTGGTGCGGGCGGCGGGAGTCGAACCCGCCTCTCATGCTTGGGAAGCACACATAATACCGATATACTACGCCCGCACGTTGGAAACGGACCAAGTTGTTTTGTTTCCCCTTTCCCTACCCGGCAAGCGCAAATCGGGCGAGCGCCCGGCGGATTTCCGCCTAGGCCGGTTCGCGCTAGCGGACACGGGCCGGACGTCCCCCCGTCAAAATACCCGAAGACAGCGCCATGCATCTGCGCTAGTCTCCGGCCAAACCCAGTGCCGTCCACGGCGCTCGGGATCCCCCATGCCACAACGGTTCGCCCTAATTCTCCCCCTCATGTCGCTGCTCGCGTTGTTCGGTTGTTCGCCCACGTCGAAAGACCTGCCCGCTTCCCTCTCCGATCTTCGCGTGACGATCCGCGTCGAGGACCACACCGACCGCACCAACGGCTCGATTCATTCGCGGCGGAGCATCCGCGCCGTGCTCAGCGATGCTCGCGGCAAGGACATCGAGCGCTCCGACGTGAAAATCGAAGTCAACGGCGTCCCAATGGAGTTTGGCGTCAGCCGGGGCAACTATTACGACCGCCACCCTTACTACAGTCTCCACGACGATCCGCGCGCGCCGGCCGCCCCGGACACGGAGCTGACGTTCACGCTCACACTACCCGACGGTGTGCGCCGCGAGATCGGCACGGTGCGCACGCCTGCTCCGCTCGCCCTGGAACAAATCGATTTTCCCGAGAAGCGGCCTGCAGCCGGCGCCGTGGCGATTGGCTGGCGTGACCTCGCCGAATCGGCCGAGTTGGTGCTTTATCGCTGCGATACGCGGCGCGAATCGGACGGCACCCGCGTCCTCGAAACCGGCAGCATCAACGACCCCGCTGCGCTCCGCCGCACGATCGGCCCCGGATGGTTTCGCAGCCGCAGCGGCACATGGACCGTGCCGGCCAAGTTTCTGACCTCGGACGCCCAGCGCA
>JANOCA010000444.1:0-13956 GCA_031411915.1 Opitutaceae bacterium
ATGCGGCAGCACCTCGGCGGCAAACCAGCGGTCGATCTCGGATGGGGGCGAATCCACGGTGGCGCGCACGCGAGGGGAAAGCGTGCGGCGGATCAACCCCGAAAGCGAAACTCGGGCCGTAGGGGCGCGGCTTGTCCGCGCCCGCCGCGTCAAGGCGCGCACGAGGCGCGCCCCTGCCCGATCTAAAACTGCGGCCCGCCGGCCGGGAACAGTGGTTAGCCCGCTAGGCTAGGATCGCCTTCACCACGTGCGCTTCCTCGACGCCGGTGAGGCGGGTGTTGAGGCCGCGGAACTTGTGCGTGAACCTCGCGTGGTCGATCCCGAGGCAGTGCAGGATCGTCGCGTGCAGGTCGCGCAGGTGGACCGGGTTCTCCGTGATGTTGTAGCAGAAGTCGTCGGTCGCGCCGTATTCGATGCCTCCCTTGATGCCGCCGCCCGCGAGCCACACGGTGAACGCCCGGCCGTGGTGATCGCGGCCCATCGCCGGATCGCCGAGCTTGCCCTGGCTGAAGACGGTGCGGCCGAACTCGGTGGCGAACACGACGAGCGTGTCCTCGAGCAGTCCGCGTTGCTTGAGATCCTTGATGAGCGCGGCGGTGGGCTGGTCGGTGTCGCGGCACTGGTTGGGGAGCTGGCGCGCGATGGTGATGTGCTGATCCCAGCCGCGGTGAAAGAGCTGCACGAAGCGGACGTCGCGCTCCAGCAGCCGGCGCGCGAGCAGGCAGTTCGCGGCGTAGGTGCCGGGCTTGCGGACCTCGGGGCCGTAGGCGTCGAGCGTGGCGGCGCTCTCCTTCGAGATGTCGGTGAGCTCGGGCACGCTGGTCTGCATGCGAAACGCCATCTCGTAGGCGTCGATGCGCGCGACCGTCTCGGGGTCGCCGAGCTCGGCGGCGCGGGCGTGGTTCAGCTTCGCCAGATCGTCGAGGAGCGCGCGGCGCTGCGCGGCGTCCACGCCGGGCGGGTTGTTGAGATAGAGGACGGGATTCGCCCCGGGGCGCAGGCCGACGCCCTGGTGCGAGGCCGGGAGAAAGCCGCTCCCCCAGAGCCGCGAGAAGATGGGCTGGCCGGGATTCTTTCCCGTGCCTTGCGAGACCATCGCGATGAAGGCGGGGAGGTTCTCGTTTTCGCTGCCGAGGCCGTAGCTCGCCCATGCGCCCATGCTGGCGTAGCCGGGAAGCTGATTCCCGGTGTTCATGTAGGTGATGGCGGGGTCGTGGTTGATGGCCTCGGTGTGCAGCGACTTGATTAGGCAGATATCGTCGGCGATCGTCTGCGTGTGCGGGAGAAGATCGCTGATCCAGGTGCCGTGCTTGCCGCAGAGCTTGCCGGTCTTGAGCGGCGGGACGACGGGATAGGCGCTCTGCCCGCTCGTCATGCCGGTGAGGCGCTGCGTGCCCTTGACGGAGGCGGGGATCTCCTGACCGGCGTGCTTGTGCAGCATCGGCTTGTCGTCGAAAAGATCGACGTGGGAGAGACCGCCGCTCTGGAAAAGGCAGAGGACGCGCTTGGCGGTGGGCTTGAAATGCGGCAGGCCGGGCTGGCCTTTTCCTTTCGCTTCGACCGCGCGCGCGATCGAGGAGGACAGGAGGGAGCCAAGCGCAATGCCGCCGATGCCGCGGGCGGTTTGACCGAGGAACGTTCGGCGGGTGAGGTGCGTGAGATAGTGCGCGAGCGGAGGCGTGGGTTGCATGGCGGAGCGGCGGAAGACGGAGGGAATGAGAGACGGAGAGAGGGAGAGGTTCAGAAGGTCCAGTCGTCAGGGTGTGTGATCATGTGGACCAGCATGGCGATGATCTCGTCGTATTCGGCGTAGAGCGGGCGGCCGATCTCGGGCGTGAGATAGCCGCAGCTCACGGCGAATTGAATCCACACTTGGGTTTCCGCAGCTTCACCCTCGGCGTCGGTGAGCTTGGAAATGAATGCCGCGGGATAGCGCCGCTTGCGCCATGCCTCGGCGGTGTAACGGACCGCGCCGAACGCCGGCATTGGTCAGTAAGCGAGTAGCGCTCCTCGGGTGGAAACGCCTTGCTTAGTTCAAAAAGCTCCATCGCCGCCGCAAACGACCGACGATACACCTCCAGGTCGGTGTGTTTCCTCACCGCCTTCTTTCGCCGGGGCTTGTTCTCTCCGTCGCTCATTCTCTCTTTCTCTCCGTCTTCTTAATTGCGCGTGATGGTTTCGCTGAGGTTGAGGAGGAGCGTCGTCACCTGCGCCCACGCGGCGTGCTCAGCGGCGGGGATGGCTTCATCGCGCGGCGACTCGCCGACGGAGAGGAAGGCTCGCGCGGCTGCAGCATCCTTCGTGTAGCGGGCCCGCTCGCGCTCGAGGGCGACGGCGAGGACGCCGATTTCCTTCGGGCGCGGGGCGCGCGAGAGGCACTCGGCGAACGCCCAACCGAGACGCGCGGTGTCGTCGCCGGGACGCGCGAGGATTTTTTCCGCGAACGCCCGCGCGGCCTCGACAAACTGCGGGTCGTTGAGCGTGACGAGCGCCTGAAGCGGCGTCGTGGTGTTGCTGCGCGCGACGGTGCAGACCTCGCGGTTGGGCGCGTCGAACGCCATCATGGCGGGCGGCGGCGCGGTGCGTTTCCAATAGGTGTAGAGGGAGCGGCGGTAGAGCTTCTCGCCGCGATCCTGCACGAAGGTCTGCGCCGTCGCGGGCGAGCTGCCGTAGTGGCTCACCTCGCGCCAGAGATCGCCGGGTGTGTAGGGATTCACGCTGGGGCCCCCGACGCGCGGGACAAGCAGGCCGCTCACGGCGAGCGCCTGATCGCGCACGAACTCGGCGGGCAGGCGGAACCGCGGACCGCGCGCGAGCAGGCGGTTGGGCGGGTCGCGCTCGAGCTGCACGGACGTCGCAGCGGACGACTGCCGGTAGGTGGCGCTTGTGACAATCTGCGTGACGAGGCGCTTCACGTCCCAGCCGTGCTCCATGAAATCGACGGCGAGCCAGTCGAGCAGCTCGGGATGGCTCGGCCACTCGCCCTGCGAGCCGAAGTCGGCCGCGGTGGCGACGAGGCCAGTGCCGAAAAACAATTTCCAAAAACGGTTAACGGCGACGCGCGCGGTGAGCGGATTTTCGCGCGCGACGATCCACTGCGCCAGGCCTAGGCGGTTGGCGGGCGCGCCGGCGGGCAACGGCGGCAACGCGGCGGGCGTGCCGGCGGTGACCTTCACGGTGGGCTGCGCGTAGTCGCCGCGGTTGAGGATAAACGTGTCGCGCGGTTTCGGCGCGACTTCCATCACCATCGTCGTGAACGGCTCGGTCAGCGCGGCGAGGCGGTCGCGGAGATTCGCGAGGTCGACGCGCGTGCGATCGAGCTCGGCGGAGTGCGCGGCGCAGTGCGACCAGAGCGCGGCGGCTTGCGCGGACGTGCGGGCGGCGGGTGCGGCTTGGAGCGCGGCGACCACGTCGGCGGGCAAGTCCGTGCCGTCATCCGTGCCGGTGATTGCGCACACTTCGATGAGGCCGGGGATCATGACTCTGCCGGCGCCGAAATTGAGCTGCACGGTGAGGTGCGGCGTCGCGGCGGGATCGAGCGGACGCGCGAGCGTGGCGGTGAGATGCACGGGGCCATCGGCCGCGAGGTCGGGCGACCAGCCGGAGTCGTTACGCGGATCGAGGACGCCGAGGGCCGGGTTCGCCGGCTCCCACGAACTGGCGGTGACACGCGAAATTTTTTCGAGCTTGTGCAGGTTGACCTGATCGCCGGGCACGGTGTCGGCGGAGAGCGCGACCGCGGTGAGCTTGAACGAACCTTTGTGCGCGGGCTCGGGCGGCGGAACCATTTTCTTCGCAGCCTTGCCCACGTTCTTGCCGGCGGGCTCGCGATTGGGCGTAGCGCGCGCGGGACCATAGCCCCAGCCACCGAGCGGCGCGTCGTCGACGGGGTGCATCACGAAGCGCAAGCCGGAGATCGGCCCGGCATTTTTCGGCAGCTCGGCGAGGATGTCGAAGGCGCCCATGTCGCCGGGATTGCGCAGGCGCACGCGGCCCTCGGCGGTGACTTCGAAGCCGGCACCGCGATTCGGCGTGGAGACTTTCACGGCGCGGAGCGGAATCACGCGGAGATCGCGGCCGCGCGCGGCGAAGCGCGCCTGCTCGCGTTTTTCCCACACGGCGAGAATCGTGGCGTCGGGGCGCGCGAGTTTTTCCTCAAGCGCGGCGATCTGGGTTTTCAGCGCGGGCTCCTCGCCGGTTTTCAGGACCGTGCGGGCGCGGATGCTGGGGCCGGGATTGACGCCGGCGTTGCCGTCGAGGCCGCGGTCGGGGAGCGAATTGAAGAACGCGAGGACGCTGAAATAATCCTTCTGGGTGATGGGGTCGAACTTGTGGTCGTGGCACTGCGCGCACGCGAGCGTGAGGCCGAGGACGGATTCGCCGAGGGTCTTCACGCGGTCGGCGTTGTAGTTAAGGAGGTTTTCCTCGGGGATGGTCCCGCCCTCGTGAGTGACCATATTGTTGCGCTGGAAGCCGGTCGCGATGCGCTGCGCCTCGGTGGCATCGGGCAGGAGGTCGCCCGCCAGTTGCTCGACGAGGAAGGCGTCGTAAGGCTTGTTGTCGTTGAACGCCTGGATCACCCAGTCACGCCAGAGCCACATGTGGCGGCCGCCGTCGATGGAGAAGCCGTTGGTGTCGGCGTAGCGCGCGGCATCGAGCCAGTCGAGGGCGACGCGCTCGCCGAAATGCGGGCTCGCCAGCAGGCGGTCGACGAGCCGCGCATAGGCGTCCGGCGAACGGTCCGCGACGAAGGCCGCGACATCCGCGGCCGACGGCGGCAATCCCGTGAGATCGAGCGAGAGACGGCGGATGAGCGTCGGGCGATCGGCTTCGGCGGCAGGAGCGAGCTTCTCCTCGGCGAGGCGGGCGCGGACGAAGGCGTCCACGGAATTTGCCGTTGGTGATTTCCGATTCTCGCTTTCCGGGAGCGGCGCTTTGGTCGGCGCCACCAGCGACCAGTGCGGCGCGTAAACCGCGCCCTGCTCGATCCAGAGCCGGAGCTTTTGCTTCTGGGGTTCGGTGAGCTTCAGGTGCGACTCGGGCGGCGGCATCACTTCGTCGTCATGCGGGCTCGTGATGCGCTGCCAGACCTCGCTCGCGACGGCGTCGCCGGGCTTGATGCGGGTGACGCCTTCGCGGGTAGAGTAGGCGGATTCGGCGAGGTCGAGCCGGAGGCTGGCCTTGCGGCCTTTTTCATCGAAGCCGTGGCAGGAGAAACAGTTTTCCGAGAGGATGGGGCGGATGTCGCGGTTGTAGTCGAGGGTCGCGGCGGCGGCGGGAAGCACGGCGACGAGCGCAACGATGGACGCGGGGCGAAGGAAAACGGGCATGAGTGGAAAGACGACGCAGAGCGAAGGGAGATACGGGCCTGCGGCAAGCCGGGGCGACACTCAAAACGTGAACGCCGCCTGCAAGGCCCAGCTCTGGCGCTGGCGTTGGTAAATCCAGCGATTCACGCCGGCGGCGGTCGCGGCGAACGGCAAAATGTCTTCCTCGCCGAAGAGATTGTTCACGTTGAGCTGCAGCTCGAGGCCGCGGTTCTGCGGGAGCTGAAAGCGTTTTTTCAACATGCCGTTCCAGATCACCAAGCTCCGGCCGTAGAGCGGGGTCTTGCCGTTGTAGCCGATGACCGCGGCGCTGCGGTAGCTCGCGCCGAAACCGGCGCCGAACCGCTCGCCCAGGAGCGGGAGCCTAGGCAACGAGAAGCTGTTGAAGAAATTCAACGATTCCCGCTGGTGCGCCAGCGGGGCCTGGCCTTCCTGCTGGTTGTTTGTGGCGATGATATCCTGCGCAAACTGGCTCGCATCGCTGACCCGCGCGGGGTTGGTCGCAAAATCCCGCTGGGGCGTGCCGTCGCGTGTGCGCACGAAGGTCTCGAGGTTGCCGTTTCTGGAGAGGTAGGGCACGGCGGCGTTTTGCTGCCAGAAGGGCGTCTCGGCGCGCAGGAACGCGCCCATGCGCTTGCCGACGTTGGCCAGTTCAAGGTCGGCTCGGGCGTAGTTGAGCGAGAGGCGCCATTTGGACGTGGGATTGGCGGTGAGCTCGACCTCCCAGCCGCCGCCGTCGGAATCGGCATTGTCGCGGGATGCGGACTCCAAATCACTGAACTGATATTTCGCCGGCACGCGCGCATCGGTGAACGCCTGGTAGATGCCGGCGATGGCGGGGATCGCCGTGGTGCGGGTGGAGATGGGATCGTAGATGCCGTTGACGTTGTCGGTATCGTAGCGGGTCACCCCGAGGACGACGCGATTTTCGAAAAGGAAAAAGCGCACGCCGTAGTCTTTGCCGACACCTTCCTGCGGCCCGAGGGGGTTGTTTAGGAGGTCACGGGCCGTCACGGGCCGGATGCTGTCGGAGGCGTTGAAGACGAGCGCGGCCCAGCGCACCGGGCGCAAGACGGCGCCAAAGGTGCGGGTGTTGCCGGAGAAACTCGTGAGGCCGGCGGAGGTGTAGACGGTGTTTTCCGTGCGCGTGCCGCCAAACGGCTCGGCGTTCGGGATCAGCACGCTGCCGCCGGCGCGGTTGTTCTCCTGCTTGTCACGGCGGGCGCCGAAGGTGACGACCAGCCGTTCTTCGAGGAAATTGCTCTGCATCACCGCCATGATTGTATCGACGAGCGTGGACGTCCTGGCGGCGCCCCCGGAGCTGAGGAACTCGGGGCGGACACCGGGCGAAGTGATGGGATTGCTCCAAGGGTCATGGGCGCCGCGCGCGCCGCCGGGCGTGGTGAAATCGACGTAGGTGCGGCGAACGATGGCGTTGGCTGCGTTGGTGACCGGGAGGGTGTTGTCGCGGCCCGCGGTGTTATATTCGCTGTAGGCCACGTTGTAGAATTCGTCCTCCACCCGCTGCGCGAGAGCGGCGACTTGGTGTTGGCCGAGCCACTTGCTGCGCCGGCGCAGGTCGAGTTCGTAGGAGAGCGTGGCGCGATAGTTGTCGGCCACGCGGCGCTGGAGGCGGTAGCCGGCCTGGCCCTCGACGTAGAATTTCCCCGCAAACGGATTCGGAGCGAAGGGGTTTGCGATCAGTTGTCCGGGCGGCGTCGCCCCGAGCGTGCCGGTGGGCAGGTAGGTGCCGGGGAGTTCGCGGTTGGCGTCGCCCCGGAGCCCGAGTTGGTTCCACGGGATCACGAAGTTGGATCGCCACATATCCTCCTGGCGATTGTAGCCCAGCTCGACATTGACCGGGCCGAGGCGCTGCTCGAGCAGCGCGGTGAAGAGGCCGGAGCGATTGTTCGACGTGCTGCCCGGGCCGCCGAGATTGGCGCTGTCCGGCACCACGCCGGGAATTGTGCTCGCAATCGTGCCGCCGCTCGTCGCGTTCGGCCCGTTGATCGTCTCGAAGAACCGCACGCGCTGCGCGCCGGCGAGCGTGGGATTGGCATCGACGACGAGGTTGTCGCCGTAGCGGTAGGCGTTGGGGCTGACCTGCGGCGCGAAACGGATCTGGTTGGCGAATGTCGCCTGCGTGCCGGCGGGGGCAGGCGTGCCGAGCTCGAAGATCGGGCCGCTCGCGAGTGGTCGGCCGGCCCGGATCCACGCGTCGGAGAAGTCGGAGACGGGAAACGGCATCGCCTGGAGTTGCCGGGTGTCCACGTATTCGTAGTTCGTGCGCAGGCGGGTGGTGCGCCACGGCTGCCACGCGGTGGCAACGGCGATGCCCTTGCGTTTCTCGAACTCGAAGTCGCGCCAGCCTTCCTTGTCCTCGAATAGGCCGTTGAGGCGGACGGCGAATTTGCCGCGGACGAGTTCGCGGTTGAAGTCGGCCTCGACGCGGCGGTTGTTCCAGCTCCCGACCGTGGCGCGGACTTCATCGCGCGCCTTGGAGCCGAGCAGGGCAAATTTGGAGCCGGCGTTGACCACGCCGCCGGGGCCGCCGATGCCGAACAGGATGGAGTTGGGGCCGCGCGAAACCTCGAAGCGATCGATGCTGAAGCGATCGGAGCGCGTGATGGATTGAAAGTAGTCGCGCGTCTGCGCGGCGCCGGTGAAGCCGCGGATGCGAATCTGGTTGTTGCCCTGCTGCACGGAGGCAAGGCCGGTGGTGTCGCTGAAATCGCGGCCGGAGTTGGTCGCGAAGTTCAGGTAACCCTCGTAGTCGGTGACGTTGAGGTCGAGGATCAGCTCCTTCGTGAGCACTTGGATCGAGGCGGGGATGTTCGCGAGGCTGGAGTTGAGGCGCGTGCCGGAGAGGGTATTGGAGGCGGCGTAGCCCTGGTCCTTGTCGGTGCGCACCTCGAACGGTGAGAGCACCGCGGGGCTTCCCGGGTCCGCCGAAGCACTGCTCCGAGCGGCGCTCGCCGGGGTCGATTGAGCGCGTGCGACCGACGGCAGGAGCAGGAGCGACACGGCCAAGGAAACGTGACGGTAGGTTTTCATGTGGGGCCGGGGGCAAATGGGAGGGCTGGCAACGCGAGCGCGGCGAGCCGGCCACGAATCCATCGAAGACAACGGATGGAGTCACGGAAAAGCGCGACGCGACGGTCGAATCGGGAGAGCGGAAACATGCGTCGGGGCGGGTTGTTTGGAATCGCAGCTGGGCAACGTTAAATCCGACAGATCACGGCGAACGCGGCATTCCGCACTTCAACACCCATGCGTCGCGCGCACCGTCCAATTATGCCGCACGCGCGGGATGAGGTAGCGCAAGAACACGCCGCGGGTGAAACGTTAGTTGGCGAAGGCGTCGTTGGCCTTCTCGACACCTCTTTTCTCGCCCCCGTTTGACCTTTTCCGACGCGCCGCCACCCCTCTTCGCCATGCCTTTGTTGACGATTGTCCCGCCGATGCCGGGCGCTGAGCGCCGATTCAAACCGTTCGTCGACTTCGTGCACACCTGCGGCTGGGAAGCGGAATTTGTCCGACTCGACTGGCCCGGCGGTCGCCCACCCTTTGGCTCGAGCGATATCTTTACCCAGGTCGACGCCCAGACGGCGGGCAAGGTCGTGATGGGGTTTTCCCTCGGCGCGCTCTACGCCCATCTCGGAGCCTTGCACGCCCGGCATCTGATTCTTGGATCAATTTCGCCGTTCTTTCTCGAGGACGACGACGAGCCCGACCGCTGGATGATTTCCTACCGCGACGGGAACGCGGCGACGCCGGCCGACGTGCTGGTGGGCGCCCTCGAAGACGAGCAGATGCACCGCCGCGCGAAGGCCGTGCGCGACTTCTACCGCCACCACAGTTACACCGCCGTCCCCGCCGCCGAGCACGAGCTCGGGCACCCCAACTATCTCCAAGCGATCAAATCGGCCCTCGACCGCATCGGCGCCGAGCGATCGAAGACAGACGGCAGCAGGCCGAATCCCGAGACCTGATACCAACAGCTCCAAGTTATTGGACTTTGCGCCGCTTGAGGTAGAGCCCCGACCTCTGGGCGCGGCTACCCGGGAGAAACATCCCGAACCCGTCGCGCCCAGAGGTCACGACGCCACCTGGAAAAGTCCAAATCACACCAACCGCTGGTATCAGCAGCCTTACCTCGCGCGCATCGTCCAACGGTGCCGCACGCGCGGGAGGAGGTAGCGCACGATCACGCCGTGGGCGGTGCGGCGACTTCGGGGCGGCGCCGCGGCGAAACCGCCTTGGTCTACAGACGCGCGTTGACGCCAAACGAGACCGTCGGGGACATCACCTTGATGTCGCGCGGCCGGCCGGCGAAGAACTCGGTCGCGACGTCGGGATCGTTGTTGATGTTGGACACGTCGAGGTAGACATCGAGGTTCTTGGTGAGGCCGTAGCGGGTCTTCAGGTCGAGCGAGCGACGCATGACGTTGTATTGCAGCAGCGACTGGCGGGCATTGTAGGACCGGAGGTAGCGGCCCGCATAATTGAACTGCACCCGCACCGTGAGACGATTGCGGATATAGGAGACGCCGCCATTGGCGATGAAAGGGTTGAAGTCGGGCATCTCGGTGGTCGAGGCGAGACCGCCGCCGCTTTCATACTGACCCTCGCTCTGCATCCGCGTGTAGGTGGCGTAAACGCCGAAGCCGGACCAGATGCCCGGCAAACGCGTGAACTGCTGGCTATAGTTGAGCTCGAGGCCCTTCACCTTCGAGGCGCCGCCGTTGTATTGCGTGGTGAGCGTATAGCCCGAGAAGTCGCCACCGAAGCCGTTGTCGCTGCCGGAGGCGACGGTCGCGCCGCCCGCGGTGTAGATGAACCGCTTGATTTCCTTCAGAAAGACGCCGGCCGAGAAGACGCCCGCCGGCTCGAAGTAATACTCAAACGACAGGTCGAAGTTGTCAGCGATTTGGGAGCGCAGCGACGGGTTGCTGCTGGAGAGGGTGCGGGTCTCGTCGTTGACGTTGGTGCGCGGGATCAGCTGGCCGATGGAGGGGCGTCCGATGTTGGTCGCGTAGCTCAGGCGCGCCACGACGTTACGGGACGGCGAATACTTGAAATGGACGCCCGGCAGGACGTCGCGGTTCTCACCGGAACGCGTCGTTTTGCCGGAGTATTCGGCGAGCGTGCGGCGGCGCAGCTCGGCTTCGGTGACCGCACCGACCCAAGCGGCGCGACGGGCGCGCTCCTCGGGGGAAATCGTCTGCACCGCACCGATGCCCTCGACCTCGGTCTCCTCGACGCGGAAACCGCCGAGAATGGAAAGTTTCCCGAGTTCGACGTTGCCCATGAGATAGTAGGCGGTGATCCGCTCCGAGAAATCCTGGTTGCCGGTGAGGTTGGTCGAGATGTTGCGGACGATGTCCTCACGGAAGTGCGACGGGTTGCGGGCAAAGACCTGATCGATGCCCTGCCTCCCCTCGCCCGGGAACTGCGCATAAGGAAGATTGGGGTAGCGGTTCACCAGGGTGTCCGGCAGCGGCCGGCCCCGCCCGAATTGCGCGAGGTCGTCGTCGTTGCGCCCGGTGGCGGGGTTGAGGCCCGCAACGCCGTCCGCGCCGACATACGTGCCGCGGTAGGACGTGTCGCGGAGCATGCGCTTCTGCTCGCGCAGGCGCGCGCCGGTCTTGATGGAGGCGGGCACCACGGTTTCGAAACGCTTGGTCAGGTTGATCGCGGCGCCGCGGTAGCGGTCCTGGCCATTGCGCTGGTTGTTGTTGAAGACGTAGTCCGTGTAGCTGGAGAGCTGCGTCAGGTCGGGCCCGGCGGTCTGCCGCAGAGACGGAAAGAAAGGTTCGTCCTTGCGCTCGATGGTGAAACCGATCCCGCGGGCCGTGTAGGAGATTTCGCGCGTGCCGGGGTAGTCGGTTTCGGAAAATGATTTGTAGACATCGTAGTCGAGATCGAGGCCGGGGTAGCGATGGACGGCACCCAGCTGCAGGTTGCTCGAGTCGTTCATCTTGTTCAGATACTGCGGGCGCAGCGTGACGGAACTCGCCGCAACGGCGCGCACGGTGGTGAACGAGTTCGTGTAGCCGGGAGTGATGCCGCCGGTGCCGGTGAGGTTGCCGTTGGCATCGAGGCCGGCCACGGTTTGATTGGTCGCCCAAGTCGAGAGGTAGTCGGTCTTGTGCTCGTGGCTCGTGTTGAGCGCGCCGTTCAGGAAAACACGCACACGATCACTCAGCTTGTAGTCGAGCCGGAGATTGGTGCCCCAGCGCGTGCGCAGGATCCGGGCGTCCTGAAATCCGACGGAGTAAGTGTAGGCGGGGCCCGCGACGCCATCGGCGAGGGACTGATGCGCCTGCTGCGACTGGTCGAGCAACGACGGAAAGATGCGGTAGCCCAAATTGACCGCCACGCCCAGCCGGCCGCCGAACACCTCCGAGTAGGACAGCGCGTAGCTGCGGGGTTCGGGCCACTTGTCCTCGCGCACATCGAAGGGGCGCCAGATGGTGCCGACCGAGCCCCGGATGCGACGTTCCGGCGAGCTGTCGAAGGCGCTCTTGGTAACGAGATTCACGGCGCCGCCAATCGAGTCGCCATCCATGTCAGGAGTCGGCGACTTCACGACCTCCATGCGCTCGATGGCGTCGGCGTTGCTCTGCTCGAACTGAAATTCGCGCGTGGACCCGGCTGAGCCGGCGTCGGCGGCGCGGTTGCCGTTCACGGTGACCGTGCTGAGGTTGCGGCTCATGCCGCGGATTCGCACGTAGCGAATATCGCCGTCCACCCATTGGCCTTCCACGCCCGGCATACGAATCAGCAAATCGGCGGGGTTGCCGGCCAGGTCGCCGAACGCGTCGGCGGAAACCACGCTCTTCACTCCAGTAGAGAGGCGCTGCAGCGTCACGGCTTGGGCGTTGCCCTCGCGTTCACCGGCGACGACGAACTGGTCCAGTTGATAGATCGCGGAGGTGAGCTTCACGTCGCGTCGGACGGTCTCGCCGGGAGCGATCCGGAACGTAACCGGTGCCGGATCGAGGCCCGTGTAGGAGACGGAGAGGGTGACCTCGCCCGCGGGCAAACCTCCGAAGCGGAAGACCCCGAGGCTGTCGGTCAGGACTTCGCGGTCGGTGCCCTGGAGGACGACCCGCGCGCCCTCGAGCGTGCGATGAGTGGCCGCGTTGCTCACCGTGCCGATCGCCGTGGCCGTGCCCGCTGATTCGGCGGTGCGGGCGGTGATCGTGGCGAGCCAAAGAACCAGGACGTTAAAGAGGAAACGGGTTTTCATAGGGTAAGAAGCGGCCGGTCGGCGGTCCCGCGGGGAACGGGGAACCAAGGGGAACGGGTGAGACCGACCGCGAGGTGAAGGAGCGAAAACACGAAGGGTTGTCACGCTCCTTTTGCGGGACAAACGGCCGTCTGAAGACGCAGCGGAACGAGGGTTCAGCGGCCGGTGCGAGCGGAACAATTCGCAGTCGTCGGTCGCGAGCGCGGAACGTCAACTGTCGCCGGCACCGGCAACGAGGCGAGACGCCTCGTCCACGACTCAAAAACCATAGGTCGCGCGCACCGTCCAATTGTGCCGCACGCGCGGGAGCAGGTAGCGCACGATCACGCCGGGGGCGGTGGCGGAATACGGGAGGCGGTCCTCCTGGCCGAAGATGTTTTCGACGTTGAGCTGAAGGTCGAGCGTCTGGCCGCGGCGCAGCGCGAAGCGTTTGCCCAGCATGCCGCTCCACGTGATGGCGCTGGCGCCGAGCATGATGGCGTCACGATTCGCCGCATCGTAGCCGATCACGGCGGGGCCGCGGTAGTTGGCGCCGAGGCCGGCGCGCACACCGCGGACGAGGCGCGGCGCGTCGGCGGTGAAGCGGTAGCTGGTGAAGGCATTGAACGTGTGCTCGACGTGCGCGAAGGGCGACTTGCCGGTGCCGCGCAAAAAAGGCTCGGCGACGGAGAGGCTGTAGGCGTAGACGTCGGCGAACGTCGCGGGATTGGTGACGAAATCGCGCTGCGGCGTGCCGTCGCGCGTGCGCACGAAGGTCGCGACGACGGCGGGCGTGTCGTCGAGGCGCGTGGTGCTGCGTTCCCACTCGGATTTTACGCTGCCGAGGAAGGCCATCGAGTCGGAGAGAATGTTGGCCTGCTTGAGCTGGTTGCGGGCGGCGTTGAGCGTGATGCTCCAGCCGGGCGCGAGGCGGCCGGTGATCTCGATCTCGGTGCCGCGGCCCGCAAGGTCGGAGGCGTCGCGCGCCTGCGACTCGGTATTGAGGAGCGTGATGCCCGCGGCGGTGACGGACGCGGGGAGCGGCTGGCCGCGCGCGCGGAGCGTCGTGAGCGCGGCGTTCGAGGCGGTGGAGATGTTGTTCTTGGGCGCATTGAGCGCGGGCTGGAACTGGTTGACGCCGTCGGCGCGGTAGACGTTCACGTTGGCCGAGAGGCGGCCGCCGAGGAGCATGAGGCGCACGCCGTAGTCCTGCCCGTCGCCCTCGATCGGCGGGAGCACGTTGGCGAAGATGTCCTTGAAGGCGCCCTGCGGAAACACGCTTTGCGACCGGTTGTAGGACAGCCCCAGCCACGGCAGCGCGGTGACGACGGCGCCGAGGGTCTTGGTCGCGCCGGTGTTCGTGGTGCGCGCCGCCTTGTCGAAGCGGTAGGGGCG
>JANOCA010000445.1:0-3147 GCA_031411915.1 Opitutaceae bacterium
CAGCGCAGCACGAGCGGGCCGAGCGTGATAGCCTCGAAGCCGGCGCTCTGCGCGGTGCTCAGCTCCGCGGGCGTGAAATCACCCTCGGGTCCGATGAGCCAGAGCGCGGTCGTCGGCGCGCGGCCGTGCGTGGCGCGGAAGGCGGCGAGCACGGTCTTCAGCGACTTCGCCCCGGGGGCGAGGCTCGCGATGAGTTTCAGGTCGTGGCCGCGCGCGGACTCCATGAACGCCCGCGCGTTTTGCACCGGTAGGATCTCGGGCACAAAGGGATTGCCGCACTGCTTCGCGGCTTCGAGCGCCGCGATGTGCCATTTCTCGGTCTTGCGGTCGGAGCGGTCGGCGTCGAGGTGGACCTGCGTGCGCTCGCTCTCGAGCGGCGCGATGCGGCGCGCGCCGATCTCGGTGGCCTTGCGCACGATGGCATCCATCGACGCGCCCTTGGGCAGCGCCTGCCCGAGCGTGATTTCGAAGGGCGGGGGGCGGAGCTTCTGGCGGAAACGCACGCGGAGCACGGCGGCGTTTTTCCGGTCGCTGGTCAGATCGCAGATCCACTCGGTGCCGCGGCCGTCGAAGGCCACCACGGTGTCGCCGGACCGCGCGCGGTTCACGATGACGAGGTGGTGCGACTCGTCGGCCGAGAGCGTGATTTCCGCCGGCTCGGCCGTGGCCGGGGTGCAGAAGGCGCGGAAGTCGGGCATATGGGAATGTTGAGTGGCCAAAGGCGAAAGGCGCAACGATGCGCTCTCCGCCGCGTGTTTCCGCTCGTAGCCCCGGCTTCAGCCGGAATCCGAATCGCTCAAACCTTCCGGCTGAAGCCGGGGCTACGAACCAAAGCCGGCCCGATCACTACCGAGGCAGAGAGCGAGTGCGTCCGAATTTGGCGTGGACACCGCCGCGGGCGTTTTCCAGTTTCCGCCGACGCTCCCGTCGCCCGGGTGGCGGAATTGGCAGACGCAGTAGACTCAAAATCTACCGACGAAAGTCTTGTGGGTTCGACCCCCACCCCGGGCACCAGCGACAAACCCCCTTTATCAGCCCTCCCTGTGCGCCAAAATCTACCCCGCAAGATTGGCGCGTCGGCTTTATCTTAGGGCAGAAGCTTTCTGCACCGCCTTTCCATCCAGCTCCACTATGAAAAAACTGCTCGTTCAATTCTCCGTGGCTGCGCTCGTCGCGCTCGCCATGTCCGCCTGCACATACACAGGTTCCGTGCGCTCGAATATTGCGCCGATGGCATCGACCGGCCGAACCTACAAGGGTAACGTTTCGATGCTAATCGAGAAAGACATCACGTCCGCGGAAGTTACCACAAGCATTGGGGCGCACACAGTGAAAGTGAGTGCTGGAAGCGCGCTCAATTCTGCGATCGTAGAGGGCGCGCGGATCGTATTTCCCAGCGTCGCCCCGCAGTCCACATCTCCAAGTCCCGGCACCTACGATGTGCTCATCAAAGCACGATTGCAGCACATTGCCGCTAGCTCGACCATCGAGCCAGGTTTCTGGACCGCCCGAGCAAATATCACGGCTCAGGCTTCAGTAGTCATCGAGATGTTGCGCAGCGATGGATCAATCGCTCACCGGCAAGTCGTGACTGGGACTGGCTTGGAAAATCGCCCCGTGGCGACCCCGGAGAAGGTCCGAGAAGGAGTCGAAATTGCACTGGAACGAGCTATTCAACAAGTGGCAGACGGCACCGCTGGCGTTTTCATGACCGGACTTACCGAGGCAACGCGCGAGCAGGTTCCTGCCGCCACTCCATTGGGCACTGCCCGCTGAGTGTTCTACTGCTGCGAAAGCCGCGCAAGCGCCCGCAATGGTGTTCGATCTCCCTCTTAGCTCTGCGGGTCTACGCAGAGCCTAACCGTAAGGCGTCTTCGCCGTGGGCTTGAGTCCGGCGGGCAGGGCGGCGATGCCGGTGCGCACGAGTTCGAGGCGTTGCTTCACGTAGGGCCCGAGCGCGAGCACGTCGGCGCCGACGTTGAAGATCTGGTGGCCTTCCTCGACCAGCGTCTCGAAGGGCGCGAAAAGCCCGGAGGTCATCACGAACTTGCCGTGCTTGCGCGCGACGGTGGCGACGTGCTTGCGCGCGGCGACGACCTCGGGCGCATCGATCTGGCCGGGCTTGCCGATGCGGTGGCTGAAATCGCCCGGACCAAACATGATGCCGTTATAGCCCGGCACGGCAGCGATGGCCTCGACGTTGGCGAGCGCCTCGGGGGACTCGATCTGCATGATTATGACGCGCTCCTCGTTGCTGTGGCGCAGGTAGTCGGTGAGCGGGATGAGGCAGTAACGGCCGTCGGTGTTGCCGCCGTCGAGGGCGCGCTTCCCGATCGGATGGAAGCGGGTCCACTCCACGATTTGCCGCGCCTCGTCGGCGGAGGCGACGTGGGGGACGATGATGCCCGTGGCGTCGGCCTCGAAGGCGCGCACGTAGTCGCTGTAGCTGCCCTTGGCGATGCGCACGAGGGAATCCATGTCGTGCAGGCGCGCGGCGCGGATCTGGTGCTCGAGGTTGCTCCAGTCGTTGGGCACGTGCTCGCCGCAGATCCAGACGGCGTCGCAGCCGCAGAGGCCGGCGATCTCGATGACGCGCGGGTCGTTGAGGTTGACCTTGAACGAGGTCGCGAGCTGGCCTTGGCGCAGCAGGGAGAGGACGCGGCTGGAGCGGAGTTTCATGAAGGAGATCCCGAGCACGGAGGAAACCGCCCGTGAACGCCAGCGAACACCAGTGGCATGGCGGCCGTGCCAGCTTGGCGGGGGACTGTGGGGTGCGGCGCGGAGCCCGGGCTCGCGTGTCGCAGCGCGCGGGTCCATGCCTTCGCCACCCCGATGCGCTTTTTGATTCCTCTGCTCGTCCTCGCGTTGACCCCGCTCCTCGCCGCGCCCGTGCCGCCGCCACGCCGCGGCGAGAAACTCGTCGTGACCAACGACGACGGCTTCAGCCAGTTCTTCGCCGGCCGCCTCTCAACCGTCGCGGACCTGCGCGCCGAGATCCTCAGTTATCGCGACACGTCGATCGCCGTGCTGGAGTGGTGCGTCTACGCCGGCAGCCGGGCGAATTTTCCGGCGAAGGCCACCGAGCTCGTCGGCCATGGCGTCACGGACTTTGGCCGGCGCGGCGACAAACTCGTGGCGGAGACTTTC
>JANOCA010000446.1:0-7295 GCA_031411915.1 Opitutaceae bacterium
TGCGGCGCGTGCATTTCAGCTACGCCAAGACCTCGCAGGTGCCGACCTACACCGCACTCAACTCGAATGCCGCGGCTGGCCTATTCCGCGGCAACGCGAGCCTCGGCCGCCAACGCAGCCACAACGTCGAGCTCGGGGGGAGCGGCTCATTGGCGGGCTGGGCTGCCGAGGGTGCGCTCTTCTGGCGACGTGATGATTCACTGGTGGACTGGACCTTTCGCCGTGGTGTGACGGCGCGCGCGGCCAACGCCGTCGATGTCGAGGTCGCCGGTTTCGAATTCGCCGTGAGACGCTCGTGGGCGCAGGTCGACGTGGTCGTGGGCTATACGGCGCTGACGAAGGACGCCGACTACCGCGGGGCGGCGGTCGATGCCAGTTTCTACGCGCTGAACTACGCGAAGCACCGCCTGACCGCCGCGATCACCGCGCGGCTGGGCGGCGGTTTCGAGCTGCGCATGGACAACGTGGCGCGCGTGCAGGCGGAGAATCTCCTGCGCACCGTCGGCGGTCGCCACGCCCTCGCGACCTCGCTGGCGCTGGCGTATCGGCCGAAGGCGGGGCGTGGGGTCGAGGTCTCCGTGCAGGCGGACAACCTCTGGAACGACAGGTTTCAGGACGTGCCCGCGGTGCCGGCGGCGCGTCGCCAGGTTTCGGCGACGCTGGCCTACGCGTGGTGAACACCGGCTTTGCGGTTTGACATTGGCGGGTGTGCGGCGGTTTTTCCGCGCATGGCCGAAAACCCGTTCCTCGATTCCGCTTTTCACATCCGCTGGTCCGCGCTCACGCCCGAGCTGATCGCGCCGGCGATGGATGCGGCGCTCGTGCGGGCGCAGGCGGCGATCGATGCGATTGTGGGTTTGCCGACGGACAGGGTGACTTTTGACAACTCCTTCCTCGCGTTGGAGCGGGCGACGGAGGAGCTGACGATGGCGTGGGGCAAGGTCACGCACCTCCAGTCCGTGGCTGATTCGCCGGCGCTGCGCGACGCGCACAACGCCCTCCTGCCGCGCGTCTCCGCGTTCTACGCCGCGATTCCGCTCAACGCCGCGCTTTGGGCGCGACTGAAGGCTTTTGCCGAGTCATCGGCGGCGGCGGGCGTGACGGGAATCCGGCGTCGCTTCCTCGAGGAAACCGTGAAGGATTTTCGCCAGGCCGGTGCCGATCTGCCGGCGGACAAGCGGGCGCGGCTCGAGGCGCTGCAAAGCGAGCTGGCGCAGGTCACGCAGAAATATTCGGAGAACGTGCTCGATGCCACCAACGCCTGGGAGATGATCGTCGGCGACGAGTCGCGCCTCGCGGGCCTGCCCGCGCTCGCCAAGGGTGGCGCACTCTCCTCGGCCGCCAAGAAGGGCATCGCCGGCTGGCGCTTCACGCTGCACCAGCCTTCGCTCGAGCCGTTCATGACCTACGTCGAGGACGACGCCTTGCGACGGGAGATGTGGACGGCGAGCGCCGCCGTCGGCGCCCAGGCGCCGCATGACAACACACCCCTCATCGGCCGCATCCTTGCCCTGCGGGCGGAGAAAGCCGCGCTGCTTGGCCAGCCGCACTTCGCCGATGCCGTGCTGGAGCGCCGGATGGCGAAGAACGGGGCGCGGGCGCTCGCGTTCATGGAGGATTTCCAGCACCGCTGCGCCGCAGCCTTTGCGCGTGAATGCCGGGAGCTGGAGGAATTCGCGGCGGCGCAGACGGGCCGGCCGCGCGCGAAGCTCGCGCCCTGGGCCATCATGTTCTGGGCGGAGAAACTGCGGCAGGCCCGCTACAGCTTCGACGAGGAGGCGCTGCGCCCGTATTTCCCGATGGACCGCGTGATCGCGGGGATGTTCGAGATCGTTGGGAAGATATTCGGACTTCGCGTGACGGAGCGCGAATGTGGGGCGGGCGTTGCGCCCGCCGAGGCAGGCATGAAGCCTGCCCCACAGATCGAGGTCTGGCACCCGGAGGTGAAATTCTACGACGTGCATGATGCGCGGGGCCGGCACGTGGGTTCGTTCTACGCCGACTGGCACCCGCGCGAGTCCAAGCGCGGCGGCGCGTGGATGAATTATCTTATCACGGGCGGTCCGAAGCCGGATTCCGCAGGCACGGGACGCGCGCCGCACCTCGGCCTGATGTGCGGCAACATGACGCCGCCGGCGGGCGGCAAGCCCGCCCTCCTCACGCACCGGGAGGTCGAGACGGTCTTCCACGAATTCGGCCACCTGCTGCATCACCTGCTCGGCGAGGTGGAGATCAAGTCGCTCAATGGCGTGAATGTCGCGTGGGACTTCGTCGAGCTGCCCTCGCAGATCATGGAGAACTGGACGTGGGAGCGCGCGAGCCTCGATCTTTTCGCGCGGCACCACGAGACGGGGGCCGCGATTCCGGATGACATCTTCAACAAGATGATCGCGGCGAAGAATTTCCGCTCGGCCTGCGCGACGATGCGGCAGGTGGCGTTCGCGAAGATGGACTTGCTCCTGCACATGCGCACCGCGGAGTTCGCCGGGGCGGCCGACATCGAGGCGCCGGCCCGGGCGGCCATCGCCGAGTGCCTGGTGCCGACGGAGCCGCCGGCTCCGACGATCGTGAAGCGTTTCAACCACATCTTCTCCGATCCCGTGGGCTACGCGGCCGGCTATTACTCCTACAAGTGGGCGGAGGTGCTCGATGCGGATGCGTTCACCCGCTTCAAGCGCGAGGGGCTTTTCAGTGCGACCGTGGGCGCCGAATTTGTGGAAAAAGTGCTGAGTCGCGGCAATTCGGCCGATGCGGAGGAACTGTATCGTGATTTCATGGGTCGGCCTCCTGACCTTAACGCGCTGCTTCGTCGCAACGGCCTGGCCCCGGCTGGCTGAGCATCGGAGCCGGTGCGGCAAGTGGCCGGATGCGTCGCCGTCTTCTGATTATTTTCTCCGTTGTCTTCGCCGTGCTCGTGCTGGGCGCGGCGGCCCTGCCATGGTGGCTGGGCCCGGCTCTGGGGTCGCTGGGGGGGGCGCGCGGGCTCACTTTCGCTCGCTACGAGCGGATCGGCTATGCGCGCTTCGCGCTGCATGAAGCGGAGGTGCGGGTGGGAGGCGTGCGCGTGACGGTGTCGCGGATCGAGGCGGACACGCCGCTGGTGGCGTGGTGGCGAAAAGGCGAGGTGGTGGCGGGGCAGTGGGCCGTCGAAGTGGCGGCCCCGAAGGCCGAGGCGCCGGCGAGCACGACCCGGCGCGGCTGGGTGCCTCTGCGCGATCAGTTGCAACGGATAGCGGGGCAGGTGGATCGCTGGGCCCCGCGCGTCACGGCGCAGGCCGGCGTGGTGCGCTGGCCGGGAGCTGAGCTCGGCTGTGCCTCCGTGGCGTGGGCCGGGCGGGCGCTCGCGGTGAAGGAACTCGCGTATCGGGGGCTGAAGGTGGACGCGACCGTCGCGTTTGCCTCGGATGCGCTGCGGCTCGGCGTGCGGGCGGCGGGTGGCGATGCGGTGCTGGAGGACCGCGGCGGACTGGTGACAGGTGAGGTGACGTGGTGGGAACAGCGCGCGGCGCTGAGCGCGCGATTCGGGGAGCGCGGTTGGTTGCCGGCGGAGGCGACGCTGCAGGCGGACGAATGGAATATCCCGGGAGATAAACTGAAGCTCGGCGCCGCTTATGTGGCGGTGCGCGGTCACGGAAAAATCGAGTGGACGGAGCAGAAGCTCGTGGCGGACGTTGCGGTGACGGGGGTGCCGATGGACGGAAAATCCGTGCCGCCCCTGGACGTGACTTTGCGCGGGCAGGGCGATGCGCAGGCGTTTACGGTGGAGACGCTGAATGCGTCGCTGCCGGGCATCGTGGCGCGGCTGAGCGAACCGGTGACCGTGGAGCGCAGCGGTAAATTTCGCGCGAGCGCGGCGCGGTTTTCGCTGGAGGCCGACTTGGCGAAGCAGCCTTGGTTCGCGGCGAAGGGCGCGGTGGCGGGCGAGGCGCGGTGGGTGTCGAGCCTGGATCGGACACCCGTGGTGGAGTTTGAGCTGGCGGCGCGTGACGTGGCGGCGGCGGATTGGGCTGCCTCGCTCGTCGAGGCGAAGGGTCAGTTCGACTGGCCGCGCGTGCGAGTGAGCGAGGGCACGCTCGCGGGGACGACGGGCGAGAAACTGACGTGGCGCGGCGGCTGGGATTTTGTGACGAAGGAGGTTCTGAACGCGGCCGCGGAAGGGATCATACGCCGCGCGACGGTGGCGCGTTGGGTGCCGGCGGGGCTGGGCTTTGAGGAAGTCAAAATCAAGGCGGAGGCAGCAGGGACGTTGAAGGATTTGAAATACGCGGGCCGGGCCCAGGCCGAGGGCGTGAAGTTCGGTGCGTTGAGTCCGCTCGGGCTGACGGCAACTTGGGCGGGCCGCGGCGGGACCGTGGAATCGTTGGCGGCTGAGGCGACGGCAGGGACGACCAAGATTTCCGCGGAAGGCACGGCGAGCGCGGAATCCGTCCGTGTGACGAAATTGGAACTGGCGCAGGGCGCGGACGTGCGGCTGCGGCTGACGGAGCCGGCGGTGATTAGCTGGCGGCCGGTGCTCGCGGTGGAGTCGCTGCGTCTGGCGGGGCCGGAGGGTGCGGTCGATGCGGCGGCGTCGTGGGGCGAGACGGGGCGCGTGGAGCTGGCGGTGAAAAATTTCTCCTCGGCTTGGCTGGATGACCTGGGCCTCCTGGGCGGACCGGCGTGGCGGCTGACTTCGCTGGCTGCGAACGGCGCGTGGGAGCGCGGGCCGATGACGTTTTCGCTGAAGAGCACCGCGGCGATTGAGCTGGGCGAGGGGAAGACTGCCGCCGTGGCGATCGCCGCGGAGGGGGACAAAGGCGGCGTGCGCATCGCGGAGCTGAGCATCGTCGAGGCGGAGAAGAGCGTCGTGAAGGTGACCGGAAAAATTCCGCTGCGGTTGAATCCGGCGGCTGGGGCAGCGGCGCCGCTGGTCGAATTTGAAGCGGATGGCGCGCTCGCGCTCGACGTGACGACGGATGCAAGCGCCGCGTTTTGGCAGCAGCTGAAAGGGCTCACGGGTTTCGAGTTGAAGGAGCCCGAGGCGGTGGCGCACATCACGGGGACTTGGGCGCGTCCGCAAGGGAAGGTGCGCGTCAAGGCGGCGCGGTTAGCCGCGGATGCCGCGCGTTTCAAGCGGCCGATGCCGACGATTGAGGCGCTCGAGGTGGAGTTGACGGGCGATGCGGGCATGGTGCAGCTGGAGAAACTGGCGGTGAGCGTCGAGGGGCAGGCGTTGCGCGCGAGCGGGAAACTGCCAGTGCCCGTGGGGAAGTGGCGGGAGGCGTTCACGCAGCCCCTGGCGTGGGTGCAGGGCGGCGCGGAGGTGAAGCTCGAAGTGCCCGATGCGGACGTGGCGGCGCTGGCGCGTTTTTTGCCCGTGTTCGTGGCGCCGAAGGGACGGCTGCAAGTGGATCTGAGCTACCAGGGCGGGGCGCTGGGCGGGTCGTTGCGTCTCCGGGATGCGGCGACGCGTCCGCTCGGACCGCTCGGGGTGTTGCAGGAAGTCACGGCGGATCTGGGGTTCACGGGGCGGAAGCTGGAGCTGCGGTCGGTCACGGCGCAGAGCGGCGGGCAAACTGTGACGCTGAGCGGGAGCGTGGAGCTGCCCGAGATGGTGATGGCGAGACCGGGCGGGGTGGCGTTGACGCAGGTCGCCGGGAACGGAGCGGCGCTCGCGGGCGAGTTGAAATTCGACGTGGCGCTGAAAGGGGAGAACCTGCCGTTTGTGCGCCAGACCGGGGTGCTCGTGCGCGGCGATCTGGATTTGAAACTGACCTCGCCGGCGAGCGGGCCGCCGTTGATCGCGGGGACGGTGGGTCTGCGGGAGAGTCTTTTTTTGTCGGACGTGCGGGCCCTCCTGCCGGGCGGGGCGCGGACGAAGGCGCTGACACCGCCGTATTTTGCGGTGGAGGTCGCGCCGTATGACGCGTGGCGGCTCGACGTCGCGGTGGCGGGCGGGAAATTCCTGAAACTGCGCACGGCGCTGTTCAACGGGGTGGCGTCGGCGAAACTTCAGCTGAGCGGAACCTTGGGCGACCCGCTGCTGCGCGGCGAGGTGACGATCGACGAGGGCGCGGTGAGGCTGCCCTTCGCGACGTTTGCGGTGCAGGAGGGGCGCGTGAGCCTGTCGCCGGAACAGGGGGTCGAGCCGCAAGTGTGGTTTGTCGGAACGGTGCGGAGGATGAACTACGACCTGCGGATGGAGGCGAGCGGGCCGGCCTCCGCGCCCAATCTGGTTTTCTCATCGAGCCCGCCGTTGGAGTCGGGGCAGGTGCTGCTGCTGGTGATGGCGGGTGAGTCCCCGAACGACGAAGTGACGTATTCCGACCGCGCGCGGATGGCGCGACTCGGGACGTTCCTGGGGCAGAGCTTGCTCGCGAGCCTCGGGGGCGACAGCGAGGCGAGTGAACGCCTGAGCCTGTCGACCGGCGAAAATGTTTCGCGGCAGGGGCGCGAGACCTACGGCTTCGAGTATCGGCTGAGCGAGCAGTGGTCGCTCGTGGGCGAGTATGACGAGTTCGACGACTTCAACGGGGGCATCAAGTGGCGGGTATTTTCCAAGGGCGGCACGAAGGAGGAGCGGAAAAAATGACGCGGGCGCGAAACCGATTCGGAAGGCACGCGGTTGCCTCGATTCTGTGGCTGTGCGGCGGGTTGCTGATCCTGGGTGCGCTGCCCGGTTGCTCGACCCCGGGTGCGAGGGGGCCGCGGCCCGCGACGTTGAGCGTGTCGGGCACGGGCTGGCTGCGGGACCGCGAATTGAAGGATTCGCTGGAGCGGTTGCTCGGCGACGGGCGCGGCGAGGTGCTGCGCGCAAATGGGGTGGAGGACGCGATGTTTCTGCTGATGTCGGCGGTGCAGGCCGAGGGATTTTTGAAACCGGTGATCGCGGTGGAATGCATCGATGCGAGCGGGACTAAGACGGAATTCACGCTCGACGACACCATGATGGCGACCGTGCCGCGGACGATTGAGGCGCGGGCCGTGCGGTTTCGCGTGAAGCCGGGCGTGAGGTTTTTCTTCAGCGAGGTGAAGGTCACGGGATTGCACGCGCTGAAAGAAAGTGTGGCCCAAAGTTTTTTTGCGCGGGAGACGGCGCTCTTTGCCGGGAAAGCGAGCCGGGCGCACACCCCGGCGCGGCTCGCCCGGGCGCTGGATGGCTTGCACGCGGAATTGCGGCAGCTCGGCTACGCCGACGCGGAGGTCCGCGCCAGTGACGTGGCCATCGATGACCGCACGGGCGCGGTCAAGGTGGCGGTGGCGGTGACCGAGGGCGCGCGTTGGCAGGTGAGCGAGGTGCGCGTGGAGGGGACGGA
>JANOCA010000447.1:0-39614 GCA_031411915.1 Opitutaceae bacterium
GACCATTTTACGGGCAGCTTCTGAGCGGCCGCCGCGTGGCCGTCGCCGGTCGGGCCGCGCCACGCGGGCCAGTCGTTGGCGACGAGGGCGGCGGTTAAGGACAAAAGGCAGACGAGGGCGATGGGAAGTCTCATGGGGCGATGGTGGAGGGATGAATGCGGCCAGACGCGCCAACGCAAGGCACGTTCCGTGACAGGCCGATTTCCCTTTGACCGCCCTGCTGCGGGCGACTGTGCTCCCGCGCATCCCGGCGCGCGCCCGCGCGTCAATCACCCACGATGCACCCCATGGCTCTCATTTCCCGCGGCGCGTCTCTCGCGCTCACCTTCATCGTCATCGCGCCCCGTGCGGGCGCCCAGGAGTGGACCCGTTTCCGCGGTCCCAATGGCACCGGCCACAGTCCGGCCAAGGGCGTGCCCGTGAGCTGGGCGGCGGAGGATTTCGTCTGGCGCGTGCCGATTGCCGGTGCCAGCCACTCGCAGCCCGTGATCTGGGGCGACAAGCTGTTTCTCATGACGGCGCTCGACGGCGGGAATGAGCGCGTGCTGCTTTGCCTCAGCAAGCGCGACGGCAAGGAACTCTGGCGCCAGAGCTACGTGCTTCCGACGCATCGCCCGGGCAGCAAGAACTCCGGTTTCGCCAACACTTCCGCGGTCGTCGACGCCCAGCGCGTGATCGCGACCTTCGTCTCCGACCAGCATCAATGGGTGCGGGCCTACGACCACGCCGGCAAGGAGCTGTGGAGCCGCGACCTCGGGCCGTTCAAGTCGCAGCACGGGCACGGTGCCTCGCCGATGATTTTCGAGAACACGGTCATCGTGCCGAACGATCAGGACGCCGAGAGTTTCATTGTCGGACTCGACCTGAAGGCGGGCGCCGAAGTCTGGCGGTCCGAGCGCAGCCCCGGTCGGAACACCAATATCGCGGCCGCCTACTGCACCCCCATCACGCACACGCACGCGGACGGCTCCGTTGAACTGCTGCTCACCAGCCAATCGCACGGCGTCTCAAGCATCAATCCGCGCACGGGTGCCCTCAATTGGGAGGCGCCCGTTTACGACAAGCGCATGGTCGCGTCGCCCATCGTCGCCGGCGATCTCGCGATTGGCAGCTGTGGCTCAGGTGCCGGCACGGGCAACTACCTCACGGCGATCAAACTCGGCGGGAAGGGTAACGTCGCCAAGACGCACGCCGCCTACACGCTCCGGCGCGCCACGCCCTATGTGCCCACGCCGCTCTTTGCCGACGGCCGGCTCTACCTGATCAGTGACTCGGGCATCGCCAGCGCGATCGAAGCCGCGACTGGCAGGGAGATCTGGTCGGAGCGCCTGCCGCGTGCGGAGTTCTTCAGCTCCCCCGTGCTGATTGGCGGGAAGATCTACGTTCCCTCCACGGCGGGCGAGATGTTCGTGCTGGCGACGGGAGACAAGTTCGAGGTCATCGCGCGCAATCCGCTCGGCGAGGGCACACACAGCACGCCGTGCGTCGATGGGGGCCGCATTTATCTGAAGACCTTCACGCACCTCGTGTGCATCGGCGCGAAATGAGGCGGGCATTTTTCGCGGCCTGCGCCGTCCTGGGCTTGGTCGCCGCGCGCGCCGAAGATTGGCCGATGCTCGGCGGCCGGCCTGATCGCAACATGGTCTCGCGCGAGACCGGCCTGCCGACGACCTGGGATCTGGGCGACAAGACACCCAAGAGCATCAAGTGGAGCGCGGCGCTCGGTCGCACCACCTGGGGCGCGCCGGTCGTCGCGGGCGGACGGGTCTTCATCGGCACCGACAATGGCTCGGACACGCCCACGGAACAGCGCGGCGTGCTGAAGTGTTTCGCCGAAGCGGACGGCAAGCTCCTCTGGTCGGTCTCGCACGAGAAACTCAAGAACCCGGGAGAAGACGACGGCTCGATCGGCATTTGCTCCACGCCCTGCGTGGCCGGTGATCGGGTCTACTATGTCAGCAACCGCTGCGAACTCGTCTGCCTCGATGTGGCCGATGGTCGGATCGTCTGGCTGCTCGACATGCGCGAGAAGCTGGGGGTCTCACCCAACCAAGCCTCGTCGTCATCGCCGCTCGTGGTCGGCGATCTGGTGTTTGTCGTCACGGGTCAGGCCGCCGATTACAAGACGGGCAAGGTGAAGAACGCCGCCGCCCCGAGCTTCCTCGCCGTCAACCGCACGACCGGCGCCGTCGTGTGGCAGGATGCCTCGCCGGGTGCGAAGATCCTCACCGGCCAGTGGGGCTCGCCCGGCTACGGCGTGGTCGACGGCGTGGCGCAGGTGGCGTTTCCGGGAGGCGATGGCTGGCTCTACAGCTTCGAGCCCGCGACCGGTAAGCTCCTTTGGAAATTCAACGGCAAGGCCCACGAAAAAACAGCCGCCGACGGCGACCATTCGAACGTGTTCCAGTTTGTGGCCGCGCCGGTCTTTGTCGGTGGGCGTGTCTACGCCGCGATTGGCGAGCCCGAGGCGGGCACCGGGCCCGGCGCGCTGCGGTGCATCGACGCGAAACAGCGCGGCGATGTGACGGCCACCGGGGAGATCTGGCGAGCCGATGGCGAGAAGTTCAGCGACAGCATCTCGATGCCGGTCGTGCATGAAGGGCTGCTCTTCGCGGCGGATGCGCCGGGCTTTCTCTGCTGCTTCGACGCAGCCACGGGTGAGCGTCTCTGGCAGGCGGACCTCAAGTCCAACATCTGGGGCTCGCCGCTCGTCGCCGACGGCAAGATCTACGTGCAAGGCTCGGAGGGCAACGTGGCCGTCTTCGCGGCGGCGCGGGAGAAAAAACTCCTGGCGAACAACACCACGATGACCGACGGCGGCCACGGCACGCCCACTGCGGCCAACGGTGTGCTCTTCCTCACCGGCCAGAAGCGGCTCTACGCGATCGCGGCGGGGCGTTGAGCGAAGCCAGCGCCGGCGGCGTGGCCGCATGCGGACTGCGTGCGAAGCGCGCTGCCGGCTGACGGCCAGTCGAGGCGCGTGCCAGGCGCGGTGTGGCCGCTACGCATGACGGCCGTGCGTGCAACCCGCGGTTCCGGCGTATTGTCGTCGTGGACGCGTCGTGCAGCCTAGGGACATTAACCTAGAAACAACCCACGACATTTACATGAATCTCAAAACCGCAACGTCCCTTCGCCGCGTCCAAGCCCTCGCCCTCGCCAGCCTGATCGGGGCATCAAGTGCCGCCGGGGTCGCCGCCACCCTCACGATTTCGGCCACGCCCTACTCGAACGGCAATGGACTCGGCGGCGGAGAGTTCTCCGTGGTATCGGCCACGCTCAGCAACGCCGGCTACAGCGCGCTGGTCACGACGGGCTTCGCGCCCGGTGCGCTCCAGACTTTCTGCCTTGAATATGGCGAGCCGTTTTCCTCGGGCTCGAGCTACAGTTACATCGTCGGCAGCGCGGCGACGCTCGGCGGCGGTGGCGCGGTCGCCGGCTCCGATCCGATTTCTTCAGGCACGGCCTGGCTCTACGCGCAGTTCGCCACGGGGACACTCGGCGGCTACAGCTATGCGCTGGGCGGCGGCCGAACCGCCTCGAACAACCTGCTGCAGGTCGCCTTTTGGTATCTTGAGGACGAGACGCCGTCGATTTCCGGTTACGGCGCCTACGATCCCAACACCAATCCGTTCCTCCTCGCGGCCATCGGGCAATTCGGCTCGATCGGCGCGGCCAAGGCCGATGCCACCAACTCCTACGGGACCGCGGTGCTCAACCTGATGGCCGGTGAGGTGCACAAGCAGTCGCAGCTCTATTTCGTCGTCCCGCCGGGCGCGCCGGGCGTGCCCGATGCTGGCGCGACGGCCGGCCTGTTCGGGCTGGCGCTGCTCGCAATGGCCGGAGCACGCCGCCGTCTTGCGCGCCAAGCGTGATTGGTCGGCGCGGGCGCGCCGCGGCGGCTCAAAAGCGTGCGCCGCCGCCGCCGCGGTCTTGGCCGGCGTTTCGAGTTGGATCGGCCCCGTTCGGGCTCTAGCAGTCCCGGCGTGAAGAATTTTCAACACTCCCTCGCACTAGCCTCGATCTTTCTGTCCACGCTGGCTTCCCGGGCGGGCGATGCCGGCGAGTGGCCTGAGTTTCGCGGGCCGACGGGGCAGGGCCACGCCGCTGCCACGGGCCTGCCGCTTGAGTGGTCCGACACCAAGAATGTCGCCTGGAAAACTCCCGTGCCCGGCTCCGGCTGGTCGTCACCGGTAGTGGGCGGCGGACGGGTGTTTCTCACGACCGGAGTGCCGGGCGTCGGCGACACGGTGTCGCTGCGGGCGATGGCGTATGTCGCGGCGACGGGCGCGCTCCTCTGGGATACGGAGGTCTTCGCGCCCGGTGAAAACGCCCCGCAGCCGAAGCACACCAAAAACAGTCTGGCCAGCCCTACGCCGATCCTCGACGGCGACCGCGTCTACGTCCACTTCGGCGCCCACGGGACGGCGTGCCTCGACCGCGCGGGGAAAATCCTCTGGCGCAACGGCCGCAACCCCTACGACTCCGTGCACGGCAACGGCGGCTCGCCCGCGCTCGTAGGCGACCTGCTCATCTACAGTGCCGATGGCAAGGAAGGCCCCGCGATCATCGCGCTCGACAAGAAAAGCGGCGCCGTGCGATGGAAAATCGACCGCGTGGCGGACGTGCGGCAGAAGTTCTCTTTTTCCACGCCGCTCGCCATCGAGGTCGGTGGACGCACGCAGGTCATCTCGCCCGGCAGCGGCGCCGTGATGGCGCTTGATCCGGCGGACGGCCGCGAGATCTGGCGGGCGCGTTACGGCGCCGGCTACTCGGTGGTGCCGCGGCCCGTGCTCGCGCACGGGATTGTTTTCCTCGGGACCGGCTATAATCGCGCCGACCTGGTCGCCGTGCGTGTCGACGGCACGGGCGATGTGACCGACTCCCACATCGCCTGGCGCACGACCAAGGGCGCGCCGCTCACGCCCTCACTCATCGCCGTCGGGGACGAAGTCTACGCGGTGGCGGACAGCGGCGTGGCGACTTGCTGGGATGCGAAGACGGGCAACGTCCATTGGCAGGAGCGCATCGACGGCAACTACTCAGCCTCACCGATCGCGGCCGAGGGGCGGATTTATTTTCTCAACGAGGAGGGCGTCGGCACGGTGCTGAAGGCCGGGCGCACATTCGAGAAACTCGCCGTGAACAAGCTTGGCGAGCGCACCCTCGCTTCCTACGCCGCGGCGCCCGCCGCGCTCTACATCCGCAGCGAGAAAAATCTCTTCCGCATCGCCGGAGCGGGAGCGCCTCGCTGACAGCTTGCGATGGCGGGCAGGTTCGGTTGGCGTGGCGGGATGAAAGCTTCCCCTGCGAGCGTTCTCGGCCTCCTTGCCTTCACCTTCGCCACTTCGGCCGCGGCGGAAAACTGGCCGCAGTTCCGCGGCCACAACGCCTCGGGCGTGGCGGCGGATTCCCGCCCGCCCGCCAAGATCGGCCCGACCGAGGGCGTGAAATGGAGCGTCGAGGTGCCTTGGTCGCCCTCGTCTCCAGTCATCTGGGACGGACGGATTTTTCTCACCACCTTTCAGAACGGGCAGCTCGAGACCCACTGCCACAATCGCGCGGACGGCCGGTTGCTGTGGACGCGCGGCATCAAGGTCGACGCCGTCGAGGATTTCCACCGCTCCGATGGCAGCCCCGCGGCCTCATCGCCCGCGACCGATGGCCGGCGCGTGGTGAGCTACTTCGGCTCGTTCGGGCTGGTTTGTCACGACCTCGACGGCAAGGAGCTGTGGCGCCATCCGCTGCCGCTCGCGCTCAGCGCCGGCCAATACGGCTCGGGGACATCCCCGATCATCGTGGGCGACACCCTCGTCCTCTGCCGCGACCTCCATCGTTTCTCCACGCTGCTCGCGCTGGATGTGCGCACGGGGAAAAAACTTTGGGAGACGCCGCGCCCCGAGGCCTCCGGCAGCTTCGGCACGCCCGTGCATTGGAGAAACAACGGCGCCGATGAGATCGTGATCGCGGCCAACTCCCGGCTGAAAGGCTTCGATCTCAAGACGGGCAAGGAGCGCTGGCTTGTGGAGAACGTCACCGGCTACGTCTGCACGACGGCGTTTGTGGCGGACGGGATGCTTTTCTTCGGCGGCTTTTCCAACGACACGGTCGACTCGCCGCTGCCCACGTGGGAGGAGTTCTACAAAAAGAACGACAAGAATGGCGACGGCGTCGTGGCGTTCAGCGAGCTCGCCGAAGCCAGCATCGACTACTGGCGCGGCGTGGACGCCAACCGCGACGGCAAATTTTCCAAGGAAGACTGGGACATCATGGCAGCCGAGGCGAAGGCCGTGCGGTCCGAGAACGTCATGCTCGCCGTGAAACCCGGCGGCACCGGCAACATCACCGAGACCCACGTCGCGTGGCGTTACCGCAAGGCGCTGCCCTATGTGCCGACGCCGATTTTCTACGACGGACGCATCTACTTCGTGCGCGACGGCGGCATCATCTCCTCGCTCAACGCCAGGACCGGCGAGCCGCACTACGCGCAGGAGCGGCTGCCCGGCGCGCTGGGGCCCTACTACGCCTCGCCGGTCGCGGCGGGCGGCCAACTCTACGTCGCCTCCGTGCCGGGCAAGCTCACCGTGATCAAGGCCGGTGGGGACAAGCCGGAGATCCTGCATCAAGTCGATTTTGGCGAACGCATCCTCGCCAGCCCTGCGATCGTTGGCGACCTGATCTACGTGCGCACGGACAAGCGGCTGTGGGCCTTTGGGAAATGATGCTCCCGATGGGTGTGATCGCCGCAAGGCGGGTAGGGCGTGCACTCCGTGCGCGCCGGCTGGGTTTGCGAAGTGGCAAGGCGCGGAGCGGAGTCCGCGCTCTACCGTGGCTGCTGTTGGCCTTGAGTGTTTTTCCAGTGCGGGCCGAATGGCCGCAGTTTCGTGGGCCGACGGGGCAGGGTATCGCGGACGCCGTGACCCTGCCACGGGAGTGGTCCGCGGAAAAGAACATCGCGTGGAAACAACCGGTGCCCGGCGTCGGCCTGTCGTCCCCGGTGGTTAGCGAAGGGCGGGTCTTCGTCACCTCCGCGCTCCGCGACGAGGACGGATCGCCGGGCGTTTTTCTGTTCTCGTTTCATGCCGGCACCGGCCGGCTGCAGTGGCGCACGCTGCTGTTTCAAACGGGCGAGCTGCCGCCGCGCGAAGGCCACGAGCGCAACGTGGCGGCCAACGCCACGATCATCGCGGAGGGCGGCCGGCTCTACGCCTACGTCGGCCACCACGGCGCCGTCTGCCTGGAGCGCGACGGCAAGATCCGCTGGCGCACCAACCGCCTGCGCTTCGACCCCGTGCCGCCCAACGGCGCCACACCGATCATCGCGGGGGATCTTTTCGTCTACGTCGCGGACTGCGCGACGGCGGCTTTCGTGATGGCGCTGGACAAAGACACGGGAGCGGTGCGCTGGAAAGTGCCGCGGCTGGTGCCCGGCAAGATGAAGTTTACGTTTGGTGCACCGCTGGCCATCGAGGCCGAGGGCCGCCGGCAGATCATCGTGGTCGGTGCGAGTGCGGTCACTTCCCTCGATCCGGCGGACGGACGGGAAATCTGGCGCGTGCGCTACGCGCGCGACAGCGCCGGGCCGCAGCCGGTGTTCGCGCATGGGCTGCTGTTTGTTTCCGCCGGCTACTTGCGCACGGATCTTTTCGCGATCCGGCCGGACGGCGCAGGCGATGTCACCGACACGCATGTGGTCTGGCGCATCTCAAAGGGCGCGCCGCTCACGCCCGCGTTGGTGCCCGTGGGCGGCGATTTGTTTGCCGTCAATGACGCCGGCATCGCCACGTGTTGGGAGGCTGGCACGGGCCGTGTGCTCTGGCAGCAGCGCCTGCCCGGCAACTATTCCGCGGCGCCGGTCGCGGCGGGTGGCCGAATCTATTTTATCAACGAGGAGGGCCTCACGACCGTCGTCCAAGTCGCGCGGGAGTTTGCGATTCTCGCCTCGAATCCTCTCGGCGAGATGACGCTCGCCTCGCCGGCGGTGAGCGACGGGGCGATTTTCATTCGCACCCTGGGGCACATCCGGCGAATCGGTCTCAAACAGGAGCCTGCCCGCTAATCACGCGAATCGCCGCGAAGCTCAAAAACCGCCCGGATAGGATCCGGAATCTATTCGTGCCGATTCGTGCAATTCGCGGGCAACTTCACCGCGCGTCGCGCGCGACCTGCGCGGCGAGTTTCTCGAGGTCGATTGATTCGCCAGCGGCGGGGAAGGCGTGCGGCAGCAAATGCCAGTGCTCGGTGTAGCTGGCGCTGGCGCCGGGCGCGATCGTGTTGCGCGGGCCGTGGGGCTCGAGCTCGCAGGCCGGGACCACGCTGGCCTGGGGATACCAGATGCAGAGCGTCATGCCGACGACCTCGGGATACACCGCGTCGCGCGGCGAGGCGTAGCGTTTCACGAACGCCTGCCCGTGCGGCATCACGTAGGCCATCCACCCGGCGTGGGAATCGAAGCCGAGCTTCGCGTAGCGCGCCGGTCCGAGCAGCTCGAGAAACTGGCCGCGCACGCGCACGTTGGGATCGACGGGCTTGAACTGGATCGCGGGCTCCGGACCGCTGGCATACATGATCCAGCCGTTGGGAAAACGCTTCACTTCGGGCGTGAGAGGCACGACGCCGATGCCGCCATGCACGGCAAATGTGCGGCTCCAGTGCGCCCAGTGTTTTGTCTCGCGCGAGACGTTGCGGATGATCTGCTCGCAGGTCAGGTGTGTGCCATTGGCGGCGAGGCGGAATTCGCGCACGAGCTGCACGCCCGTCGCCTCGTCGGGCTGGCTGGTGAGCCGCGCGGCGCGCGGGCCGATGGCCTCGGCGGTCCACGCGCCGCTCCAGAGTTTTTCCCGCCGCGGGATGATCTGCTCGGGGCCGATGTCGAGGCGCCCCGCGCTCGGGGCCGTCGTCAATCCGCCCGCCGGCGTCCATGCACCCTCCTTGGGATCGAGGTAGAGCGCGTTTTTGCCGCGCCATTCATATTCGAGCACACGCCCGCCGACGTGGTGGCCGAGCGTCACGCGCGCCTCGCCGTTGGAGAGCTCGAGGCAGTCGGGGTAGCTGAGCACCTTCACGCGGCGCACGCCCTCGGGGAGCGTTTCGGCGGCGAGCAGGCTCGTGACCGGCAGGAGGAAAAACGCGACGGCGGCTGGGCAGGGGAAGCGCATGCGTCATCGTGAGTGCGGAATCCACCGCCGGCGCAACGGTGAAGTGGCGATCCCGAGCTTGCGAGCGCGGCGGGATTCGGCCGCAGTGGGGCCATGAGTTTCCTCCCCACGCCGAGAGTAGCGGCGGCGTTGTCACTGGCGTTGGCCGCAACGATCTCCGCGGTGGAAAACTGGCCGCAGTTCCGGGGTGTCGCTGGCGCGGGAATTGCCGCTGCGGACGCACGGCCTCCGCTGAAGATCGGGCCGAAGGAGAATGTGAGATGGATGATCGACGTGCCGTGGTCGCCTTCGTCGCCGTGCGTGTGGGGTGACCGGATTTTCCTGACGACGTATGCCGAGCCCAACCTTGAGGTGCGTTGCTACGACCGCGCGACGGGGAAGCTGCGCTGGACACGCGGCGTGAAACCCGAGGGCCTCGAGGATTTTCACAGTGCGGATGGCAGCCCGGCGGCATCGACGCCTGCGACAGACGGCCGTCGCGTCGTCAGCTATTTCGGCTCGTTCGGCCTCATTTGCCACGACCTGGAGGGCAAGGAACTCTGGCGCCAGCCACTGCCGCTCGCGCTGAGCGGCGGCCGTTTCGGCACCGGCACCTCGCCCATCATCGCGGGCGGCCGTGTGATCCTGAACCGCGATCAATACCAGTATTCCACATTGGTCGCGCTCGACCTCGAGACCGGGCGCTCGGTGTGGGAGACGCCGCGCCCCGAGAGCACGGGGAGCTTCGGCACGCCGGTCATCTGGCCCAACGCGGGAACGCCCGAGGTCGTGATCGCTGGTTCCGCCCAGCTCAAGGGCTACGATCTCGCGACCGGCGCCGAGCGCTGGTCGATCGCGAACGTCACCGGCACTGTCTGCACCACGCCGGTCGTCGGCGAGGGCCTGCTGTTTTTCGCCGCATGGTCCCCGGGGCAGGCCGATTCGCCGCGCCAGCCGTGGGACGCGTTTCTCAAGGCCAATGACAAGAACGGCAACGGCGCCGTGGAGCTGGAGGAAATTCCCGAGGCGCGCCGGGTCTTTCTCCGCGCCTTCGATCGCAACCGCGACGGCAAGATCACCGCGGATGACTGGGACCGAATCAAGGCCGGCGACGCCCGCGCCGACAATGTGCTCGTGGCCGTGCGCCCTGGCGGTCGCGGCGACATCTCGGAGACCCACGTCGCGTGGAAATACCGCCGCGCGCTGCCCTACGTGCCGAGCCCGCTGCTCTACGAGGGCAGGCTCTACCTCGTGCGTGACCAGGGCCAGATGACGTCGCTCGAACCGAAGACGGGCGAGCCCGTCTACGCGCAGGAACGCTTGCCCGCCGGCGGCAATTACTACGCCTCGCCGGTCGCCGCCGACGGACGCATCTACGTCGCCTCGTTGCCCGGCAGACTGACGGTCGTGAAAGCCGGCGGCGCCAAGCCGGAGGTCCTGCACACCGCGGATTTCGGCGAGCGCATCCTCGCCACGCCCGCGCTCGTCGGCAAAAACATCTACCTGCGCACGCAGTCAAAGCTGTATGCGTTCGAAGAATAAATCTTCCGCGCGAAGGCGGAAAAAAAGTCCCCCAAGCCAATCCCCGATGAAAACTGCCCTGTTGCCACTCCTCGCCGTGACCCTCGCTTCCGCTGCGCCAGCTCCCAGCGTCACGCGCGACGTCCGCTACCTCGCTGACTCCGCCCACCCGCGCCACGTGCTCGATGTCCACGCGCCGGCTGGGGCGAAGGATCTGCCCGTTGTGTTTTGGATTCACGGCGGCGGCTGGCAGGCAGGGGACAAGGGCGACGTGAAGCTCAAGCCCCAGATGTTCACCGAGCGCGGCTTAGTGTTCGTCTCGACCAACTACCGGCTGCTGCCGCAAGCCACGATGGGCGACATGATCCGCGATATCGCGCAGGCGTTCGCGTGGACCCACGCCAACATCACGCGCCACGGCGGCGATCCGCGGCGCATCCTCGTCGGTGGTCACTCCGCCGGCGCGCAGCTCGCCGCGCTCCTCTGCACGGACGAAAAATATCTCCGCGCTCATGGCCTCTCGTTTGCGCCCATCAAGGGCTGCATTCCCGTGGACGGCGACACCTACGACGTGCCCGCCATCATCGAGGTCGCGGAAGTGCGCGCGCGGGCCCATGGATTTCCACTCCCGAAGTCCGGCCACCGCCAGAAATTCGGCAACGATCCCGAGCTGCACCGCGATTTCTCCGCCGTCACGCACATCGCCAAGGACAGCGGGATCCCGCCGTTCCTCATTCTCTTCGTCGTCGGCCATCCCGACACGACGGCGCAAGCCCAGCGCCTCAACGCCGTGCTCAAATCCGCCAACGTGCCCACGCGCCTCTTCGGCGCCCGCGACACCGATCATGTGAAACTCAACGACAACCTCGGCGCCCCCGGCGATCCGGCAACGGCGGCGGTGTGGGACTTCGTCGGCTCGGTTGTGAAGTAACGTGCGTCGATTCTACGGCGCTGCGGAGGCAACCGATTCCTTCACGGACTTCGGCCCGAGCACAGGCACGTTTTTCGGCGCGTCGACGCCGTCGCGGGGGATCGCGTCGGCGAATTGGCCGGTGTCGCCGAGTTGTTTTTGGAGGCGGGTGATCTCGGCTTTTAGTTCGGCGATTTTGGCGGCCTGGGCGGGATCGTTGATGAGGTTTTTTTGCTCGGTCGGGTCCTGGGTGAGGTCGAAGAGTTCCCACGCGTCCTTTTTCCAATAGTGGATGAGTTTGTGCGTGGCGGTGCGGACGCCGTAGTGGGCGCGGGTGTTGTGGTGGCCGGGGTCGTGGTAGTAGCGGTAGTAGGCGCTCGTGCGCCAGTCGCGGGGCTTCTCGCCGCGGAGCAGCGGAGCGAGCGAGCGGCCGTGCATGTCGGCGGGGACTTTCACGCCAGCGAGATCGAGGAAGGTGGGCGCGAAGTCGGCGTTGAGTGCGAAGAGATCGGTGACGCTGCCGGCCTTGATGCCGGGGCCGCGCGCGACGAGCGGGATGTGCAGGCCGGGCTCATACATGAAGCGTTTGTCATACATGCCGAGGTCGCCGAGATACCAGCCGTTGTCGGAGCTGTAGATCACGACGGTGTTGGCGGCGAGGCCGGTGCGGTCGAGGTAGTCGAGGACTTCGCCGACGCTGTCGTCCACGCCCTGCACGCAGGCGAGGTAGTCCTGCATGTAGCGCTGGTATTTCCAGCGGACGAGTTCGCGGCCGGTGAGGGTTTTCTTGGTGCCGTCGGGCTGTGTGACTTCGAGTTCCATTGGCTTGGCGTTCAGCCATTGCTGGCGCGCGGGGCCGGGCGCGAGATCGGCGGGCGGCTCGAGCTTAAGATCGCGGCGCGTGAGATCGCGGGCGACGGTCTGCTGGTTCTCGGGGAGCGCGGCGGGGCGCGTGGCGTAGTCGTCCCAGAGCGTGGCGGGCTCGGGGATGACTTTGTTGGCGAAGAGCGCCTTGTTCTTCGGGTCGGGCGTCCACTCGCGGTGCGGCGCCTTGTGGTGCAGCATCAGGAAAAACGGTTTGTCCTTCGGGCGCGTGTCGAGGAACTCGACGCCGAGCTTCGTCGTGACCTGCGTGGCGTGGCCGGCGATTTTCACACGGCCGTGCGGCGTGAGGAACTCGGGGTCGTTGTAAACGCCCTGCCCGGGGAGGATGATCCAGCGATCGAAGCCGGTGGGGTCGCTGCCGAGGTGCCACTTGCCGATCATGCCGGTGTGGTAGCCGGCAGCTTGGAGGAGCTTCGCAACATTGGGCTTCGCGCCGTCGAAGACGTTGAAGACGGGCACGCCGTTGGTGTGTGAATACTGCCCGGTCATCAGCGTCGCGCGGCTGGGCGTGCAGATGGAGTTGGTGACGAACGCGTGGTTGAAGCGCGCGCCGGCCTTCGCGAGGCGGTCGAGGTGCGGCGTCTGGTTCACCTTCGAGCCGTAGACGCCGATGGCGTGCTGCGCGTGGTCGTCGGAGAAGATGAAAATAATATTCGGACGCGGTGCCGGCGCGGCGCGCAGAAGGAAGAACGAAGAAGAAAAAAGGAAGAAGGCGAAGAGGTGGCGCATGGGGAAGGGGGAGGAGGAGATTACTTGGCGGGTTGGTAGAGCGCGGCGACCGCGCCGGCCGGATCGCGGATGACGGCCATCTTGGCGCCGCCCATGTTGCGGGTGGGGCGGAGGATTTTTCCGCCGGCCTTTTTGCACGCGCGGAGGCTCGCGGCGAGATTGGTGACAGTGATGTAGACGAGCCACTGCGGGGGGAGGCCTTTGTTCTCGCCGCGCGCGTGGCAGATGCCCGCAGCGGGTGTGCGGGCGCCGGGCGGGATCATGCAGTAGTCGGAATAGCCGCCCATATCGATGGGCATGCTCTTCCAACCGGCGACGGCGGAGTAGAAGTCGCGCACGGCGTCGGCGTTCGGGATCGTGAGGTCGGACCAGGAGATGGTGCCGGGCTTGGGAGTCTTCATGGGGCGGGAAAGTGGTGGCTCGCGCCGAGCGACGAGTCAACGCACGGGCTTGCCGCGGTGGCGTGCCGTGGTTGGCTGAACGGCATGAAATCCCGCCCTGTGCTACGCGCCGCTCTCTTCGCCTTCCTCGCGTGCGTCGCGGCACGCGCGCAAAACTGGCCGCAGTATCGCGGCCCCGCTGCGAGCGGCCTCGATGCCTCGGTCGCGCTGCCCACGACGTGGAACGTCGAGGCCGGCGAGAACATCCGCTGGTCTACACCTATCCCCGGCCTCTCGCACGCTTCGCCCATTGTGTGGGGCGACCGCGTCTATGTGGCGACCGCCGTCAATTCCGCCGGCCGCTCCGATCTGAAGGTCGGCCTCTACGGCAACATCGACGCCGCCAAGGACGACGCCTCGCACCAGTGGCGTCTCCTGGCGCTCGACAAGGCCAGCGGTAAAATCCTCTGGAACGTCGTCGGCCATGAAGGCGCGCCGAAGGTCGCCCGCCACACCAAGGCCACGCATTGCAACTCCACGCCTGCGACCGACGGCGCGCGCATCGTCGCGATCTTCGGGAGCGAGGGGCTTTTCTGTTTCGACGCGAAGGACGGCAAGCTCCTCTGGAAAAAAGACCTCGGCCCGATGGACTCGGGTTATTTCCAGATGCCCGCCTCGCAGTGGGGCTTCGCCAGCTCGCCGATCATCCACGATGGAAAGGTGATTGTGCTCTGCGATGTGCAGAAGGGCTCCTACCTCGCCGTCTTCGAGCTCGTCGACGGCAAGGAAGTCTGGCGCGTGGAGCGCAAGGATGTGCCCACCTGGAGCACGCCCGCCATCGTCACCGCCGCCGGCCGCACGCAGATTGCGGTCAACGGCTGGAAGCATACGGGCGGCTACGATTTCGCGACGGGCCGGGAACTCTGGATGCTCAACGGTGGCGGCGACATCCCGACGCCCACTCCCATCGCGCGCGACGGCCTCATCTATTTCACCAGCGCCCACGGCCGCAGCGCCCCGATGCGCGCCATCCGCGCCGATGCGAGCGGGGACATCACGCCCGACAACGTCGACTGGAAGCATCCTTCCATCGCCTGGAACCACGACCGCCGCGGCAACTACATGCAGACACCGATCCTCGTCGGGCCGCACCTCTACGGCAGCCGCGACAATGCGCTGCTCACCTGTTTCGACGCCAAGACCGGCGACGTGCGCTACAGCGAGCGCCTCACGCCGACCGCGACCGAGGGCTTCACGTCGTCGCCCGTGTCGGATGGCCGCCACCTCTATTTCACGAGCGAGATTGGCAACGTCTATCTGGTGCCGGTCGGGGAGAAATTCTCCATCGCCGGAAAAAACAGCCTCGGCGAAACCTGCCTTTCCACTCCGGCCGTTTCAGGCGGCGCGCTCTTCTTCCGCACGCGCGACAAGCTGATCGCGGTTGGCGCAAAGCGCTAGCCGGGAGCGGGCGCGGGGCAGGGGAGTTTCCGCGTCGTTTTCCCGTGTCATGCCGCGCACCCTCGCGGACCTTGGCGCGTCTTGACAAGACTCGCGGCTCGCCGCCCCCTTACCGTTTCTCCCACTCATGCTCCCTAGCATCCGCTCCACAGTCGTTTCCTTCCTTGCACTTGCCGCCACGCTCGCGGCCGGTGCCGCGGCCGCCGTGCCCAAGCCGACCGAGATGTCGCCCTTTAAGGTCGGCGCGGAGGATATTCTCCGCGTGCAGAACTCCTCGACCTTGCTCAACGCCTACCTGCTCGAACAGCACGGCGTCGGGCAGTTGCAGGATATCACCGGCATCGCGCCCAATCTCGCCATCAGCAACAGCGACTCGCGCGGCTTCGGCGACGTCATCTCGCTGCGCGGCCTCGCCAACACCATCTTCTTCAGCGCGCCCTCGGTGGCCATGATTGTTGATGATGTGCCGGCGGGCTCGGTGTCGTCCTACACGACCTCGCTGCTCAACATCGCGAGCTTCCAGGTTAAGGCCGGCCCGCAGGGCACAAACTACGGCCGCAACGCCGCGGCGGGCGTCATCGACGTCAAGACCCGCGAGCCCGGCGCGCGCCACAGCGGCCGCATCCTCGCCGATTCCGGCTCCTACAACGCCTTCGCGGTGCAGGCGGCGTTCGACGGCCCGCTGGCCGACAAGGTCGGCTACAGCCTGAGCCTCGGCTCGCTCACCCGCGACGGCTACATCGACAACACCTTCCTCAAGACCTCCGCCGATGATCGCAGCTCCCTTTCGGGCCGCGGCTACATCTACTTCAATCCCGACTCCACGCTCCGCCTGCGCTTCGGCGCCTTCATCGAGAGCGTCGACGACGACTCCACGCGCCTCAGCTCGCTCTTCAGCCGCGATCCGTTCGTGGTCGCCTCGGACCTCAGGGGCGAGACCACCCTCGACCGCCACCAGTATTCGTTTCAGGCGCGGAAAAAGCTGTCCTTCGGCACCGTGATTGCGACGACCTCCTGGCAAAAATACGACCTCGACCCCGCTGTCACCGACCTCGACCTCAACCCGATCCCCGGAGGCACGTCGCGCGTGACGCAGGCCGAGAAGACCTGGACCCAGGAAGTCCGCTTCGAGTCCGATCCCGGCGCCGACAAGTCGCAGCTCCGCGCCGGCGTGTTCTATTTCGACTCGACGATCGACAGCAACGCCGTGCGCTCCTTCATGGTGCCGCCGAGCATGTTTGTGCCGCCCGGCTTCGTGCAGACCGAGCGCACCGTCTATTCGATCGACCAGCGCAACATCGCGGGCTACGTCAATTATGAGCAGCCGCTCACCGGCGGCCTGACCTTCGACATCGGCGCACGGCTCGAACATTCCACTTCGGACATCGACCGCACCAAGACCAGCTCGAACAACTTCGGCTTCCCGTCCCCCGCCGATCCGCGGCTGGTCAATGGCAAGCGTGAGCAGAACGCCTCCGCGACCGCCGGCCTGCAGCTCGCGGTCTCCGAAGGTCTCAACTTCCACGTCCGCACCTCGCTCGCGCACCGCCCGCCGGGCCACAGCGGATTCACGGCCAACGCCGCGCTCGCCGCCTTCAAGTCGGAGCGCTCCTGGGCCAACGAGGCCGGCGTCACCTTCGGCACGCCCAAGGGCCGTTTCGGCGGCGGCCTGCTCGCCTTCTGGAACAGGATCAACGATCACCAGTTCGAGCGCACGGTGCCCGGCTCCACCGATTACGTGGTCGTCAACGCCGCCCAGGTCCGTGCGCGCGGCGTCGAGGCCAAGTTCATGTGGCGCGCCACCGACCAGGTGTGGTGGGATTTCCAGGCGGGCTACAACGACACGACTTTCCAGAGTCACCGCACCGCCGCCGGGCGCAGCGCCAACGGCAAGCGGGTGCCCTTCGTGCCCGAGTCCACGCTCCGCACCGGCGTGACGGTCGACTTTGGCGGCGGGTTTTCCGGCAACGCGAGCTACGGCCACATCGGCAAGACCTACTACGACGAACTCGCGAGCGCCGCGACGGCGCAGAAGAGCTACGGCACCCTCAATGCCCAGCTCCGCTATCGCCACGGCCAGTGGGCCACGACGCTCTACGCGCAGAATCTCGGCGACAAAAACTACTACCAGTTCATCAACCCGGAGATCTTCGCCGGCAGCCCCGGCGCCCCGCGCCGCGTGGGCGTCCAAGTCTCCTTCGAGTATTGAGATCGCGCGGTTGCGTTTCCCCCGGCCGCACACAGATATTTCACGCCGTCCCCCCTTTCTTCGCACCCATGAGAACTTCCGCTCGATTCCTTGTGTTCCTCACGGTGTTCGGCGTCGCGCTTTCAGGCGCCACGCTGCACGCCGCCTCGGGCTGGCTCCACTGGCGCGGCCCCAACCTCGACGGCATCTCGCCTGCCAAGCAGAAGCTCGCCACCGATCTCACGCTCGGGGGGCCCAACCACCGCTGGGTGTTCAAGGCTCACGGCGCCGGCACGCCGGTCATCGCCGACGGCCGCGTCTACGCCATGTGCTACTACGGCGAGAGCGGCGAGGATGTCATCGAGGCCATCGTGTGCCTCGACGTGAAGACGGGCGCGAAGATTTGGGAGCACCTGTTCAAGGACTTCCTCAGCGACACGGTCTACAACCGCTACGCCATCGGCGCGCCCTACGTGGATGCGGAGACGGGCAACGTCTACTGCGAGTCCAGCTGCGGCGTGATCACCGCCTTCACGCGCGATGGAAAACAACTCTGGCAGCGCTCGATGATGGAGGAGTTCGGCCGCCTCACGTTTCCCAACAGTCGCACCGGCTCCCTCATCACCGATGGCGGCATGCTCTACGCCAAGGCCATCACCGCCAACTGGGGAACCGATGGTCCGGCGAGCACGCGCTACTACGCGTTCGACAAGCTGACCGGCGACCTCATCTGGTCCAGCACGCCCGGGACCACGCCCCCCGTGGACAATCCGATGGGCGCGCCGATCTTCGCGGACCTCGGAGGACACCGCGTGTTCTATGCCGGCGCAGGGTGCGGCAATGTGGTCTGTGTCAATGCCCGCACCGGCGAGCCGGTGTGGCGCTTCAAGCTCTCCAACGGCGGCCTCAACTCGGACATGCTCCTCGCCGGACCCGGCAAGCTCATCGCCATCCATGGCAAGGAGAACATCGATTCCTCCACTCAGGGTCGCCTCGTCGCGCTCAAGATCCCGACCGAATATCCCACCGGCCCCAAGCCCTTGGTCATCGGCAAGGAGGCCGAGCTGTGGCGCAACGACGAGTTCAGCGCCTTTTCCAGCTCGCCGCTGTTGATCAACGGCCGCGTCTACGCCACGAATGCCAACGGCACTTTCACCTGCGCCGATGCCGCCACGGGCAAGACGTTGTGGAGCGAGAAGCTCGGCGCCGATCAGGTCCACGCCTCGCCCGCCTACGCGGACGGTCGTTTCTACGTGCCGATGCACGAGGCGCGCGTGTTTGTGATCGAGGAGAAGGACGGCAAGCCCGTCATCGTCTCGAATAACAAGATGGAAAACGGCACCGTCTGCCTTGGCGCCCCGGCGTTCTACGGCGACTCGATCTTCATCTTCACCAAGGACGGGCTGCATTGCTTCGGACCCAAGGCCACCGCGCCCATCATTCCGCCTGCGACGCCGGCGCCGAAACCCGCCGCGCTTTCCACCGCGCCGATCGCGGCGCTGCAGGTCCTGCCGGCGGAGTTCGCCATTATCCCCGGCCAGTCGCAGACCCTCAAGGTCTGGGGCCTCGATGCCACCGGCCGGCGCGTGCGCGAAGTCACGAGCGAGGCGACGTTCGCCAAATTCATCCCGCCCACCGCGCAAGTCCGCGCCGAGGTGGATGCGGATCTCACGGCCGGGGTGATAAAGGCTGGCCCTGCGGCCAAGCTTTCCGCCGGCTCGATCCAAGCCAAGTGGAACAACCTCGCCGCCACCACGCGCGGCCGCGTCATCGCGACCTACGGTCACAAGGAAAACTTCTCTTCGCTCCCGCTCGGTCAGAAAAACAACGAGGGCACCGACGTCGGCTTCCCCCCGCTGCCGTGGCTCGGCGCTCGCGTGAAATGGCACATTTTCGAGAAGGACGGCGAGAAGTTCGCCGGCAACCGCCTCGATTCGCTCCTCTTCATGCGCACGATGAACTTCATCGGCGGACCTGACATGAAGAATTACACCTTCGAGGCCGACGTGATGACCGATGGCAACCGCCGCGTGATGTCGAACGTAGGTGTAGTGAACCAGCGCTATCTGTTCAACATGGCCGCCAACAACCGCATCCTCGAGGTTTCGAGCACGCACGAACGCTTCGCCGCCTCGGTGCCGTTCGAGGCGACCGCCAACACGTGGTATCGCCTCAAGACCCGCGTCGACCGCGACAAGACGGGCGAGGGCGGTTTCGTGCGCGCCAAGCTCTGGCCGCGCGGCGAGCCCGAACCCGCCAAGTGGACCCTCGAGGTCCGGCAGGAAAAAATCCACCAGCAGGGGGCGCCCGCCGTCTATGCCTTTTCCCCGCAGAGCATGAAGCGCGTCTTTATCGATAACCTCTCCATCACCGCCAATGAATAACGCCCGCTCGCTTTCCTCGTCTCGTGTAGGGCCTGAGCTTGCTCAGGCCGTTCGGTCTCCGGCCGGCCTCAGCAAGCTGAGGCCCTACGTTGCTGTGGTCGCGTTGTCCGTGCTTCCTTTCGCCTCCGCCAGCGATTGGCCCATGTGGGGCGGCACGCCGTCACGCAACATGGTCTCCCCCGGCAAGGGCATCCCCGAGGATATCGTCCCCGGCAAATTCCTCCCGAAGACCGAGACCATCGATCCCAAAAGCACGAAGAATGTGCGCTGGGTCTCCAAGCTCGGCTCGCAGGCCTACGGCACGCCGGTCGTCGCCGGCGGCCGCGTCTATGTCGGCACCAACAACGAGACCCCGCGCGATCCCAAGCAGATTGGCGACCGCGGCGTGCTCATGGTCTTCGACGAGAAGACCGGCGCGTTTCTCTGGCAGCTCGTCGTGCCCAAGCTCGGCTCGGGCAAGGTCAGCGACTGGGAATACGTCGGGATCTGCTCCTCGCCCGCCATCGAGGGTGACCGCGGCTACGTCGTCTCCAACCGCGGCGAAGTCGTGTGCTTCGACGTGAAGGGCATGGCCGATGGCAACCAGGGTTTCGCCGACGAGGCGAAGTTCGGCGCCACCGAGGGCAAGCCCATCGAGGTCACGCCGCAGACCGCCGACATCCTCTGGGTGAGCGATGTGCGCACCGAGCTCGGCATCTTCCCGCACAACATCTCGAGCTGCTCGCCCCTCATCGTCGGCGACCGGATCTACATCGCCACCTCCAACGGCGTCGATTGGTCGCACCTCAACATCCCCGCGCCCTTCGCCCCCGCGCTCGCCGTGCTCGACAAGAATACCGGCGCAATCATCGGCGAGGAGACCTCCGGCGTCTCGAAGCGCGTGCTGCATTGCAGCTGGAGTTCGCCGACCTTCGGCACCGTCGGTGGCCAGGGCATCCTCGTCTGGGGCGGCGGCGACGGTTGGTGCTACGGCTACGACCCCGTGCCGATCAAGGACAAGGATGGCACGCCCGTGCTGAAGGAACTCTTCCGCTACGACGCCAACCCGCCCGAGTATCGCGTCAAGGACGGCAAGCCGATCAAATACGCCACGTTCGACGGCCCGAGCGAACTCGTCTGCACCGTCGTCGTCCAGGACGGCCGCGCCTACATGTCGATCGGCCAGGACCCCGAGCACGGCGACGGCATCGGCATGTTCAGCTGCATCGATCTCACCGGCCGCGGTGACATCACCGGGAAGGCCATCTGGACCAATAAGTCCATCGGCCGCACTATCTGCACGCCGAGCCTCGCCGACGGCCTGATCTACATCGCGGAATACAAGGGCGACATCCACTGCCTCGATGCCAAGACCGGCCAGACCCTCTGGACGCACGCCACCAACAGCCGCATCTGGTCCTCCACGCTCGTCGCCGACGGCAAGGTTTACTGCGGCACCGAGGACGGCGAACTCGTGGTCCTGAAAGCCGGCCGCGAGAAGAAGGTCGTCAGCAAGATCGAGTTCTACTCCCCGATCTACTCCACGCCCGTCATCGCCAACGACACGCTCTTCGTCTCCACGATCACGCACGCCTACGCGATCGGGAAGTGAGGTGAGAAGTAGGGCGGGTCTCCGACCCGCCCTTTGGCTCAGCCCATTTCCAGCGGCCAGGTCCCAGACCCGCCTGCTTACGCACTCGAAATCATCTCCCTTCACTTTCCCTTTCACTCTCACTTTTCATGTCCAGCAAACTCACCGTTCCCCAAGCCCAGACCGCCCTCGACGTCTGGACGCGCAAGATGATCAAGTGGCACTTCTCGCCTGAGACGGGGTGCGACTACTGGCTCAAATGGGCCAAGGCCGCCGGCTGGGATCCGCGCAAGGAGATCACTTGCTTCGCCGATATCGCGCAGAAATTCCCGCATTTCGACGACGACGTGCTCCGCACCGAGCAGCCCGAGCGCTTCGTGCCCAAGGCCTACGCCAAGCGCCCCTACAACGTCTTTGAGACCGGCGGCACCACCGGCATGCCCAAGCAGCGCGTCGGCTGGGATGACTACAAGACCGACTACGAGGAATACAGCGACCATTACGGCCCGAACTTTTTCCCCAAGGGCAACTGGCTTATGGTCGGCCCCACCGGCCCGCGCCGGCTGCGCCTCGCCGTCGAGCATCTCGCCAACTACCGCGGCGACTCCTGCTACTTCGTGGACCTCGACCCGCGCTTCGTGAAGCGCCTCATCGGCACCGGCGAGATGGCCATGGCCCGCAAATACCAGGAGCACGTCATCGACCAAGCCGCCACGATCCTGCGCCACCGCAAGATCACGAACATGTTCACCACGCCGCGCCTGCTCGAGAATCTCGCCGAGCGCATGTCGCTCGTGAAGGCGGGGCTCAAGGGCGTGTTTGTCGGCGGCACGACGATGACCCCGCAATACGTGCGCTTCGTCGTCGAGGAAGTGCTCGAGGGCAAAATCAACTTCGCCCCCACCTACGGCAACACCCTCATGGGCCTCGCCATCTCGAAGAAGCTCACGAAGGCCGACAACTACAGCCTCACCTATTACGCGCCGCAGCCGCGCGCCACGCTCCGTATCGTCAACCCCGACAAACCCGAGGAGCTGATGCCCTACAATGAGTATGGTCGCGTTGAGCTGACGACCATGACGAAGGAGTTCTTCGTCCCGCGCTTCCTCGAGCGCGACGAAGCCATCCGCCGCAAACCCTGCGACGAATTCCCCTGGGACGGCGTCGGCGACGTCCGCCCCTTCCAGTCCCTCACCAAGACCATCATCGAGGGCGTGTATTGAGGTGGGGCCCGCTCTCCGAGCGGGCCTGAGTTCCAGCCTCCGCACCACCACACGCGCGTCCACCTCGCAACCTAGGCCGGCTCGGCGAGCCGGCCCCACCAAAACCATGAGCGCCCTCCACATTCCCATCCTCCGTCTCGGCCAGCCTTACCGAAGCCTCGACACGCAGAAGCACTCCATCGGTGACGAGACCCTCGAGGTCAGCGTCGCCAACTCCGGCCTCATCCGCCGCGACCTCCAGCACCTGGCGATGGCCGGTGCCGCCCTTCGCGCGATCCCCACCGAGACCCTCGTCGGCTACATGGAAAAAGCCGCCGAGCTCTACCTCCACGGCAACCTTCCGTGGGGCGATGGCGACCGTCTCCAGTCGCCCGCGGACTACGCGGCCGCGCTCTCGCTCATGACCGGCCTGCCCCACAGCCTCGGCCGTTCCAACATGGGCAAGGTCCACGCCGCGATGTCCAACATCCGCGCCGTCATCGCCGGCCTCACCCGCGGCCTCTCGCTCGATCTTTTCGACACCGGCGTCGTGCGGCAGGGCGACCTCGACGTGAACTTCTTCCCGCAGACCGACAGCCTCGGCGTGCTCCTCCCGAGCAATTCGCCCGGCGTCAACTCGCTCTGGCTCCCCGCGCTAGCGATGAAGATCCCCGTCGTGCTCAAGCCCGGCCGCGAGGATCCGCTCACGCCGTTCCGCCTCATCCAGGCGATGATCGCCGCGGGCTTCCCGCGCGAGGCGTTCGGTTTTTATCCGACCACGCACGACGGCGGCGACACCGTGCTCTTCGGCACCGGCCGCGCCATCGCGTTCGGCAACGACACCACGCTCAAGAAATACGCGCCTTACCGCCACATCCAGGTCCACGGCTCCGGCCGCAGCAAAATCCTGATCGGCGACGACTATGCCGACGAATGGCCGAAGCACCTCGACGTGATCGTCAACGCGATCTCCGCCAACGGCGGCCGCAGCTGCATCAACTGCTCGTCCGTCCTCATCAGCAAAGACCGCGACGCGCTGGCCTACGAACTCGCCCGCAAGCTCGCCGCCATCGAGCCGCTCCCGCGCAACGATCCCAACGCCACGCTCTGCGGCTTCGCCAATCCGAAGGCCGCCAAGGCCATCGACGAGCGCCTCGATGAACTCCTCAAGACTCCGGGTGCCATCGACCTCACTGCGAAATACCGCAACGGCCCGCGCCTCGTCGAGCTGCACGGCCAGACCTTCCTCCGCCCCACGCTCATCGTGTGCGACAACCTCGATCACCCGCTAGCCAACACCGAGTATGGTTTCCCCTTCGCGAGCGTGCTCCAGGTCCCGCAGGAAAAGATGATCGCCCAAATCGGCGAGTCGCTCGTCGTGTCGGCCTTCACTCGGGACCGCGAGTGGAGCGCCGAGCTGATGACGAGCACGAACATCGAGCGCCTCAACCTCGGGCCGTATTCCACGATGCGCGTCCAATGGGAGCAGCCCCACGAGGGCAATCTCTTCGAGTTCCTCTACCGCCGCCGTGCCCTCCAGGGCGACTTGATCGCGGTTTGATCTTCACCACGGATCATACGGATAAACACGGATCAATGCCCAGCCTCCAAGCGCAGGCCGCCGTTTGATTCCGATCCGTGTGAATCCGTGTGATCCGTGGTCAAAGAAATGATTTCTCCTTTCGCCTCCCGTCCCGCGCCCAAAATCGTTTTCGGCCCCGGCACGCTCGGCGAATTGCCGGCGCTCGTGCGCGAGGCCGGCGGTTCCGCGGTCTTCCTCGTCTCAGACACCGGCATCGCCCGCGCCGGCCACACCGGCCGCGCCCAGCGCCTGCTCGAGGCCGCCGGCATCCCCGTGGCGCTCTACGACCACTCGCACGAAAACCCGAGCGAATCCGACGCCGCCGCGTGCCGCGACGCCGCGCGCGCCGCGAAATTCGACTGCTTCATCGCCCTCGGCGGCGGCAGCAGCATGGACACCGCGAAGGCCTGCAATTTTCTCCTCACCAACGGCGGCGCGATGCGCGACTACCACGGCTACGGCAAGGCCACGAAGCCGATGCTCCCGCTCATCGCCGTGCCCACCACCGCCGGCACCGGCAGCGAGTGCCAGTCCTACGCGCTCGTGAGCCGTGACGACACCCACGAGAAGATGGCCTGCGGCGATCCCAAGGCCCGCGCCTTCGCCGCGCTGCTCGACCCCGAGCTGACCGCGACCCAGCCGCGCTCCGTCGCCGTGCTGACCGGCCTCGACGCGCTGTCGCACGCGTTGGAGTCCTCTGTCACGGCCAAGCGCAACGCGCTCTCCGCGCCCTACGCCGAGGCCGCGTTCCGCCACCTCTCCGCCGCGATCAGCCGCGTGCTCGGGGGGACCGCGACGCTGGAGGACCGCGGCCACATGCAGCTCGGCGCCGCGCTCGCCGGCCTCGCGATCGAGAACTCGATGCTCGGCGCCGCCCACGCCTCGGCCAATCCGCTCACGGCCCGCTACGGCGTCACCCACGGTCACGCCGTCGCGCTGATGCTCCCGGCCGTGATGCGCTTCAACGCCGCCGATCCCGCCGTCGCCGCGATCTACGCGCGACTCGCGACCTTGCTCCCCGTAGGGCCTGAGCTTGCTCAGGCCGATTCCGGCCGGACCCAGGTCGGCCCCGGTGAAAACCAAGCTGCCGCCGGGAAACTAGTCGAGTGGGTCGGCGGTCTCGTCGCCGCCAGCCGCCTGCCGCACTTCGATTCCAGCAAGGTCGATTTCGCCCAGCTCGCCGACGACGCCACGCGCCAGTGGACGGGCAAGTTCAACCCTCGGCCGTTGCAAGCCGCCGACTTCGTTGCACTCTATCACCGTGCATTCGCAATCTGATGCCTTGAGGTGGAGCGCGTTGCCCCCAACGCGCTTGGTTTTGCTCGTCCTTTGCGCCCTCGCATTCGCCGGTTGCGGCGATCGTGCCGGCTCGGACGCCGCGAAAAAATCCGCCACTCCCGCCGTCGCCGAGACCGCCTGGCCCATGACCCGCGGCGGGCCCGCGCTCAGCGGCAGCGTCACCGCGCCGCTCCCGGTGAATCCCGTGACGGCCTGGACCTTTGCCGCCAACGGTTCCATCCAAGCGGAGGCCGCGATCGCCGACGGCCGCGTTTTCATCGGCACTATCAAGGGCACGCTGCACGCGCTCGCTGCGGACACCGGCAAGGAACTCTGGCGCTTCGAGACCAAGGACGCGATCATGGCCGCGCCCGCGGTGGCGGCCGGAAAAGTCTTTCTCTCCTCCAACGACGGCAAGCTCTACGCCCTCGACGCCGCCACCGGCGCGGCCGCGTGGAATTTCGCCAGCGAGGACAAGATCAGCTCCGGCGCCGTCGTCATCAAAGCCCCCGCCGGCACCGCGACACCCGGCTCCGACTGGGTGCTGCTCAACGGCTATGACGGCACCACGCGCGTGCTCGCCGCCGCCGACGGCAAGCTCATCTGGAGCTACAAGGCCGAGGAACCCATCAACGGCTCGCCGGCGATCGTTGATGGCCGCTGGCTCGTCTTCGGCGGCTGCGACTCGCTGCTCCACGTGATCAACCTGAAGGACGGCACGCTCGTCCACAAAATCGCCACGAGCGCGCAGATCACCGCCTCGATCGCGACGCACGGCCCGATGGCCTTCTGCGGCAATTACGCCAACGAGGTCGTGGCCTTCGACGTCGCCGGCAACAAGGTGGCGTGGACTTATCAGGACAGGTCGCTCCCGTTCATGAGCGCGCCCGCCGTCAACGACCGCCTCGTCTTCATCGGCTCGCGCGACAAGCACCTCCACGCCATCGCTCGCGCGACCGGGCAGGCGGCGTGGACCTTCAAGACCGGCGGCCGCGTCGAGGGCTCGCCCGTGGTATTTTCGGATGGCGTGCTCTTCGGCTCCACCGACGGACGGCTCTACGCCGCGGGCTTGGAAAAGGGCGAGGAACTCTGGCAGCTCGATCTCGGCGAGGCCCTCGTGGCTTCCCCGGCGTTTGGCGCGCGGCTGATCATCGTGGGCGGCGAGAAGGGCACGGTCTTTGCCCTGCGGGCGGGCACGCCCGCGGCCAAAAAATGAGCCGTTCCTCCGCACGGTGCGTCTGCCTATCATAACCACGATGCACTCGCCTTTGTTTGTCATTCTGAGCGCAGCGAAGAATCCACGTGTGCGCAGGTGAAAAAGTGTTCGTAGCCATGGATTCTTCGCTGCGCTCAGAATGACAAGTCAGGGTTGCTCGCACCGCACGTTGCCATGAACACCACTGCCACTCCCGCTCCCGCGCCGGCTGCTCCCGCGAAGACATCCACGCTCGCGGGAAACTACTTCATCTCCAACTACCCGCCGTTCTCGTTCTGGTCCGAAAACCAAAACACCGAGGTCGAGGCTGCGCTCGATTCCACGCCCACGCCCGGCGCCAAGCTCGGGCTCTATCACCACATCCCGTTTTGCCGGAAGCGCTGCCATTTTTGCTATTTCCGCGTCTACACCGATAAGAACGCCAAGGAAATCCAGACCTACCTCGACGCCACCGTCACCGAGCTGAAGACGCTCGCCGCGCGCCCGCTCTACCGTGGTCGCAAGCCGCACTTCGTCTATTTCGGCGGCGGCACGCCTTCGTATCTTTCCGCCAAGCAGCTCCACGAGCTCACCGATCAGTTGAAGGCGATCTTGCCGTGGGATGAGGCCGAGGAGGTCGCGTTCGAGGGCGAGCCCGGCACGCTCAACGCCGCCAAGCTCGCCGCGATCAAGCAGGTGGGCGTCACGCGCCTCAGCCTGGGCATCGAGCACTTCGACGATCATGTGCTCGAGATCAACGGCCGCGCCCACCGCTCCGGCGAGGTCTATGCCGCCTACGAGCGCGCCCGCGCCGAGAACTTTGCCCAGATCAACATCGACCTCATTGCGGGCATGGTCGAGGAGACCGAGGCCCTCTGGCAGCGCAACATCGAGGAGACGATCAAGCTGCGCCCCGACAGCGTGACGATCTACCAGATGGAGGTCCCCTACAACACGACCATCTACAAGGAAATGAAGGCCGAGGGAAAACTCGTCGCGCCCGTCGCCGACTGGATGACGAAGCGCCGCTGGGTGAAGGAGGCGTTCGCCGCGCTCGAGGCCGTGGGCTACACCGTCGGCAGCGGCTACACCGCCGTGCTTAACCCCCAGCGCACGAAATTTCTCTACCGCGACGAACTCTGGAGCGGCGCCGATCTGATCGGGCTCGGCGTGGCGTCGTTCTCCCACGCCGCTGGTGTCCACTACCAGAACGTCACCGAGATCGAGCCCTACCTCGCCGCGATCAACGCCGGCCAGCGCCCGACCAAGCGCGCCTTCCGCACGAACCAGGAGGAGCGGATGATCCGCGAGTTCATCCTCCAGATGAAGCTCGGCCGCGTCTCGTTCGGCTACTTCCAGCGAAAATTCGGCGTCAACCTCGCGGCGCGGTTTTCAAATCAGTTCGGCCACCTCGCCGCGGAGGGCTTCCTCGCCGTGGACTCGTCGGAAGTCCGCCTGACGCGCGATGGCCTGCTCTGCGTGGACACGCTGCTGCACGAGTTCTTCCTGTCACAGCACCGGACGACGAAGATTGTGTAGCTGCCCTGGAAATATGAGAACGCGATTGCTGATTGTTTCCCTGCTAGCAGCGGCCTGCTTGTTCGGTGCTCAGGCGGCGCAAAAGGAAATCGACGCCGATGCAAAGACGCTAATTAGCGCCAAGACCTTCTCATTTGGTCCGACTGGATATCACGGGGAGACTTCCGATGGTGAAACCGCCTTTCTTCGGATTCGCGCGAAGAAAAATGCCGCAGCCGCGTTCACGACTGTTTTTGAGAAAGGGGAATCACCTGCCCGTTGCTATGCCCTTGTGGGTTTGCAGGAGCTGGGAGCGAAGAATCTGAAGGAACTGATGAAAGAGTTCAGGAAGCTTCCGCCGGCAAAAGTCCCGGTCATGGCCGGCTGCTTTTTCTATGAGGTGGAGTTGGAGGACATACTGCGGGGCGTCGAATCTGGTGCGTATGCTGAGTATCTGCGGCGCGCCGCGCCCAAGCGTTAGGCCAGCCGTATGCATGTGTGCGATCAGTTCACGACCGTTGCTGCGCACACCTTACGGACTCGTCGGCCCCATCGCTATTCGCAATAACGACTGCGCATGACGATGCCTGAGTTTTTGACCGTCGCCAGCCTGCCGTCGGTGCTGCGCCTGTTTCTCCACGAGTCCTGTGCTCTGGACGTGGCGACATTGCACCCCCTCCGTGGCGCCGACCTCCCGCAGCCCGATCGCAGCCTTCTCGACCACGACCGCGATATGACCTCCACGCTCGCGACGCACCACGGCAGTGCGCTGCGCGTCGAAGTGCTGCGTTGCCGCACGGAGGGCGGGCTCTACCTGCGCGAGGTTTTCCTCCGCACGCAGGACGCGGGCAAGCTCGTCGAGTATGGCGTGCTCGCCGTGGAACTCGCGCAGTTTTCCGCCGAGGCCCGCGCCACGATCGAGGCGGGGCGGACGCCGCTCGGCGCCATCTTGCACGCGTGCAAGGTGCCGTTTGTCAGCGCGCCGATTGGGTTTTTCACCGCGGACGCGGCCAGCCTTGCGGGCACGCCGTTCGCGCTCCCGTCCGGCGCCACGGCGAGCGGGCGCTTCAACCGGCTTGCCACGCCGGGGGGTGCCACGCTGGCTTGGATCATGGAAATTCTGCCGCCATGAATGGACTCATAACCAGAGGCTGTCATGTGCGCCACGGGAAGCGGCTGCCGGAAATAGGGCAGGTCTGTGACCTGCCCTTCGAATGCTCAGCGCGTGAAAGGGCAGGTCACAGACCTGCCCTACCTCAGAGTCAGTCGCTTGGCCCCTTGTTCCCTCGTCCTTGGTCCGCGGCGCAGCCGCTTCCGGCATGAAGATCGTCTTCCTCACCGCCGGCACCGGCAGCTACTACTGCGGCGCGTGCATGAGGGACAACACCCTCGCGCGTGAGCTGCACCGCGCCGGCCACGATGTGACCATCGCGCCCATGTATCTGCCGCTGATTCTCGACGAGACCACGCTCGACAACGCGCGCGACGTCCCGGTGTTTTTCGGCGGCATCAATGTCTTCCTCCAGCAGAAGCTCGCACTCTTCCGCCACACGCCCGCGTGGTTTGACCAGCTCCTCAATTCCACCGGCCTGCTCAAGTGGGCGGCGCGCCGGAGCCACATGACCTCCGCGCGCACCCATGGCGAAATGATGCTCGAGATGCTCAACGTCGACGAGAGCCCGCTCCGCAAGGAACTCGACAAGCTCCTCGAGTGGCTCACCGGCGTGGTGAAGCCAGACTTGGTGTGCCTCTCCAATGCCTTGCTCGTCGGCTTCGCGGGCGAGCTGCGTCGTCGGCTCGGCGCGCCCATCGTCACTTTCTTCCAAGGCGAGGACACGTTTCTCGACGGCTTGCCCGAGCCCTACCGATCGCGGGCGTGGGCCGCCCTTAAGGCGCGCCTTCCAGCCTCGGACCTGCTGATTTCGCCCACGCGGTTCTACGCCGACTACATGGCGCCGCGCCTAGGCCTCGCGGCGGCCGACATCGCCGTCGTGCCGAACGGCATCCGGCTAGACGGCTTCACCGTGGTCGACGCCGCACCCGTGCCTCCGGTGATCGGTTATCTCGCGCGCATGAGCCGCGACAAAGGCCTCGACCTCTTCGTCGACGCCTTCATCGCGCTCGCCCGCGATCTCGGCGACACGACCACGCGGCTGCGCATCGCCGGCGCGGCCACCGCGGGCGACGAGCCGTTGATCGCGCAGATGAAGCAGCGCCTCGCGGAGGCCGGTCTCGCCGGCCGCACCGAGTGGCAGCCCAACGTCTCCCGCGAGCAAAAAATCTCGTTTCTCCGCGGGCTCACGCTGTTCTCCGTGCCCACGGCGTATCCCGAGGCGTTCGGCCTCTACGTCGTCGAGGCGATGGCCTGCGGCGTGCCGGTCGTGCAACCGGATGCCGCGGCCTTTCCCGAACTCATCGCCGCAACCGGCGGCGGCGTGTGCGTGCCGCCGCGCGATGCGCGTGCGCTGGCCCGGGCTTGGCGCGACTTGCTCGCCGATGAGCCGCGCCGCGCCGCGCTCGGGCGCGCGGGCCGATTGGGCGTTGAAAAATATTTCTCCGCCCCGACGATGTGCGCGGAATTCATCCGGGCCACCGCTCGCCTCACGGCGTCACGGGCAGTGTGAACGGCTTGGTGTATTTTCAAAAATGCGATTTTCATCGAAACGAATGTTCGTAGGTCAGCTCGCTTGCGAGCGCGGCTTGGGCGCGCGCAAGCGCGCTGGCCTACTCAGACGCTTTTTTGAAACCACTCCCTGAGCGCATGGACGCCAAAGCCCCCATTCATTTTCGCTACCGCCGCCTCGTCGAGTTCGCCGATACCGACCTCGCGGGCATCATGCATTTCGCAAACTTCTTCCGGTTCGTGGAATGCGCGGAGCACGCGTTCTTCCGCTCGCTCGGCTTCAGCGTCCACTCCTCCCAAGGGACGCGGCACGACGGGTGGCCGCGGATTGAGGTGAGCTGCAAATATCTCCGGCCCGCGCGCTTTCAGGATACGCTCGAAGTCTGCCTCCATCTCGCCGAACTCCGCACGACGAGCCTCAGCTACGCGTTCTCGATTTTTTCCGTCGATGGCGCTGAGCCGGCGCTGCTGGCGACCGGGAAGTTCGGCATCATCCACGTTGAGCTCGACACGGCTACGCACGAGATGCGCAAGGCCCCGATCCCCGCAGCGCTCCGCGCCAAACTCGAAGCCGCGATGAAAGGAAACCACTAATGCACACTCATCAGAGGGAATGGTAGGAATTCAGGCCGGACTCATGTCAGCCATTCCTAAAATTCCATTCCATTAATGAGCATTAGTGGTTTCAAAAATCAGGCGGATTTCCTCTCAACTCTCATTCAGCAACTCTTAAGTCTTCCCACACCATGAACTGGCTCTTCTACGCCCTCCTTACCGTCGCGACCTGGGGTCTCTACGGCGTCTATCTCCACAGCGGACAACTCGCCATGGGCGATCCGATCAACGGCCGCTACAAGGCGTTTCTCCTCGTGGGCGTCGCCTACTTCATCATCGCGGTGCTCGCTCCGCTGCTGGTGCTGAAGGTCAACGGCTCCGACTTCAATTTCCCGACCAAGGGCATCTGGCTCTCGCTCTTCGCCGGTGCCCTCGGTGCCATCGGCGCCTTCGGTATCCTCCTCGCGTTCGGCGCCAAGGGCACGCCGACGGTCGTCATGGCGATCGTGTTCTCCGCGGCGCCCATCGTAAACGCCATCGCGGCCACGCTCATGCATCCACCCAAGGGCGGGTGGGGTGGCATCGCGTGGCAATTCTGGGCGGGCATCGTGCTCGCCGCCATCGGCGGCTGCCTCGTGAGCTACTACAAGCCCGCGCCCGCCCCGAAGACCGCAAAGGCTGTGCCCGCCGCCACGGCGAGCGCGACTCCGGGCCTGCGTTGATCGCCATGCCCGGGCTGGCGCAGCTGCAGCTCGCGGCGCTCAACCGCCTCATCGCCGCGATTGCGCCGACGAATCGCTTCTACCGGCCGCGCCTCGCGGCGGCGGGTGGGCTGGGCGGCTTTGCGTCCCTCGCCGAGTTCTCCGCCCGCATGCCCTTCACGACGAAGGACGAACTCGCGCGCGATCAGGCGGAGCATCCGCCCTACGGCACGACGCTGACGTTTCCGCCGGAGTCCTACACGCGTTTCCACCAGACCAGCGGCACCAGCGGCCGGCCCATCGTGTGGCTCGACAACGCCGACAGCTGGCAGTGGCTCCTCGACAACTGGAAGACCATCTGGCGCAGCGCTGGCGCGCGCGCGGGCGACGCGGTGTTCTTCGCGTTTTCGTTCGGGCCATTCCTCGGTTTCTGGACCGCGTTCGACTCGGCGCAGCAGCTCGGCCTGCGCACCATCGCGGCCGGCGGCATGGGCAGCGCCGAGCGGCTGCGTTTCCTGCTCGCGCAGCGTCCGCGCATCCTTTGCTGCACGCCCACCTACGCGCTCCGGCTCATCGACGTGGCGCGGCAGGAAAACCTAAACCTCGGTGCCGCGGGTGTGGAGCTCGTGATGGTGGCCGGCGAGCCGGGCGGCAGCGTGCCGGAGATTCGCGCGCGCATCGAGCAAGGCTGGCCGGGCGCGCGCGTCGTCGATCACCACGGGATGACCGAGGTCGGGCCGGTGTCGCACGGCAGCCCCGATCAACCGGCGCGGCTCCGTCTGATGCACGATCGCTATTTCTGCGAGGTGCTGCAACCCGGCACAAACGTCCCGGTGCCGCCAGGCGCGAGCGGCGAGCTCGTGCTCACGAACCTCGGGCGCGACGCCTGCCCGCTCCTGCGCTACCGCACGGGCGATCTCGTGCGGCCAATCGCGCTGCCGGGCGAGGACCCGGAGTGGTTCGCGCTCGAGGGCGGAATCCTCGGCCGAGCCGACGACATGGTGATCGTGCGCGGCGTGAACCTCTATCCCGCGGCGGTGGAGGCCGTCGTGCGCGCGATGGGCGGCGTGCGCGAATACCAAGTGGAGATCGACCAGAGCGCCGCGCTACCCGAGGTCCGCGTGCGCTTCGAGGCCCTCGGCGACGCGGGTGATCCCACGGAAGAGTTCAGCCGTCGTCTTCGCAGCGCATTTCAAATCCGCATCGCCGTGGAACGCGTGCCCAACGGCACGCTGCCGATCCACGAGTTCAAGGCCCGACGGTGGAAGATCATTCGCTGAGAGCCGAGAGGCTAGAGCTGAGAGCAGAAGCTCCGTCCTCCTCCGACCACTCATGCTCTAGACTCTCAGCTCTTTGCTCTTAGCTTCTCCCCGCCATCCCATGATCGACGTCTCCCGCGTTTCCAAATCCTACGACAGTCCCGCCGGTCCCGTGTCCGTGTTGCGCGATCTCGATCTGCGCGTCGCTGCCGGCGAGACCGTCGCGATCGTCGGCCCCTCGGGCAGCGGCAAGACCACCCTGCTCAACCTGCTCGGCGCGCTCGACCAGCCGACCTCCGGCACCATCACCATCGACGGCACGCCGCTCGGGGGGCTCGACGCCACGGCGGCGGCGCGGTTCCGCAACCGCTCGATCGGTTTCATTTTCCAGCTCCACTACCTCCTGCCGCAGTGCACGATTCTGGAGAACGTCCTCGTGCCTCGCCTCGCGGGCGGATGGGACGAGCCCGAAGGCGAGGTTCGCGCCCGCGCCGAGGCGCTGCTCGAACAGGTCGGTCTTCGCGATCGCCTCACACACCGTCCGTGGCAGCTCTCCGGTGGCGAGCAGCTCCGTGTGGCGATCGCGCGCGCCCTCATCAACCGCCCCAAGCTCATTCTCGCGGACGAGCCGACGGGCTCGCTTGATGTCGCGACCGGCGAGCGCATCGCCGATCTGCTGTTGCAGACCAACGCCACCGCCGGCGCGGCGCTGATCGTCGTGACCCACAACCCCGGGCTCGCCCGCCGCATGGGGCGCACCTATGGCCTGGAGGCGGGCCGCCTCGTGCCCCAACGGGGCACCGGTTGAAAGCCCAGGGCAACGCCCTGGGATCCAAACCGGAAAGCCCTTAGCCCTTAGCCCTGAAAGGGCGCAACCATTCAAGCATGCCGCAATCGCTCGCCCAAATCCTAGTGCATGTCGTCTTCTCGACGAAGAACCGCGAACCGCTGCTCGACGATGCGATTCGCGCCGACCTTCATGCCTACGTGGGCGGCATCGTGCAAAACATCGGTGGCGCGCTGTTCCAGGCAGGTTCGGTATTCGATCACATCCATCTGCTCCTCTCCCATCCGCGCACATTGTCTCCGGCGGACCTCGTTGGAGAAATCAAGACCGGCTCCTCAAAGTGGATCAAAACGCGCGGCCCGGCCTATCGCGCGTTCCATTGGCAAAACGGCTACGGAATCTTTTCTGTGAGTCCCTCGCACCGCGCCGATGTTGAGAAATACCTTGTGAACCAAGCAGAACACCATCGCGTGGTAACCTTTCAGGAAGAGTATCGAAAGCTCTTGGGAAAATACGGCATCGAATTTGATGAACTCTATGTCTGGGACTGACCGAGTTTCGCCCCTTCGGGGCTTCGGATTTTTTCCGGACCGGAAACCCAGGGCGTTGCCCTGGGCTTTCGACTTTCGCCCCGTTGGGGCTCAGCCGGTGGCGTCTATTTTAAATGCGATTCTCCATCGCGCACTGGGTGCGCGCGGGGGAGCACGTGCCCCAAAGGGGCACAATTCGATAGCCCGGGGCAACGCCCCGGGATTCTATCACCACGAGTATCTGAGCCCTGAAGGGGCGGGACCCTCGCCTGAGACGTTTCCATCGGCGTCGGGTTTGGGCCTGCACTCCGGCCGCTTTTTCTGCGCCCCATGAACGCCTTTCGCTACATCCTGAGCAGTGTTGCGCACCACCGCTTCGCGTATCTCGGCGTGCTGGCTGGCGCGGTGCTCGGCGCGACCGTGCTGCTGGGCGCGATGTTTGCCGGCGACTCCATCGCGGCGTCGCTTAAACGGATCGGACAGCTCCGCATCGGACAGGCGACGCACGTCGTCGCCGCGGGTGATCGGTTTTTCCGTGAGGCGCTCGCAGATGAACTCGCAGCCCAGGCCGGCGTGAACGCCACGCCGGTGCTGCTCGCGCGCGGCACGGCCACCCAGCCGACGACACGCGCCTTCGCCACGCAGGTGCAGCTCGTGGGCGTGACGCCCGGCTTCTGGAAATTCGCACCCACGCCCGCGAACATCTCGCTCGATGCGGCGAAAAACGAAGTCGCAGTCAACGAGGCCCTCGCACGCCAGCTCTCGCTCAAGGTCGGCGACACCTTGGTCGTCCGCCTGCAAAAACCCGGCGTGCTCTCCGGCAACGCACCCATCGCTGGCGCGGAGACCAAGTTGGAGTCGGTGCGCTGCACCATCGCCGCCATCGTGGGCGAGGAGTCCTTCGGCCGCTTCAACCTCGAGGCCACCCAGGTCGCTCCGCCGTCGGTCTTTCTTCCCATCTCGATCATGCAAGGCGCCGTGAACCGCGCGCAGCGCGCCAACCTGCTTCTCATTTCAGGCTCCAAATCTGCCGCCGACCTGACGGCCGCCCTCGCCCGCGCCGTGCGGCTCGCCGACTACGGCCTCGGCCTGCAGTGGCGCGAGAAGGCCACGGCCTTTGATCTGACGTCCGAGCGCATCTTCCTCGATCCGCCCATGGCAGATGCGATCACACGCGCGATCCCCGCGGTCCAGCCCATCGTCGCCTATCTCGTCAACGAGCTGCGGATCGGCGAGAGGGCGACACCTTATTCGATTGCCGCGGCCACGGGCGCGACCGCCGCTCCGTTCTTGCCCGCCGATCTCGCGGCCAACGAGATCGTGCTGAACAGCTGGGTCGCCGAGGATCTCCAAGCGACGGTCGGCGCCGAGGTGGGCGTCACATTTTTCCAAGTCGGCGCCGCCGATGCGTTGATCGAGCGCACGTCGAAATTTCGGGTGCGCGCCATCGTGCCCATCGAAGGCCTTGCGGCGGATCGCGCTTGGATGCCGGATTTCCCCGGCATCAGCGATTCGAAGAACCAGAGCGACTGGGATCCGGGCCTGCCGCTGAAATTGGAACGCATCCGCGACAAGGACGAAAAGTATTGGGACGACCACCGCGGCACTCCGAAGGCGTGGCTTGCCCTCGCGGCCGGCCGCGAGATGTGGGCGACACGGTGGGGCCAGCTCACGGCGTTGCGCATCGCGCAGCCGCAGGAACGCGCCGGCGACCTTGAGCGCCAGCTGCTCGGCGTGCTGCGGCCCGAGCTCAACCAGCTCCTTGTGCGCGATGTGCGCGCGGGCGCGGAAGGCTCGGCGCAGTCGGCCGTGGATTTCGGCGGGCTGTTCCTCGGCATGAGTTTCTTCCTGATTCTCGCGGCGCTTGGCTTGGTCGCGATGTTGTTCCAGCTCTCGCTGCTCCTGCGCAATCGTGAGGATGCGTTGCTCGGCGCGGTCGGTGTGCCCGCCGGCCGGTTGCTCCGTTGGCGGCTCGGCGAGGCTTTGGTGATTCTTCTCATCGCTGGTGCGATCGGCGTGCCACTCGCGGCGCTCTACACGCGCGGCATTTTGACCTTTCTCGAGCGCATCTGGGCGGGGCAGGGCGGGGGCGCGACCTTCGCGTTTGCCGCGCAGCCCGCCAGCGTGGGCGGCGGGCTCGCGGCGTTTCTGGTGATCTCGCTCGTGGCGGTGTGGCTCGCGATCCGTCGACAGACGCGCCGCGCTCTCTCGATTCGGCTGGCCGCGAGCGTGGAGGAAACGGCGCCGACGAAACGCACGCGGCGCAATTCCCTTCTGCTCGCGCTGGGCGCGGTTTTGGCCGGAGTCGCGGCGCTCGCTGGGGCGCGGAGCGGACTGCCGCCGCAAATCGCCTTTTATCTCGCGGGCTTCGCTTGGCTCGTGGCTGGGCTGGCGGCGTGCCGCGCTTGGCTCGCACGCGAACCGCGTCCCGATGCGGTGCTCACGGCCCCCAGCCTCGGTGGTCGCAATCTCTCCGCGCGGCGCGCGCGCAGCCTCACCGTGGTCGGCTTGATCGCGACCGCCGTTTTCATGGTGCTCTCGGTGGCATCGTTTCGGAAGCACGTGGGCAGCGACTGGCTCGTGCGCACGAGCGGCACCGGCGGGTTTGCCTTCTGGATCGAGACGACCGTGCCGCAGAATCCGGCGCGCGACGGCAAGGCCACGGGCTTCGAGATCCTCGAACGCCATGCCGGCGACCTTGGCGCGATTGTGCCGTTGCGCACGGGCGCGGGCGACAACGTGAATTGCTTCAATCTCAACACCACGCTTCAGCCACGGCTGCTGGCGGTGGATGCGGCGAAGCTCGCCGAGCGGGGCGCGATGCGCCCGAAGTCTGCTGGCTGGGCCGCGCTGACCGCTCCAGCCGCTGACGGCGCGATCCCCGCGCTCGTCGATGAGAACACGCTCCTCTGGGCGTTGAAGCGCAAGGTCGGCGACACACTTGCCTACGCCGACGACAACGGCGGTGCGTTCAATGTGCGCATCGTCGGCACGATCCCCGACTCCATCTTCCAGGGCCACCTCATCGTCGATGAGGCGCTCTTCCTGAAAAAATTTCCGTCGAACGGCGGCTACTCGCTGTTCCTCGCGGACGCGAAGAACCCCGCCGGGGATCTGCCGGCGCTGCGCAATCGTCTCGCGGCCTCCGCGGCGGATGCCGGCGGCAAGGTCGAGCTCACGCGCGACGTGCTCGCGGCCTTCCACCAAATCGAGAACACCTACATCGCAATCTTCACCGTGCTCGGCACACTCGGCGTGGTGCTCGGCAGCCTCGGGCTCGCGATTGTCGTCGCGCGTAATCTGCGCGAGCGGCGCGGCGAGTTTGCCGTGCTCACGGCCATCGGCCTGCCACGCGCGGTGCTCGCGCAGATGGTGTTCGCCGAATTCGGCCGCCTCGTGCTCTGGGGGCTCGGCATCGGCGCGGTGTCGTCGGTCGTCGCGATTGCACCGAGCCTGGCGGCTTTGCCCGCGGCCACGACGCTCGTCGCGGTGGGCGTGATGCTGATCGGCGTCGCGGCGCTCAACGCGCTGTGCGGTTGGTGGGTTTTCCGCCGCGCGGTGCGCGATCTCGATCCGCGGGTGGCGCTGGCGGCGGGGTAGTGTGCGCCTCGCCGAGGCGTCCTATTCGGCCTTTGGTCTTGCGGGCTAAGATTGCGAAAAGATCCAATAGCCAAAAAGCGAGAACGCGAAAGGCATCACGACGAAAAATACCTGAATCCAGAGCCAACGCCGATACTTCTTCGGATCATGGCTCTTGTAGACCCGCGCAGAGCGTCCGCAAAACATGAAACCTCTACGGTAGGAGTAGTAAGTCTGCGCGGCCATCGCAAGCGACGCACAAAGGAAGAATGCGGCGAACGTCCAAGGTGGGAAATCCAAGCTCCGATTTGCCGCAGCGATCATAAAGCAGCTTTTCTTCTCCCAACTTAGTATTCGGACGCCGGAAGGCTCGGAGAGCCGTCCCCTACCTCAACGTGTCATTTCGCAGGCTTGTAGTCCGCCCACAGCCACTCAAGCGCGCCGGGCAAGGTCTGCCGGATCACGCGGCCATCGGTGTGGCGCGAGACTTCGGAGAAAACGTAGCGGTAGGCGTAGCCCTTGGCCTTGAGCGCGTCGGCCATGCGCTGGTTGGCGAGAACCCAATTGCGCCACGAGGATTCCTCGCGGGTGTTACCGTTGTCTTGATCGGAGACGTGGAGCCAGATGCGGATCGGTTTGCGCGGGCTCTCGGGGATGAACTTGGCGTGATACTCCCACGCGCCGCGGGGCGAGTCGGGGTTGTATTTCCACTCCTCGCGCGGCGCCGAGAGATTGAGCGGCGACTGCTGGTTCACGTAGGTGCCGGAGTAGCTGAGCACGCGGCGGTAGAGGCCGGGCCGGAACCACGCCATCGTGAACGCCGCGGCCGCGCCGGAACTGCCGCCCATGGTGGCGCGGGCGTTGGGGTCCTTGGTGAAGGTGATGCCGTAATCCTTTTCGATCCGCGGGAGCACCTCGGTCTCGATGAACTGCGCGTAAAGCCCCGACACGGTGTCGTATTCGAGGCCACGCTGGCTGCCCTGCGCATCGCCGCCGCCGGAGTTGATCATGACGGCGACCATGGCGGGCACGCGCTTGTCGTGAATCAGGTTGTCGAGGACGGTCGGCAGGAAGTCGCGGTAGTTGCCATCCTGGCCGACGATCAACGGGACCGGCGTGCCGCGCGCGTAGCCGGCGGGGACGTAGACCGTCACGCGGCGCTTGTAGGGCACGACGCCGGTCTGGCCGCGGGCGATGCCCGGGTAAATTTTGCTGTCCTCCGAGTTCATCGTGAAGTCGTGGACGGTGCCCTTCGGGACGTCGGTGCGCGCCTTGAGCTCGGGCGCGTAGGCGTAGTCGGGACCGATGATAAACTCGACGCCGTCCGTGGTGCGCGCCGGAGAAGCGACGGCGCTCAAGGGCAGGGGCGGCAGCTGCGTCTTCTTCGTCGGCGCCACCGGGGTCGTGCCTGCAGCCTCGGCAGCCAAAACGGCCGACGATGAAACGCTCAGCAGTAACGCGAGCGCGACGAAACGCCCACGGGGACAAATTACGGCGGCCATGATGCGGCGGAGGGAGGTTTAATCCTCGCTGGCTTCCGGCTTCGGCTCGGGCAGGAACTGCGTGAGCACGGCGCCGACGAGCGCATACGCCCCGGCCACGCAGGCGCCGACGAGCGCGACACGCGCGGGGTCGGGTTTGTC
>JANOCA010000448.1:0-7187 GCA_031411915.1 Opitutaceae bacterium
ATGCCCGCCTTCCAAGGGGTGGATGGTGGCTTTGCCGCCGGCGATGCATTTCCCGTTGCAAGCGCCGACCTGAAAATCGGCGACGTGCGCCGGCAACAACCCGTCACGCCCGAGGACAAGGCGGTGACGTTCAACCTCACGCTGTCCCGCGGCCCGGTGGAACTACAGACTTGGTTTCGCGACGCCGCCGGCCAGGAAATCGCCGGCGCCTACTACGTCTACGTTCGCGCGCTACGTCCCGGAAAGTAATGTGCGGCGAGCAACCATCCCATTATACCTTACGCCCGCCCAAGCCTTCCGCCTCACCGACAATAGTTGTCCCGTTCACTCCGCTCCACGTGCTGCCACCCGCTTTCCCGAAATTCAGCGTCATGACCCATTCGAAATTCCGTCTCTACGTCGCCCTCTTCGCCGCCGCCCTACCCGCCGCGCACGCCGCCCACCTCACGCTGCGTCAGGACTCCGCCACGCACACGATCTCCGTGTATCGTGACAACGTCCCCGCCCCCATCCTCACGCAGAACGCGCAACCCGATTTCCGCCCCTACCTGCACCCCATCGTTTCGCCTGACGGGAAAAGCGTCCTCACCGAATTCAGCCCCGGCCACCACAAGCACCAGACCGGCATCTACTGGGGCCTCACGCGCGTCAACGGCCGCGACTATTTCCACAATCCCGCCAACGGCTACTGGCGCCGCATCTCCAGCGAAATCCTCGCAGAGCACGGCAGCACGGTGAAGTGGTCCACCGTTTACCATCTGCTCGACGAAGCCGGCCAGCCGATCATGGCGGAGACGCAGACGTGGACCATGCGCGACAGCGGCGATCGCTACCTGCTCGATCTCGAGTGGCAGGCCGAAGGCCTCGTCGATCTCACCGTCGCGAAATACGACTACGGCGGGCTCTTCGTCCGCATGCCGTGGCGCGCCGGGATGGAGGGCGGCGTGGTCAACAGCAACCGCCAGCGCAACGACCGCGCCACCGGCCAGCGCGCCCTCTGGGTCGACGTCGGCCTCAAGCTCGAGGGCCGCACCGATCAAGCGCACATCGCCGTGCTCGATCATCCGAAGAATGCCGGCTACCCGCTACCGTGGCGCGTCGACGGCCAGCTGGGCATCGGCCCAAGCCGCGCCATCTCCGGCGATTGGTCCATCGCGAAGGGAAAAGCCGAAATTGTCCGCCACCAACTCGTCGTCTACACCGGCGCCGTCGACGACCTCGCGCTCACCGAGGCCTGGAAAAAATACACGGGCCAGACCAACGACACCGTCCTCTGGGGCCTCGCCAAGGCCGAGGGCATGAAGGCGACCTTCCTCACCGGCGAACAGGCCGCCGCCAAGATGACCGTCCCGGCCGGCTTTGAGGCGAAACTCGCCGCCGCCGAGCCCATGATCACGCAGCCGATGGCGTTTTGCTGGGACGACCGCGGGCGCATGTGGGTCGCCGAAAACCGCGACTACGAAACGCGCAGGACCGGCTTCGCCAACCACGGCGACAGCCGCATCCTCATCCTCGAGGACACCGACGGCGACGGGAAATTCGACACGCGCAAGGTCTTTGTCGAAGGCATCCCGTTTCCCGCCGCCATCGCAGTCGGCTTCGACGGCCTCTGGCTGGGCGCACCGCCCAATCTCCTCTTTGTCCCGGACAAGAACCGCGACGATCGGGCCGACTCCGCCATCGAGATTCGCCTCACCGGCTGGGGCATCCAGGACCGCCACGAAACCCTCAACAGCCTCAACTGGGGACCCGACGGCTGGCTGTATGGCTGCCAAGGCTACGCCACCCGCTCGACGGTCGGCAAGCCGGCGGACGGCGGAAAACTCTTCAATAAAGGCGAACCGTTCCCCGAGAAGCTTCCGGTGGTCGACGGCCAATACATCGATGGCGGCGTCTGGCGCTACCACCCCACGAAGGACCGCTTCGAGATTGTCGCCCACGGTTTCAGCAACCCGTGGGGCCTCGATTTCGACGACCACGGCCAGATGTTCATCACCGCCTGCGTGATTCCGCACCTCTGGCACGTCATCCCCGGCGGCATCTATCACCGGCAGGGCGGCAAACACATCAACCCCTACATCTACGACGACATCAAGACCATCGCCGACCATCGCCACCGCTCCGCGCACGGCGGCGCGCGCATCTACCTCGCCGACGAATTCCCCCGCGAGTATCGCGACCGGATCTTCATGGCCAACATCCACGAGCACGCCGTGCTCACCGATACGCTCGTGCCCAAAGGCTCCGGCTTCGTCGGCAAACACGGCGACGATACGCTCCTCGCCAACGACGCCGCATGGGTCGGATTCAGCATCGAGATCGGTCCCGACGGCGCCGTCTACGTGCTCGACTGGCACGACGGCGACATTTGCGGGAACTCCCTCACCGAAAAGGAAACCGGCCGCATCTTCCGCCTCGCACCCAAGGGCCTCGCCGGTAAAGCGAACCTCAACCTCGCCGCCCAATCCGACCTCGAACTCGTCGCGCTCCTCCAGCATCGCAACGACTGGTATGGCCGCCGCGCCCGGGTAATCCTGCAGCACCGTGCCGCCGAGGGCCGCCTCAGCGCCGAAGTGCCTGCGCGTCTCTGGGCAATGTTCGCGCAATCGGAAACCGCCGCGCAAAAACTCCGCGCGCTCTGGGCGCTTCACGTCACGAAAAACCTTCCCACGGATCGCCTGCTCCCGTTGCTGGATCACGCCGAGCCGACGATTCGCGGCTGGGCCATCCAACTGCTCGGCGAGGATCTCGCCGTCGGCCCCGCGGCGCTGAAAAAATTCGCCGCCCTGGCCGTCTCCGATCCGTCGCCCGTCGTGCGCCTCGCTCTCGCGTCCGCGCTGCAACGCATCCCGCTCGCGGACCGCTGGCCGATCGCGGAGGGTCTCGTCGCCCACGCCGAAGACACCGCCGATCACAATCTGCCCAAGCTGATCTGGTCCGGCGTCGAGCCACTCGTCCCCGCTGACACTCCCCGCGCACTCGCCCTCGCCGCCCGCAGTGCCATCCCGCAACTCACCCAATGGATGGCCCGCCGCGCCGTGGCCGCGAAGCAACTCCAGGCGATCGCCGCCACCCTCACGACGACCCCCGCACTCGGCGCGCGCCTCGCCCTCCTCCAAGGGCTGCGCGATGGTCTCGCTTCGCTCGGTCGCCGCGAGGCGAGCGCTCCGAAAAACTGGGACACCGCCACTGCCGCCCTCGTCGCGACCGGCGACGCGAAGATCCGCGACCTCGTCACGCAGGTGAGCCAACTCCTCGGCGACGCCAAGGCCGCCGCGGCGCAGCTTGCGGTTCTCCAGGACCGCGCCGCTCCCATCGAACGCCGCCGCGACATCCTCCGCGGTTTCGCGCGCGACGCTTACGTCGAGGCCCTGCCCGCCAGCCTCTCGCTGCTCGACGAAGCTCCGCTCCGCCGCGACGCCATCCGCGCGCTCGCCGCGTTCGATGACGCCCGCGTCGCCCAAAATCTCCTCGCCCGCTACGCTGCGCTCGACGCCGCCGACCGGGCCGAAGCCATCCTGACGCTCTCGGGCCGCCAAACCACGGCTCGGGCGCTTTTGGCTGCGCTCCAACAAAACACCGTCCCGAAGCGCGACGTGACTGCCTTCGCCGCCCGCCAACTGCAACGCGTGCTCGGCCCGTCGTTCGTCGATTTCTGGGGCCCCGTCGCGCAGCCCGCCGAAGACAAGCAGGCCGACATCGCGCAATTCAAACGTCTCCTCACCGACGCCGAGTTCGCCCGGGCCAACGTCTCCAAAGGTCGCGCCCTCTTTGAACGCACCTGCGCCGCGTGCCACACGCTCTACGGCACCGGCGGCAACCTCGGCCCCGACCTCACGGGCTCCAACCGCGCGAACCTCGACTACATTCTCACCGAAATTATCAACCCCAGTGAGGTGATGCTGGAGAGCTATCAACTCGTCACCGTCACCACCCGCGACGGCCGCACGCTTGCTGGCAACGCCGCCGCCGAAGACGCGCAGCAACTCACGCTCCGCCTCGTGGGCCAGGACACCATCATCGCCAAAGCGGACATTCTCTCCCGCGAGAAATCACCGATTTCCCTGATGCCCGAAGGCCTCCTCAAATCGCTCTCGAACGACGAGGTTCGCGACCTCCTCGCCTATCTGCGCACCACCAGCCAGGTCCCGCTCACCCAGCCTTGATCGAAATATTCCATCCTCACCCCCCGTCCCGCCGCCTCCGGCTTCATCCGCGTGCCGCTGAGGTTCGCGTTGGCTGACTCACCGGCACTTCGCCCGCTTTTTACGCCCGCCTTTTTTCAGTCTCTATTCCCTATGCGCTTCTTCGCACTCCCCACCCTCCTCCTGCTCGCGCTGCCTTGCGTGGCCCACCCCATCCGCGTGCTCTACCTTGGCACGCCCGACCGCGGCGCTCGCATGACCGCCCACACGCTCATGCGCGACCTCGGGCGCGACGCCATCTGGCTCGACTATGTGTCGGACCCGGCCGCCGCGACGCCGGAATTTCTGGCGAAGTTCGATGCCGTCGTGCTCGACGCGCCGGCGGCCAGCTTCCCCACCCTCGCGCGGGTCCCGGCCGCGAAGCGCCTCGCCGCCTCCGCCCTCGGCGAGCGCGACTCCGCCGATTTCGCCGCGACCGCCAAGCCGAAGATTCTCGCCGCCGCGGGCGTCGTCCGCACCGCCGAGTGGGAGAAGTTCCTCGCGCAGCGGGAACCCGAGAAGCGCGAGCCGCGCCCCACCATCGCGAACTACGAGAAGCGCGCGCAGCCCGTCACGTTTCAGTTTCCCCTCTCCGTCAAGGGCAGCGCCGAGCGCACGCAGGTCGCCCCCGATCTGCGGCTCGTCCTTTTCGCCGCCGAGCCTGACATCGCGAAGCCCATCTTCATGGCGTGGGACGAGCGCGGCCGCCTCTGGATCGCCGAGTCGCGCGACTACCCGCACGACGTGAAGCCCGACGGCCTGGGCAACGACAGCATCAAGATTTGCGAGGACACCAACGGCGACGGTCGCGCCGACAAGTTCACCGTCTTCGCCGACAAGCTGAACATCCCCACCGGCTTCACCTTCGCCAATGGCGGCATCGTCGTCGCGCAGTCACCGCGTTTTCTTTTCCTCAAAGACACCAACGGCGACGACAAAGCCGACGAGCGCCGCGAGATCATGACCGGCTGGGGCATCAACGACACGCACGCGCAGGCCAACAATCTCCACTACGGCCACGACAACTGGCTCTACGGCGCGGTCGGCTACTCCGGCTTCAACGGCACGGTCGGCGGCGTGGCGATGCGGTTTGCGCAGGGCACCTACCGCTTCAAGGCCGACGGCTCCGCCCTGGAGTTCCTCCACCAGTTCACCAACAACACGTGGGGCCACAGCACCAACCAGTGGGGCGATCAGTTTGGCGGCACCGCCAACAACGCGCCGATCTTCTTCGGCGGCCTGCCCGCGACGATCGTGCCCCGCGGCACGCGCGCGATGACCGCCAAGCGCATCAATACCGAGGACAAGACCCACACGATCACGCCCAACTTCCGCCAAGTGGACGTCATGGGCGGCTACACCGCCGCCGCCGGCAGCGCCTTCATCTACTCGGACCAGCTCCCGCCGCGCCTCCAGGGCAAGGCCATGATTTGCGAGCCCACGATGAAGAACATCGCGATCTTCGACGTGCAGCGCGATGGCGCCGGCTATACGGCGCACGACGGCTTCAACCTTGTCGCGAGTTCCGACGAGTGGATGTCGCCCGTCTTCGCCGTGGTCGGTCCCGATGGCGCCGTATGGTTCGCCGACTGGCAGAACTACATCATCCAACACAACCCCACGCCCAGCGTCGCGCGTGGCGGCTACGACTCCAAGACCGGCGTCGGCGGCGCCCACGAGAATCCCCTCCGCGACAATTCCCGCGGCCGTATCTACCGCGTAGTCTGGGATCAGGCGAAGCCCGCCCCGATCAAGTCGCTCAAGGGCGCCACGAGCCCGCAGCTCGTCGCCGCGCTCAGCGACGGCAACCCGTTCTGGCGCCTCACCGCGCAGCGCCTCCTCGTCGAGGGCAAGCGCACCGACGCCGCGCCCGCGCTCAGGAAACTTGTCGCCGCCCCGGCGCCGCTCGCCGCGCTGCACGCGCTGTGGTCATTGCATGGCCTCGGCCAGCTCGACGAACCCACGCACCGCGCCGCCCTCACGCACACCGATGCCGCCGTGCGCCGCAACGCGACCCGCGCCCTCGGCCGCGACGCCGCGGGTGTCGCGCTCTTCTTCGCCTCCGCCGTGATGAGCGACGCGGACTTGCTCACGCGCCTCGCCGCCTTCACCAAGCTCGGCGAATTTCCCACCACGCCGCAGATCAAGAACGTCGTCTCCCGCCTCGTGCGCAACCCCGCCAACCAGCAGGACGAATGGCTCCGCGAGGCCAGCCGCATCCTCGGGCGCGTCCACGGCGCCGGCCTCTACCGCGAGGGCCCGAACCTCCTACCGAACCCCGGCTTCGAGGAAATCGGCGCCGACAGCCTGCCCGTCGGCTGGAAGCGCCGCGACTACGGCGACCGCGAGGCCAACGCCACCGCCGCGTGGTCGATGGCCGGCACCGAGCGCGAGTTTCACGGCGGCAAGCTCGCCCTCCGCGTCAGCACGACCGGCGGCGCCGACACGAGCTTCCACGCCGACGTCCCGGTGAAACCGAACACCCAATACCGCCTAGCCGGCTGGATCCGCACCCGCGGCATCTTCGGCCGCGCGAGCTTCAACGTCCACAACCTCCGCGCCGAGACCGAGATCATCCGCCGCGACGCCGACTGGACACAGGTCGAGGTCGAGTTCAACAGCGGCGCCCACACGACCGCGAGCGTCAACGTCCTCCACGTCGCGCGTGGCGAGACGTTCTTTGACGACGTGCGCCTCGTCGAACTCGTGCTCGTCGATGAAGGCGCCCAGCTCCAGGCCGGCAACGCGCAGCGCGGCGAACAACTCTTCACCAAGCATCCCGCCGCCTGCGTGCTCTGCCACGCCGTCAAGGGCGCCGGCAGCACCGTCGGCCCGGCGCTTGACGGCATCGCGACGCGCTCCACCGCCGCCTCCATCCGCGAAAGCCTCCTCGAGCCGAGCAAGGTCATCGCGAAAGGCTTCGAGCACTTCGGCAAAATCTCCCCGATGCCCCCGATGGCCGACATCTTCAGCCCGCAGGAAATCTCCGACCTCGAGGCCTAC
>JANOCA010000449.1:0-2093 GCA_031411915.1 Opitutaceae bacterium
CCAGCGGGCGCTGTGGTGGCCCGTATGGTAAACCCAGGGCACCGATGTGTGGCCCGATCTGGCGCGGCGGCTGGGGTGTGTTTTTTGGGGGGGGGCGGGCACGTCCCTGTGCCCGCATGATTTCGCGCAAGGGTGATTTGAAATGCGGGCGCAGTGACGCCCCCCCACCTCGTTCACCGGGCCATTGCGCGCGCAATCGCCGCGAGGAGTTGCGGCCCATCGAAAGGCTTCATCAAGTGCTCGGCGAACCCGGCCTCACGGCTGCGTTTGAGATCGTCGTCCATGCCGTAGCCGCTCGCCACGATCCCTGGCAAAGGCTGAATTTTTTTCAGCCCGGCCATCACATCGTAGCCGGTGCCGTCGGGCAGGCCGATGTCGGTCACGAACAGATCGAAGGTCTCGCCCCGCGCGGTTTCGAGGGCGCTGGAAACCGTGTTCGCGATTCGGACCCTGTAGCCGGCTTGGGTTAGTAGCATGCGCAGGGCACGCGCAGTGTTTTCATGATCCTCGACGACGAGCAGCCGCAGCGCTCCGCGCGCCGCGGCTCCGTGCTCCGCGGCTCCGTGCTCCGGCGCGGCGGTGCCCGCCGCGCCGGAGCCAACGGGCAGCTCGATGATGAAGGTCGCCCCGTGGCCACGCCCCGCGCTCTCCGCGCGGATCGTGCCGCCGTGCAGCTCGACGATGGCCTTGGAAATCGCGAGCCCCAAGCCGAGCCCGCCGAACTGCCGCGTGACCCCAGCGTTGCCTTGCTCGAACGCATCGAAAATCTTCGGCAACACGTCGGGCGCGATGCCGATGCCGGTGTCGCTCACGCGCACCTCGCACCGGTCGGCGCCGAGCCGAGCCGTGCCCACGCGCACCGTGCCCTCGGCGGGCGTAAACTTGATGGCGTTCTTCAGCACGTTCCACAGCACCTGCTGCAGCCGCGCCGCATCGGCGGAGACCGTGAAGGCCTCGCCGCCTAGCGCCAGCTCCAGCCGCACGCCTTGCTCGCGGAGCTGGGGTCGGCAGATCGCGCACGCCTGGCTCACGGCTTCGTTGAGATACACGCGCTCCGGTTTTAGCACGACCTTGCCCGAGGTGATGCGGCTCACGTCCAGCAGGTCGTCGATCAGCTTGGTCTCGAGCTGGATGTTGCGCTTGATCATCGCGAGGTCCTCGCGCACGTCGGCCCGCAGCCCGGGATCGTGCTCAAGGGCGCCCACGGTCATCAGCACGGGTGTGAGCGGCGTGCGCAGCTCGTGGCTGAGCGCGGCGAGGAACCGGTCCTTGCTGGCGTTGGCCGCCTCCGCCGTTTCCTTCGCCACGCGCAGCGCCGTCTCGGTCTCGCGGATCGCGGTGACGTCGGTGTTGGTGCCGAACCAGCGCACGATTTTCCCCGCCTCGTCGCGGATGGGCTTGGCGTGGGAGAGAAACCAGCGGTAGTCGCCCGCACGGCTGCGCAGGGGAAACGTGTCCTCCCACGGCTCGCCCGAGATCAGGTGACGCTTGAATTTTTCCGTCACGCGATCCACGTGGTCGGGATGCTGCACGGCCTGCCAGCCCCAACCTGCCATCTCACGCAGCGTCGTGCCCGTGTAGTCGAACCACCTTTGGTTATACCAGTCGAGCCAACCGGTCGCGTCGGTCATCCAAGCCATCTGCGTCATGTTGTCGGCCAGCGCGCGGAAGCGCTCCTCGCTCTCGCGCAGGGCGGTTTCCGCGCGGCGCCGCTCGGTCACATCGCTGAAAAGGATGGCGACCTGCCGCCTCTCGCCCGGACCCACCCGGTAGGCGTGGACCTCCAACCAGCGGTCCACCTCCCGGCCGTAGCGCTCGAAGCGCACGGCCTCGCCGGTCCGCACCACCCGGCCGTAGATCTCCGTCCATTCGCGCTCGGCCGTGGGGAAGAGTTCGAGCGCCGTCCGGCCGAGCACATCGACGACCCGGAGGCCCGTGTGTTTCTCGAAGGAGGCGCTGACCTGCAAATAGCGGAAATCGACCGCCTTTTCCGCCGCATCGAAGATGACCTCGACGACGCAGAAGGCCTGATCGATCGAGTCGAAGAGCCGGCGAAAGTGCTCCTCGCTCTCGCGCAGCGCCGCCTCGGCGCG
>JANOCA010000450.1:0-4490 GCA_031411915.1 Opitutaceae bacterium
TCGTCGCCACCCAGCCGCCCGCGCAGTTCATCGAGCGCGACGCGCGTCCCCTTGACGCGATTGGCGATCAGCGCGGTCGAAAAATTCCACCGCCACAGCAGCGTGCTCTGCCAGTGCGACGCCGCCTCAGGATAGCCGTCCGGCGTCGCATAACGAAACGGCGCGTGCCCCAGCCGCTGCAGGTAGTCGACGAGCGGCCGCGCCGCGTCTGTCTCCGCGTTGGTCGCCCGCAGCGCCGAAACGACAAAATGAAACGGTCGTTTGAACTTCACGCCGCGCACCTCCGGCGACCGAAACTCCACCGTCGCAAACAAGGCGCGCAACGTCGCTGGGATGTCGCCGTGCGCAGCCGCGAACGCCGCGGCCACCGCGCGCACCGCCGACTCCGGCGGCTCGTCGGCGATGAAGCGCCGACAAAGTTTCTCCGCGATATGACGCGCCGTCTGCGGATGATTCGCCACGATCTCCAGCACCCGGTCGAGATCGGCAGCGCCGAGGCCGGCGGGAATCTCCGCGCCGAGCACGCGCTTCGGGCCATCGTCGTGCTGGCGCGCGTTGAACTCGACGCGCCCTTTGAAGAACTTCTTCCGGTCGCGCGCGGTCCAACCCGTGAGGCACCGCGCGACTTCCATCACGTCCTGCTGCGTGTAGCCGCCATGCACGCCGAGCGTGTGCAGTTCGAGCAGCTCGCGCGCGTAGTTTTCGTTGGGCTTGTCTCCGGTCTTCGTCACACGGTTCGCGCGGCCGTCGAGATACCAGAGCATCGCCGGGCTCACGGCGCTCGCGCGCAGCAGATCGCGAAAATTGCCCATCGCGTGCGCCCGGATCACATCACGGTCGTCGGCCGCCTTGAGCCACTTGGCCTCCGCCTTCGAGGGGTCGATGTTGAAGTGGTCGCTCCAGAACTGGACCATCACCTCGTAGAGCTGCCGCTCGCTCAGCACGGCGCGCAGCACAGTCGCACGTGTGAGGTCGTCGAGCAGGACCTTGTCCTTGAATTCGTAGAGGTCCCCCACCCTTGCCCCACGATCGCGGAGCGCAGGAAACAGTTTCTGCAGAGGGTCCGACGCATTGCCTTCGCGGCGCAGAAAACCGCCCTCCGGATCCGCGAGGCTGTCGAATTCGTGCCGGATCACCCGCGCGCACAGCCAGTCGTCGATCTTCGCCGGCGCGAGCTGCTCCTCGATGAACGCCTCCACGCCCATCGTCGCCACGCGCCGGTAGTCTCCCGGTCGCGCACCAAAAGTGAGCCGATTGATGACATGCGAAACCGCATCGATCTCCGCTGAGTCAGAAGGAGCGAGCGCAGCCGCGAGCGGCGGCGCGGTCGGTTTGCCCCACCAGCGCCGCGCCTCAGTCGGCCATTTGTTCGCGCGTTCGCAACCCGCTCCCGCCGCCGCGATCGCGCCGGCTCCCGCCACCATGAACTGGCGGCGCGTCAAGCTCACGACGGCTCGACCTCCGTCACCCGGCGCGTTGACCACACGCGCACAATCGCTCCAAGACCGGCGATCAGCGTCAACGGCAGCCACACGACCGTGAGAAAACTAAGCGCCAGCACGACACCGCCCCGCAGCATGCGCCGCCACGGATCGGTGGCATCGGCAGCAGCGGGCAAACCTCGGCCGATGCGCAACGCCAGCCCCGCGGAACCCGTCAACCCCAGGAAAATCGTGGCCAAGATCAGCACCAAGCGCAGGAGATTGCCCGCTGCGCCCGGGACCACCTTTCCCACGGCGATGCTCCCGACGATCAATGGGACGGCGCAGGCGACTCCGATGAGTGCACAGACGAGCGGAGCCGCCCCAAGTTTTTCCGCGCAACCTTCGACGACGCGCGGGAAGAGCCCGGCCACCGCGAGCCACCACGCCACAAACACCAGCAGCAAGCCGAAAATGACGAGCACGACCGTGGAAACATCGGCGAGGTTCATGGGCTATGACCAAACCTGCGGGAACGAGCCCTCGGCGCAAAGCGTTTATTCTGGCCGGCGGCGCAGACCGTCAGAGAGACAGCCGCAGCCCATCGAACGCCACGCGGACGCCCGCGGGTAGCGTCGCCTCCAGCTCGGCGTGATCAGTCATATGCGTGAGATGCGTGAGCCACGTCACCGGGGCTCCGATCTCCTGCGCCGCCGCCACGGCCTCGTCGATCGACATGTGCGAGGGGTGCGGCTGCGGGCGCAGGCCGTCGAGCACCACCGCCTCGGCGCCGCGGGCGAGCGCGACGGCCTCGCGCGGCACGCGTTTGCAGTCGGTGTAGTAAACGAACTTTTTCCCGGTGCTGCGCTCGGTGAAGATCAAGCCGAGGGTATTGAGCCCGCCGTGCGGCAGCAGCGTCGATTGGATGGTGCCTTGCTCCAACTCCAGCATCGGCGGCATCGCCTCGAGCTTGAACGCCGCGTAGCCCTTCGAGATCGGCCGCTCCGCCATCGCGTAGGGATATATCGCGAGCACGCGGCCCATCCCCTCCTCCGTCGAGTAAACCGTGAGCGCCGTGCCGCCGCGCAGATCGCAGAAGCGCCGCAGGTCATCCATGCCGCTGACGTGATCCGCGTGGCCGTGCGTGAGGATGAAAAAATCCATCCACTCGATCCGCTCGCGCAGGCATTGGAGCCTCAGCTCCGTCGCGGCATCGACCTGCACGTGCAGCCCATCCATCACCACGTGAATCGACGCCCGCGTGCGCTTGTTGCGCGGGTCCGGCGACGTGCAGACGCGGCAGCCGCAGGCGATCATGGGCACCCCTTGCGAGGTGCCGGTGCCGAGGAAAATGATCTCCATGCGCGCAGCGAATGGCCCTCCGCCGCCGGTGTGAAGGCCAAAGCACGCGTCAGGAATATTCCTGCCACCGCCACATCGGCTGCTTGTTCTGAAAGTTTCCGCGTGCTACACGCGTTTCAGTCCCCATCACCCCATGAAACTCCGCCTCGCCACCTACAACCTCAACAATCTCTTCCGGCGGCCGAAGCTCCTGCAGCTCCCCGGTTTTTCCGCCATCGCGCGGCCCGTGCTCAAGGATATCGACGAACTCTCCAACCTCCTCGCGCAGGACAGCTACGCCGCCGCAACCGGCACGCGCATCGTGGAGCTGCTCACGAAATACGGCTTCGCCAGCGGCAAGGGCAACCCGTGGTTCGAGATCAACCAAGCGAAGGCGAAGCTTTTCTCCGCCAGCAAGGGCAAGCTCACCCTCAAGGCCGCCGGCCGTGGCGACTGGCTCGGCTGGGTGGAACTCAAGGCCGAGGACGTGGACGACGAGGCTACGCGCAACACGGGGCGCGTCATCGCCGCGATGCGCCCCGACGTGCTCGCGGTCGTGGAGGCCGAGAGCCGTCCCGCCCTCGAGCGCTTCAACACGCAGGTCCTCAAGCCGGAGCAGGCCGCTTTGCCCCATACCCTGCTCCTGGACGGCAACGATCCGCGCGGCATCGACGTCGGCATTTACAGCCGCTTCCCGCTCCGCAGCGTGCGCCCGCACCTCGACGACTCTTACGTCGGCCAGGACAACCGGCGCTACCGCATCTTCAGCCGCGACTGCCCCGAGTATGAGATTGAGCTCCCCGGCGCCCGCACGCTCTGGCTGCTCGTGAACCACTTCAAGAGCCAGGGCTACGGCTCCCCCGCGAGCAACAACGCCAAGCGGCTCAAGCAGGCCGAGCGCGTGCGCGCGATCCTCAGCGGCTTCAATCTGAAAAAGGATCTGGTCGCCGTGGCCGGCGACTTCAACGCCAAGCCCGAGCACGCCTCGATCGCGCCGCTCCTCGCCACGCCGAATCTGCGCAACGTGTGCGACGCGCCCGTATTCGGCGCCGCGCCGCGGTGGACCTACCACAGCGGCAAGCAGCAGCTCGATTACCTGCTCGTGTCCGCACCGCTCTTCGCCGCCATCACCGCCGTGGGCATCGAGCGCCGCGGCATGATCGCATCGGGCGTGACGCCCTTCCCGGAGGTGACCAAGGCCGCCAACGCCGCTTCCGACCACGCCGCGGTGTGGGCGGAGGTGGAGATCTGACTTTGTTTTCCAACCTCCAACCCCACTCCCGCCATGGCTGCCGAATGCAATTGGTCCAATAACAACCTCGCCTGCGTCAACACATGGGCCTTCCTCCGCGTCCTGAAGCAGCTCAACCCCGTCTTCGGCGAATCGGGCAAGCTCACGATGACCGAACTGGACTACTGGAATCCGGCCAGTTCGCCGCCCGCCCGCCGTGCTGAGGCTCTCGCCCTCGCCTCGCAACTCGACAACATGTTCGTGAACGGAGTCGGCGCCAAATATGAGCCCGGCTACACGCGCACCAAGGCCGTGACCAAAATGGCCGACACACTCGTGGACGCCGCCAAGACCGTCTGCCATCTGTCAGTGACCGTGGATGAGGCCTACCGGTTCACTGGCGAAAAAATGTGACCGCTCGCGCCATGAAACGAAAACTCCTCCGAACCTTCTCCTGCCTGGCTCTGGTCCTCGCGCTCGCGCCCGGCGCCTCGACG
>JANOCA010000451.1:0-1920 GCA_031411915.1 Opitutaceae bacterium
CGCTCACTCCAGGCCGCGGGCCGTCAGGTCGTCTTCGTCCCAGCCGAGGTAGTGGCCGAGTTCGTGGAGATAGGTCACGCGGACTTCGTCGCGGAAAATGTCGGGATCCTCGTCCGCGAATTCCCAGAGATTGTCCAGGTAGAGGAGGATTTGCGGCGGGGCCGGCTGATCGTGGGCGAGTTCCTGGCCATGCGCGCTGCCGGTGAAGAGCCCGAGGATGTCGTCGGGGAAACCGTCCGCGAGCACATCGGCGGCGGGCTTCTGCGCATAATGCACCGCGACTCCGCGCGCCAGCGCGCGGATCTCGGGCGGGAGCTGGCGTTGCGCGGCGCCGACGGTGTCGGCGGCGATCTTGGTCAGGCGATCGGTGTCCATCGGGTGGGTCACGAGCGCAGCTCGGCGGAGAGATCGAGCCGCTCGAAGCGGCCGCCCAGCCACCACACGCCGCACCAGATCTCGCCGAGCAGCACGAGGAGGACGGCCAACATCGCCAAGGCGACCGCCGCGGCCAGGCCGATCAGCCATTTGAGCGCGAGCACCATGGCCGCGCCCACGGCCACCGCCGGCAGGAGGGCGGCGACCATCGCGAGGATTTGCGCGAAGAAGAAAATCATGCGTTGCCCAATCACTTCGGGGCCGCCGCCGCGGGTGCGCGTCGCTTGGAACCAGCTGGGGAAAACCAGCGCGGCGGCGTTGGGCACGAGGAGCTGGAGCAGCGCGAGCGCCGGCACGAGGATGGCGAGCGCGCCGGCCCCGGCGAAGTGCTCGAGGGTCGTCAGCGCATCGCCCGCGTCCGGCTCGGGCCGCAGCAAGATCGCCGCGCCCAGCAGCAGCAGCCAGAGGATGCCGGTCAGAATCGCTGCGGGCGTGAGCAATTGCCCGAGGATGATTTGCCAGCCCGGGAGGGGATAGGTTTTCAGGATATCCGCGTGCGCGAGATCGCTGCGGATATCCTGCCGCGCGAATTGCGGGCCGACCACGAGCACGTAGCCGGCGAAGATCAGCAGGGGCACCGCCGCGCCCGTCGCCATCTCCGGGATGATCGCCTGTTGGCCGAGCCACACGGCGGCGACGGCCACGACGGCGGCGCAGGCCAGCCACACGCGCACGGTGAAATACGGCCACGTCGACATCAGGTTTTTCCAGAGAAACGCGATCTCAGGGCGGCCGGTGCTCCGCAGGTAAAACGGCCCGGTCCGGCCCTTCAGGGGCGTCGCCCCGAGGCGGCGGCCCGACCGCCAGGCGGCCGCGCGCGCGGCGCGTTGCTCGGCGTAGTCGACCGCCGCATCCTCGAAGGCGACCGCGCTCCGGACGACCCACAGGTAGTGCAGTCCGAGGACCGCAAGCGCCGGCACGATGGCTTTCAGGAAAGCGATCACGTCGATCGCGAGGATGGGCGCCACCACGAGCTTGAGCGGCCACACGAGCCAGGTGAGCGGCGCCGTGTTCGCGAGGCTGATCGCGAGCGCGGTGAGCGGTCGCAGGCTCGCGGCGTCCCGCGGTGTGGCCGTCTGCTCCGCCGGCAAGCGCAGCAGGGTGATGGCAACAATCACGGTGAGCGCGAGCGCCACGCCGACCCGGCGCCGCCACAGGATGCCGCCCCGGGTGGCGAGCTGGGTAAGGGTAAAATTGGCTCCGCTGAAATGAAGGTTGAGCGCGGAGAAAATCAGCCACCAGCCGAAGGCGTGCGTGAGGATGTTGCCCCCGAGGACCGAGGCGCGGTTGGTGAAGAGCGTCATCACCAGCGCGCCCACGAGGCTGCGGAGTTGAACGCTCAGGAGCCGGAAATGCACGAGCGCGCGGCGGGTGATGGGCGCGGGGAAAAGAAACGCGATCTCGGCCTCGGAGAAGCCGAGCGCGGCCCGCTGCGCCGGCACGATCCAGATGAACGCGAGCAGCACGAGGAGCCCAAGGGCGCCG
>JANOCA010000452.1:0-4085 GCA_031411915.1 Opitutaceae bacterium
ACTGGACTACGCGCTCAAGAAACATCCCCAATCCGTCGCGCTGAAAATCCTTAACGAGCGCGTCGGGAAAATCCTGCCGGACGAGTGACGCGCGGCACTCTTTGCGCTACTCCGGCATCGGCCGGGACCTATCGCGGCGCCGGCGCGGCCGGGAGGGTCTCGCGGAAAAATTTCACCGCGAGCTGCGTCGTCTGTTCGAAGTGCGCGCCGTTCCAGAAGGCGTGGACACCGTCCTCGATTCTCACGAGCTCCGCCTTTGCGCCGGCTTGCCGGTATTTTTCCAGCAGCAGTTCCGATTGCGCCATCGGCACGACCGTGTCCTTCGTGCCGTGCAACAGCAGCACGGGCGCGGAGTTTTTCGTGACGTGCGTCACGGGCGAGATGAGCTTCGCGAGGTCGGCGCCGAGATTGTGGCGGTCGCCCATGCGCGCCATGTCCGCCGGCGTGGCCATCGCGACGACGGCGTGGACGCGGCTCGAGACCCCGGGGTTGCCGCCCTCGCCCTCGAGCGACGCGACGGTGTCGCTCGTGCCGAGCATCGCGACGAGGTGCCCGCCCGCCGAGCCGCCGATCGCGCCGATGCGCCCGGGATCGAGGCCGTGCCGGGCGGCGTTGGCGCGCACCCAGCGCACGGCGGCCTTGCAGTCCAGCACCGGCGCGGGGAACTCCACCTCGGGCAGCAGGCGGTAGCCGATGCACGCCGCCGCGTAGCCCTGCGCGGCGAGCGCACCCGCGATGTGCGCGAAGCGCGTCTTGTCGCCGCTCCGCCAGCCGCCGCCGTGGACGACGACGATGCACGGAATTTTCCCCGAGGCCGGCTGCTTCGGCAGGTAGAGATCGAGCTTCACCTCGCGCGTGCCGTAGCGCGCGTAGACGATATCGCGCTCAACCTTCACTGACGCCGGTAGAGCGCGGCGCAACGGCATCCCCTCCGGATCGGCTGCGGCCTTGCCTTTCTTCTGCGCGGGTTGGGCGAGAGCGGCCGAGGCCAGCGCGAGGACTGAGACCGAACACGCGAAGGCGCGGAGTGTTGTCATGATGTCGGTGGCGCGGGTCTATTTGCGTGCGGCCAGCTCGGCCTTGGTGGGCGGCATGTGGTCGACGAACTTGGCGTCGGTCCGCCGCAGCTCGGCGATCGTCTTGGCGCGGAGGTCGCGCAGGCGCGCAGCGTGGGCGGGCTGCGCGGCGAGGTTCTTCAGTTCCTCAGGATCCGATTCCAAGTCGTAGAGTTCCTCGGTCTCTCCGGCGACGAGGTTGCGCACGTATTTGTAGCGACCATCGCGGAGCAGCGCATACCACGGGACATTGCCCGTGTTGGTGAGGCGGTCGTCGGTCGGGATGACGTCGGTCTCCGCGCCGTAGCTCCGTGCGGTGTGCGTCATGAGCGTGGGGGAGGTCCAGTCGGTGGTGCCGGGATTGGCGAGGAGTGGGCGGATGTCGCGGCCGTGGGTTTTCCACGGAAGCGTGACGCCGGCGGTGCGGCAAAAGAAGTCCACGAGGTCGGGCGCGTTGACCGGATGTTTGGTTACTTTTCCGGCCGGAATCTTGCCAGGCCACGAGATAATCAACGGCGACGCGACGGTGGCATCGTAGGGCGCGATCTTCTGATTGAAGCCGTGCTCGCCAAGACCATAGCCCTGATCGGCGGTGTAAACGACGAGAGTGTTCTCGAGTTGGCCCGACGCTTCGAGCGCGGCGAGCACGCGGCCGACGCCTTCATCGACCGCGAGCATGCACTCGTTGACCTGCTGAATCCACGAATCGTAGGACTGGCCGGCGACGTGCGAGTCGAAGTTCCCTTTCTTGCGGGCTTTGCTGGCCATCGCGGCCCGGCCGTCTGGGCCGACCGCCCACGCCTTGGTGTTTTGCAGATAGGCGGGCTTGTCGGGCCAGGGACCGACGATGTCCTTCGGCACGGGTGCGGATTTCCCGGCGAATTTCCCCTTGTGGCGTTCGGCGGGTGTGGTCGGGCCGTGAATCGCGCCATAGCACAGCCAGAGATACCACGGCTTGTTCGGATCGCGGTGCTGGCCTTTGATGTAGTCGACGGCCCAGTCGGTGTAGTTGTCGGTGGAGTAGCCCGGCGTCATGCGGTCCACGCCGTTGAAGGTCAGCATCTGATCTTTGTAGTAGTTGCCCGCGTTACCGGGGTGGCCCGGCCGGTTCCAGACGATCTGATAATCCCAGTCGCGGCCGAAGCCGGTGTCGGTGCCCGTGTGCCACTTGCCGATTTGCGCGGTGTGGTAGCCCTGCTTCCGAAACTGCGCCGGCACGAACGGCGTCTGCGCGGGATCGTAGCGGCTGCCGGGATATTCGCCGGCCATCGTCATGCTCATGACGCCGTGCTGGAGCCGGCCGGTGAGCAGCGAGGCGCGCGATGGCATGCACCACGCGCCGAGGTAGCTGCGTTCAAAGCGGACGCCGCGTTGCGCGAGGCGGTCGACGTGCGGGGTCTTCACCCACGTTGGCGCGCCGTCGTAGCAACCCAGGGTTTTGTAGGACTGATCGTCGGCGTAGATGAACAGGATGTTGGGCCGTTTGGCTGTAGCCGAATCGGCGCCGAATGTGCGCACAGCGAGGCCGGCGAGGCCGAGGACAATCAAGAGAGATCGGCGGATTGGAGCATGCATGGGAATGACCGGGGGAAAACCAGCACCGCGGAGCGCGGCTGAGTTAATGGGGCTGGGGCAAAGTAACGGGATCAGAAGGCAAGGAAATCGAATTCGTCCGCACGTCATGCTGCGTTCGCGAGAGCATCACTTGCAAAGCCGAGGCCGGCGAGTCAGAGAAAACGGCGGCGACTCCCGCGCTCCCGTGGCGCGAGCGCCCTTTCGCTCCAGCGCGTCATTTCCCGCAAGGATCCCCCTCCCTCGCCGATGCAAGCCACCGCCGCCGTCCTCTACGAACCGCGCACGCCGTTGCGCATCGAGCAAGTCGAGGTGCAGCCGCCGGGCCCGGGCGAGGTGACCGTGCGCATGAAGGCCGCGGGCGTGTGCCACAGCGACTACCATGTCATGTGCGGCGACCTCGCGATGCCCATGCCGATCATCCTCGGTCATGAGGGCGCCGGAATCATCGAGGCGGTCGGACAGGGCGTGAAGGCCGTGGAGAACGGCGACCACGTGATCCTCATGTGGCGCGGCTCCTGTGGCCGCTGCGAGTATTGCGCCAGCGGCCGGCCCGCGCTGTGCGATCTCGGCACCGCCATGCGGTTCAACGGCACGATGCCCGATGGCACGATGCGTTTTCGCAACGCCGCCGGGCAGGCCATCCGCCACTACGCGGGCGTCTCCGCTTTCTCCACGGTGAGCACCATGCCCGAGGCCTCGGTCGTGAAAATCGACAAGGCGTTCTCCTTCGAAAAAGCCGCGCTCATCGGCTGCGGCGTGATTACGGGCGTCGGCGCGGTGACGAACGCCGCGCAGGTGCGCCTCGGCTCCACCGTCGCCGTCATCGGCTGCGGCGGCATCGGGCTGAACATCGTGCAGGGCGCGAAGTCTGTCGGCGCGCGGCAAATCATCGCGGTGGACACGGTCGCGTCGAAGCTCGACCACGCGCGCCGCTTCGGGGCCACCCACACCATCGATGCGCGAGCGGGCGACGTGGTGCAGGCGATCAAGGATCTCACCGGCGGGAAGGGCGCGGAGTTCACCTTCGAGGCCGTGGGGCGCGGTGACACGATCGCGCAGGCGTTCGATGCGACCCGGAAGAGCGGCAAGTGCGTCGTCGTGGGAATTTCCCGCGCCGACGTGCGCGCGCCGATCAACGTCAACCAGCTCGTCTACGCCGAAAAATCTCTCATCGGCAGCCTCTACGGCACCGCGCGCCCGCGCACCGATCTGCCGATGCTGATGGAGATGCATAACGCCGGAAAACTCCTGCTCGATGAACTGATCACGCGCCGCTACCGGCTCGACCAGATCAACGAGGCCTACGAGGCGCTGATCAAGGGCGAGGTGGCGCGGAGCCTGATTGTGTTCTGAACCGCGATGAAGGCGCGACGATTCCTCCTGGTTTGGGCGATGGCGGTGGGCCTGCTGCGCGCCGCCGCGCCGCCGAACTACGACGAAGGCAAGGTGGGCAAC
>JANOCA010000453.1:0-17975 GCA_031411915.1 Opitutaceae bacterium
CTCGACCAACAGGCGGACACAGCGTTCCACATCCTCCAAGTCCACAACCTCGCTGGGCGTGTGCATGTAGCGGAGGGGGATGCTGACGAGACCGGTGGCCACGCCGCCGCGTCCCATCTGGATGGCCCGGGCATCGGTGCCGGTGGGGCGGGGGTCGGCTTCGATCTGGTAGGGAATCTTGGCCTTCTTGGCCGCTTTGACCAAGCGGTCGAAAATCTTGGGGTTGATGTTGGCGCCGCGGCAGAGGATCGGGCCGCCGCCGAGCTTGGTTTCGCCGAATTTGCGGTTGTCGCAGTCGGGATGGTCGGTGGCGTGGCCGACATCGATGGCGACGGCGATGTGCGGATCCACCAAGTAGGCGGACGTGATGGCGCCGCGTGTGCCGATCTCCTCCTGCGAAGTCGCGACGGCCACGACTTTGGCGGCGAGCGGCTTCTTCTCGCTCGCTAGACGGATCAGCGTCTCGCCCGCGACGTAGGCGCCGACCTTGTTGTCGAAGGCCCGGGCGGTGCCGATGCTGCCGTTGAACAGCTCCAGCTCGTGATCGTAAGTGGCGACATCGCCGATGGCCACGCGCGCCAGCGCCTCGGCCTTGGTGCGCACGCCAATGTCGATCCAGATTTCGTGCTTCTTGGGGACCTTCTTTCGGTCCTCCTCGTCCATCAGATGGATGGCGCGCTTGCCCGTGACGCCTTTGACCGGCCCGCTGGCCGTCTGTATTATCACGCGGCGACCGGAGATGACGCTGAGGTCGTGACCGCCGATGGTGTCGAAATAAATGAAACCGTCCTTGTTCACGTAGGTGATGATCAGGCCGAGTTCGTCCATGTGTCCGGCGAGCATCAGCACGGGGTCGCCCTTGGGATTGAGCGTGGCGAGGCGGTTGCCGAGGGCGTCTTTGGCGTAGCTGTGGGCCGCCGGCTTCACATGCCGATCAAACACGGCCTGCGCCTCGGCCTCATAGCCGGAAGGGGAGCGCGCATGGAGGAGTTCGGCGAGAAACGCGGGGACTTGGTAGGACGGCATGGGTTTTAGTCTCGCCCCGTGGCGGCGCGGCGCAAAGCGTTTTTGCCGAATGACGATTTATCCCGCCATCGATATCAAGAGCGGCCGCTGTGTCCGCCTGACCCAGGGTCGCGCCGACCAGGAGACGGTCTACGCCGAGAACCCCGCCGACGTCGCGGCGCAGTTTCGCACCGACGGGAGTGCATGGGTCCATGTCGTCGACCTCGACGGGGCGTTTGCGGGTGAACCGCAGAACCTCGCCGCCGTGCAGGCCATCGCGGCGCTCGGCATGAAGGTGCAGCTCGGCGGGGGGCTCCGCACCCGCGCGAGCGTGGAGCGGGCGCTGGGTTTCGGCGTGAGCCGCGTCGTAATCGGCACGCGGGCGGCGGAGAGCGAGGCGTTCGTCGGCGAACTCGTGCAGGCTTTCGGTGCGAAAATCGCCGTGGGCATCGATGCAAAGCAGGGTCAGGTTGCGGTGAAAGGCTGGGTCGCCACCGCCGATCTGAGCGCCCTGACGCTCGCGCGACGCATGGACGCCCTCGGTGTCGCCACCCTCATCCACACCGACATCGGCACCGACGGAATGCTGACCGGACCGAATTTCCCCGCGCAGGAGGCGATGCTCGCCGCCGGCAAATTCCGTGTGATTGCCAGCGGTGGTGTCAGCCGACGCGATGACGTCGTGAAGCTCGCCGATCTCTCGCGCCGTCACGCCAATCTCGACGGTGTGATCGTGGGTAAAGCGCTTTATGAGAAGCGCGTCGATCTGCCGGATTTGCTCGCGATCGCTCGTTCGGAGGCGAACTAGTCACCCCACCGATCGGCGGCCATCAAGCCGTCGCCTTCATCGTGCCCGCCGGATCGAAGATGTAGCCGATGCCGTGCACGGTGCGGAAGGTGGAGAGGTCGAGACCGTGCGCGCTGAACAGGTCGCGCACCTTCACGATGTATTGGTCGAGCGAGCGGCTCTTCACATCGGCGTGGATGCCCCATACGGAATGGATGAGCGCCTTGCGCGTGATGACCTGGCCGGGGTGGGCGTTGAGATAGGCGAGGATGCCAAGCTCCTTGCGCCCGATCTTCATGATCGTGCCGTCGGGGAAAGCGATCTCAAGGCGCACCGGGGTGATTGTGGCGCCGCAGAAACTGAAGGGCTCGTCGCTCACCTTGACGTTTTTCGTCACGTTCTGATCGCGGATCGACTCGGTGCGGCGCAGCACGGCGCGGATGCGGGCGACCAGCTCGGTGTAGCTGAAAGGCTTGGTCACATAATCGTCGGCGCCGATGTCGAGGCCCTTCACGCGGGCGGGCTCGTCGACGTTACCCGTCACAAAGATGATCGGGACCGAGATGTCCTCCGATTTCAATTCCTCGAGCAGCGACAGGCCCGACTGATCGGGGAGGTTGATGTCGAGGAGCACGAGGTTGGCGAAATTCTTCTTCAGGAACTTCAACGCGTGCTGCGCACGGTTGCAGATCTGGGTGTTCATGCCGGCTTTCTCAAGGTGGGCGGCGAGCAGCGCGGCGAGTTCTGGCTCGTCCTCGACAATGACGACGAGCGGCTTCGGTTCCGAACGGGGGGGGATTGTGGTCGGCATAGTCGAGGGGCGTCCTGCTTTTTACAATCGGCCGCTTTGATGTCAACTTCAGCGCCGGCTAGCAGTTTGGCACAGGTTTTTCACACTCGCTGTGCCCGGGCCCGGGGGGAAATAGAGCTTGAATGCGCTGGCGCCGGCGTGTGCTTTCCAGCGCGTGTCTGAAAAAGCGCCATTGTTGATGCTCGGTCTGCCGAAGGGCAGCCTCGAGGAGTCCACCAAGAACCTGTTCGCCAAGGCGGGTTGGAAAATCACGACCAGCTCGCGGAGCTACCGGCCGTCGATCGACGATGCCGAGCTCGATGGGCGGTTCATCCGCGCGCAGGAAGTCAGCCGCTACGTGGAGCACGGGTTCTTCGACTGCGGCCTCACCGGCTTCGACTGGGTGCAGGAGAACGCCTCCGACGTCGTCGAGGTCTGCGACCTCGTCTATAGCCGCGCGTCCACGCTGAAGTCGCGCTGGGTGCTCTGCGTGCCCGAGGCCTCGCCGGTGAAGAGCGCCGCGGATCTCGCGGGCAAGCGCGTGGCGACTGAGCTGGTCAACACGACGAAGAAATTTTTCGCCGCCAAGGGCGTGGAGGTGGAGGTCGAGTTCTCGTGGGGCGCGACCGAGGTGAAGGTGCCCGATCTCGTCGATGCGATCGTGGATATCACGGAGACGGGCTCGTCGCTCCGCGCGAACAAGCTCCGCATCGTGGACACGCTGCTCGAGACCAACACCAAGCTCATCGCCAACAAGGCGAGCTGGGCCAATCCCGCGAAACGGAAAAAAATCGAGACCATCGCGCTGCTGCTGCGCGGCGCGCTCGAGGCCGAGTCGAAGGTGGGCCTGAAGATGAATCTCCCGAAGAAGGCGCTCGACGCCGTGGTGCAGGCGCTGCCCGCCCTGCGCAACCCCACCATATCGCAGCTCAGCTCGCCCGAGTGGATCGCGCTTGAGACGATCATCGACGAGAGCGTCGTCCGTGAGATCATCCCGCAGCTCAAGGCGCTCGGTGCCGAGGGCATCGTGGAATATCCGTTGAACAAGGTGGTTTATTGATTCCCCATCGCGCGCCATGCCCACCGTCAACCTCGGCCTCCTCCAACACGCCTGCGGCTCGAGTCCCGCGGCCAACCTGAAGAAGACGCTCGCGCTCACCGAACGCGCCGCGAAGGAAGGCGCGAACATCATCTGCACGCAGGAGCTGTTCCGCTCCCAGTATTTCTGCCAGGCGGAGAAGCACGATTACTTCAAGCTCGCCGAGCCCATCCCCGGCCCGAGCACGAAGGCGTTCCAAACCCTCGCGAAAAAACACGGCGTCGTGATCATCGCCTCGCTGTTCGAGCGGCGCGCCTCGGGCCTGTATCATAATACCGCGGTCATCATCGACGCCGACGGCAAGCTGCTCGGCATCTACCGGAAGATGCACATCCCGGATGACCCGCTTTACTACGAGAAATTCTACTTCACGCCGGGCGACACCGGCTTCAAGGCGTGGGAAACCAAGTTCGGCAAGATCGGCGTCCTCATCTGCTGGGACCAGTGGTATCCCGAGGGCGCGCGGCTCACCGCGATGCAGGGTGCGGAGATTCTCTTCTACCCGACCGCGATCGGCTGGCACCCCGACGAGAAGAAGGAATACGGCACCAACCAGCACGGCGCGTGGGAAACGATCCAGCGCAGCCACGCCGTGGCCAACGGCTGCTACGTCGCCGCCGTGAACCGCATCGGGCTCGAGACGCCCGAGGGCGGACCGGGCATCGAGTTTTGGGGCCAGAGCTTCGTCGCCGGCACGAGTGGCCAGATCATCGCCAAGGCGAGTGTCGATCGCGAGGAAGTCCTGGTCGTGCCGATCGATCTCGGGAAGGTGGACGTCACGCGCACGCACTGGCCGTTCCTGCGCGACCGCCGCATCGACGCCTACGGCGATCTCACGCGGCGGTTCATCGACTGAGCAAACCGACCACGGATTTCACGGATCGACACGGATGCCAATCCTTCGTGTTCGGTTCTGAATCCGTGTTCATCCGTGCTATCCGTGGTCAAAAAATCTTCTCCGAAAAAAACTCCCGCCGCGCTCGACTTCGCCATGCCGGCCGAGTGGGCGCCGCAAACCGCGGTCTGGCTCTCGTGGCCGCACAAACGCGCGTCGTGGCCGGGACAGTTCCGCCCGGTGCCGTATGCGTTCGCGAAAATCGTCGCCGCGATCAGCCGCTTCGAGGAGGTGCGCATCAACGCCGCCGCCGTGCTGCACGCGCGCGCGAGGCGCCTCTGCGCCGCCGCCGGCGCCGACATGGCGCGCGTTACGTTCTACAATCACCCGACCAACGACGCGTGGTGCCGCGACCACGGCCCGATCTTTGTGAAGCACACGCGCACGGGCGAAGTCGCGCTCACCGACTGGCGCTACAACGCGTGGGGCGACAAATACCCGCCCTACGATCTCGACAACGAGATCCCGCCGAGCATCGCCCGGAAGCTGAAGCTGCGGCGTTTCGAAAACGACATGGTGCTCGAGGGCGGCTCCATCGACGTGAACGGCGAGGGTCTGCTGCTCACCAGCGAGCAATGCCTCCTGCACAAGAATCGCAACCCGCACCTCACGCGCGCGCAGATTGAGCAAAATATCCGGGATTATCTCGGCGTGAAAACCGTGCTCTGGGTGGGCGAGGGGATCGTCGGCGACGACACCGACGGGCACATCGACGACATCACGCGTTTCTACAAGCCGGACGGCTTCGTGACCGTCGTGGAAAAAAACTCCCGCGATCCGAACCACAAGATCCTCGAGGACGTGTTGGAGCGATTGAAGTCGTTCCGCACGCCGGCAGGAAAGAAGTTCAGCATCGTCACGCTGCCGATGCCGAAGCCCTTCGCGTTTCAGGGCCAGCGCGTGCCGGCGAGCTACGCGAATTTCCTCATCATCAACGGTGCGGTGCTCGTGCCGACGTTCCGCCAGCCGCGGCGCGACGCCGAGGTTTGCGAGACGCTTGGCGCTTGTTTCCCCGGCCGCGAAATCATCCCCATCGATTGCTATCACCTCATCTGGGGCCTCGGGACGCTGCACTGCATCTCGCAACAGCAACCGGCCTGAGAGGACTCGGCCTCGCGAGGTGCTTGCCGTAGTGCGGCGTTCCCGCGCAGGCGCGATTTATTGGTCCCGCAGTTTCCGCAGGAAGAGGCGCGCGTCCGTCTTGGTGCCGAGATCTGCATCGGGAGATTGGAGGACTTCCTTCAGGATCCGTTCCGCTTCCCCATCGTCTTGGCCAACGAGCTGGAGGGCGCGGTCGGCCGCCTCCCGTTGATCCACACGGCGCAGCACGCGCTCGAATGTCAGCCGCTCAGGGGATGAGGCGCCGGGCATGAGGGCGGCGATGCGCTCGCGCAAGCGGCGGTAGTCTTTGATTTCGAGCAGTTGATTGAGCTCCTCGGCCTTGCCCACATGGCGATGCACGACGAGCAGTCGCTCCGCTTGCATGCGCAACGCCATCGGCGCCGGAGGATCGAACGCGACGATCGTCTGCCACCGGGCGCGCGCTGCATCGAGCCGTCCTTCCTCAAGGTCGAGTGCCGCGAGATTGATGAGCATCATCGCATCCCGCGGCCAGCGCTTTGCCGCCTGTTCCACAAGCGTCCGGTCGTCGGGGCGACGCGGCTTCGCGGTCGCGAGCATGCCGGACAGAGCTTGGACGTGGGACAACTCCCGGGGGTTGCGGCGGATCGCCTCAAGCAAGTCATCGGCGATCAAACGGGCAACCGCTGGATCGGTGGGGAGGCGATTGGCCCCGGCGGGAGCGAGCGCTTGGCGGCACCCGGCGCGCCAAGAAAACGCGCACTCCAAGTCCATGCCGAGCAGGATGCTTTGATCGAGGAGCGGGAGGGCGGCGGCGTGGTCCTTGTTGGCAAGCGCCAGCTCGGCGAGACTGAGCCAAGTTGCGGCGTCAGCCGGACGGTCGCGGTTGGCGGTCTGGAGCAGGCGCGCGGCCTCTTCGCGGCGGCCTTGGGCCAGGTGCACGCGACCGAGCGCTAGCTCCACCTCGCCTGGGGCCGCCGGTCCGCGCGTTAGTTTGGCGAGCAGGCCTTGGCGGTCGATCGGGATGCGGCTGACGCCGTAGCGGCCCGCCGCGATGTGGGCGGCGAGGCGCTGCTCCATCTCCGCGTGGCCGAAGCCGAAGGCGGCGCGGAACATCTCCTCCGTCGGCGGGCCCGCCTGCGCCTGGCCAAGGTAGCTCTCCGTGGCGACGCGCAGGGTGGCGTCGCGGTTCAGGTAAAGCAGGTGCGCAAGCGACCACGCCTGCGCGTAGAACGGATTGATGCGGGTGCTCTCGTTATGCAGCCATGAGCTGCGGTCCACCGCGAGGAACTGCTGCATCGGCAGCAGCGGTCCCCGTTTCAGGATCGCGACGTGGTCCGCGATCGGCAGGCCAAGCGAGCGTTGGTCGCCCGTGACCTCGAAGCTGCTGTAGAGTTCGGCGAGCCCCTCTTGGAACCACAGCGGGAGCGACTGCGCGAGGGCGCCCATCGCCCAGTGAATGCCCTCGTGGTAGATTAGCCGACGCTGCACCTTCCCCGGATCCTTCGCGGACATGATGGTGACCGCGCCGGAACTCAGCCGGAACGCGAACGCCGCGCTCGAATGCGGCGTGTTGTTCACGAGTGGCTTCCACGGGACCAGCGCCGCATCGCTCGGAAACAGCATGAATGTCAGCGGCGCGCGGGCCTGTTTGGTCGTGGGCAGCGGGGCGACGACCTCGCCGAAGAAAGCCTCCAGCTCCACGGCCCAGTCGAGCGTTTCGCGTTCCGACGCGGACGACAGGAGCGTGAACATGGAGGAACTCGCCTTGGTCCAGGACTCGGCGGCGCTGGCGACCGTCATCGCCAAGGCGGCCACCACCACTCGACGCAGAAAGGGGCGTTGCAGGGGCATGGCCGCGATCTGGGATGCGAAGGCGTTTCCTCGCAAGCCAACGCTTCGCGCGCGTCGGCCGCCAGCTTCCGGCTTGCTGAGGAATGCGCGGACGGGCCTTGTCACATCATGAAGTTCAGGTCGCCGTGGTTGCTGCTTGTCGTGCTCGTGCTCACCGGATGCGAGTCCGTGTCGTCGCGCGTCAGCGAGCGCTTCGCCACCGTGCCGCCGAAGTTGAAGACGTTTGAGGCTAGCAACACCGACGTGTTTCACGCCGCGCAATACGTCCTCAAGCAGATGGACTACACGCTCACCCGCACGGCCATCGCACAGGGCATCGTGAATGCGAAGAGCCGCGTAATTCCCGCCGACTCGCTCGGCGGCGCCCGGCAATTCACCATCGACCTGACGCTTTCCGGCCCGGCCGCCGGACCGACCGAGGTCGGGATGCTGCTGCGGCAGGGCGTGGAAGGGGATTTTCGCGCCGGTCCCCAGCAGGAGACATTGCGGGAGCATGGGCTCTACGCGGCGTTCTTCACCTCGTTGGACCAGGCTTTGAAGACCCAGCCGGCCCCGTGGCTGGCGCCTGTGGCGAAGTAAGGCCGAGATTGCACTTGCCGTGCGGCCCAGCCGTCAGCGATTCTGAACCTTCGCGGCTGTTAGTCGGTCAGGTTGGCGTCCCGCCGCGAGCTCCCGCCGACTTGTCACGTTAGTTCAACCATCAACCAATCCGGTCGCGCTTCACGGCGCGGCCGAACCCGTCGGACGGGTGCCTGTGGAGCAAGCACGCGGCCGGCGTTTCAGTCAGGCAAGCCATGAGTTCCATAATGCAAGAACTGCTCGCGCAGTCATCTTTCGATAAGTTGAAGGAAGGCGCGATCGTCCCCGGTGTTATCACCGAAATTCGCCAGAACGATGTCGTCGTCGACATCGGCGGCAAATCCGAAGGCGTCATCCCCGCCAACGAATTCATCGACATCGGTGAACTCCAAATCGGCTCCACCATCGATGTGATGGTCGACAAGCTGGAGGACAAGTTCGGCGCGCCGATCCTGTCTTTCGACAAAGCCGAGCAGAAGAAAAACTGGGACAACATCCTCACCAAGTTTCCCGAAGGCTCCGTGGCCGCGGGCCGCGTGAAGGCCAAGGTCAAGGGCGGCCTGATCATCTCGATCGGCGTCGATGCCTTCATGCCGGCGTCGCACATCGACATCCAGCCCCCCAAGAACCTCGATCAATACGTCGGCCAGACCTACGATTTCAAGGTTCTCAAAATCAACGTCGAGCGGAAGAACATCGTTCTCTCCCGCCGCGAGCTCATCGAGGAACAGCGCACCAGCAAGCGTCGCAACCTCCTCGACAGCATCCAGCCCGGCCAGGTCCGCAAGGGCATCGTCAAAAACATCACCGATTTCGGTGCGTTCATCGACCTCGACGGCATGGACGGGCTCCTCCACATCACCGACATGTCGTGGGGCCGCATTTCGCACCCCTCCGAGATGCTCAAGCAGGGTGAGGAGATTCAGGTCATGATCATCGAGGTGAACCGCGACAAGGAGCGGGTCTCCCTCGGCCTCAAGCAGACCACCAAGAATCCGTGGGACGAGATCGACCGGAAGTTCCCGGTCGGCGCCAAGGTCCACGGCAAGGTCGTCAACCTCGTGCCCTACGGCGCGTTCGTCGAGATCGAGCCCGGTGTCGAAGGCCTCGTGCACATCACCGAGATGTCCTGGACCAAGCGCATCACCAAGCCCTCCGAACTCCTCAAGGTCGGCCAGGAATTGGACGCGGTTGTCCTCGGCATCCAGAAGGACGAGCAGAAGATCTCGCTCGGCCTCCGCCAGCTTGAGCCGAATCCGTGGGACATGGTTCGCCACAACTACCCGATGGGCGCTCGCGTCCGCGGCAAGGTGCGGAACATGACCACCTACGGCGCCTTCATCGAGCTCGAAGAGGGCATCGACGGCATGGTCCATGTCTCCGACATGAGCTGGACCCGCAAGGTCAACCACCCGTCCGAAGTCCTAAAGAAGGGCGACGAAGTGGACGCCATCGTCCTCGACGTGGATTCCGGCCAGCAGCGCATCAGCCTCGGCATGAAGCAGCTCGCGGTCGATCCGTGGTCGGACATCGACGCCTTCTTCAAGATCGGCGACGTCGTCAAGGGCACGGTCACCAAGATCACCTCGTTCGGCGCCTTTGTGGAGCTGAAGGACGGGATCGACGGCCTGGTGCACATCTCGCAAATCAGCGAGGAGCGCATCGACAAGGTGAAGGACGTGCTCAAGCCCGGCCAGGAAGTCAGCGCCCGCGTGATCAAGATTGATCGCGAGGAGCGCCGTCTCGGCCTCTCGATCAAGGCCGCCAACTACTCCGAGTCGGAACTCGCCGCCGAGACCTCCGCCTACGAGCAGCTGAACCGCAGCGCCGGCAACGACATGATGAACCTCGGCGACATCCTCGACGAGGCCGCGAAGAAGGAGTGATCCCTTCGCGCGCGTGTCGCGCAGAATTCAAAGGCCGCCCGGAGCAATCCGGGCGGCCTTTTGCTTTTCAAGCCGCTGCTCAAGTCGCGGACTTTCTTGGCAACGCCGACAGCTTGATTCGCCCGTAAGCCCCGCGTTTCTGGTCCTCAGGGTGGGGCTCAATGGCAAGGATAGTGATGTCCCCTTGGTCGGGGCCGTAGGCCCAGAACACCCTGCCTGCGGCGGGCGTGTTGTTTTCAAGATATGACTGGAAAATCTTGAAGCCGTGCTTGCGGGTAAGGTCGTCAATTTCGTGCGACGCGAGGCTGTTGTGCCGGGGATTTTGACTGAGGTAGCCGAGTGCCTTGCACAGCTTCTTGAAAAACTTCGCGTCGTCGGCGACCAAGCGTCCAAGTTGCTGTCGCGCGGCGAGGTCGTCCCAGAACTCCGCCATTTCGGGTAGCCCCATGCGAATCCGGAAAGGCATGGCCGCGCTGCCCTCGACTTATCGGAACTTCGCGAGATTGATGGGCGCCGAGGCCAGCCCCGCCTTGAGGCTCGCCGCCGACGCGTCGAGCATTCGCAGCGTCTTGGCGGGGATTGCCTCCGGATCGACGAGCACGCGCGGTTCCAGCAGGAAGGCGCCATTCGAGAATGCCTTCACGTGGAAATACTTCGTCTTCGCCCCGCGCAGGCTGATGCGCTTCTTGTCGTCTGCGGCAACGTCATAGCGGCCCACGACCTTGGCGCGGGAGCTTTCCTTCGCGCGCGATGCAGTGTGCGTGGCCATGGAATCACTCAGGTGGGATTTCCCACCTGAGTCAATTCCGGGCCTTGTCTCCTTTTGGAGGCTTCCGCTGGAGTCGAATCAGCTCCACCGCAGATCCGTCCGCGTGAGCGGCATCTGGCGGACGCGCTTGCCGGTGGCGGCGAAGATTGCGTTGCAGATCGCCGGCGCGGCTGGGGGCAGGGCGGGCTCGCCCATGCCGGTCGTCGGATGGTTGGTCTTGAGGAAGTGCGTCTCGATCTTGGTCGGCGAATCCGTGATGCGAATCAGCGGGTAGTCGTGGAAATTGCTCTGCACGACCCGACCACGCTCGATGTTCAGCTCCTGCGTCATCAGCACGCCGAGGCCGTCGACGATTGAGCCTTCGACCTGCTGCTCGGCGCCGCTGAGGTTGACGACCTGGGCGCCGATATCGACGCCGCACACGACGCGGTCGACCTTGAGCTGGCCGTCCTTCGACACCGTGACCTCGGCGACCTGCGCGAAGTAGCCGCGGTGGCTGAAGTGAAACGCGATGCCGGCGCCGGTGCCCTTGGCGAATTTCTTTTTGCCCCAGCCGGCTTTCTCGGCGGTGAACTTGAGCACGTTTCTCATGCGCGCGACATTGTAGGGGGCGCCGCCGCCCTTGCCCTGCGCGCCGCCGCCGCCGGCGGGCATCTCGTCCTTGCTGCCGAGGAGTTCGAGCCGGAGTTCAAGCGGATCACGGCCGCCAGCATGGGCAAGCTCGTCGATGAACGAGTGGAAAACCCACGCGAACACGCAGCTGCCTGGCGCCCGCCACGGGCCCATGGGCCAGCCGGTGTCGAACATCGTCTGCTCCGCCTGGTAGTTGGCGATCCAGCGGCCGGGGAATTCGTCGGCGTTCAGGCTGCCGCCGCTGCCAGGGTTGCCGCCCTGGCCGAAGGTGAAGAAGTGGTTCTTCCACGCGACGACTTTGCCCTGCGCGTCGACGCCGCCCTTGAGGAAGTGCAGGCCGCCGGGCCGGTAGTGATCGTGGCGCAGGTCGTCTTCGCGGCTCCAGGTGAGCTTCACGGGCCCGCTGACTTTCTGCGCGATGGCCGCGGCCTCGATGAGATAGTCGACGCTGATGCGGCGACCAAAGCCGCCGCCGGCACGGAGGATGTGGAGCGTGAAGTCCTTGGGCTCGAGCTTGAGCACGCTCTTGAGCATCGTGGCAGCGATGCTGGGAATCTGCGTGGGCGACCACAGCTCGAGCTTGCCGTCCTTCCAGTGGGCGGTGGTGGTCTGGGGCTCGAGGTTGGCGTGCGAGATGAAGGGATAGATGTATTCTGCCTCGACAACCTTGGCCGCGCCCTTGAGCGCGCCTTCGACATCGCCATCCTTGCGGAGCGAGCGAGCGCCGGGCTTGCCAGCATCGGCCCGGGCCTTGGCCACGAAGCCATCCCAGCTTTGCTCGGCGGTCTTGCCCTCGTCCCACGTCACCTTGAGTTGGCGACGGGCGCTGAACGCGGCCCACGTCGAGTCGGCAATGATCGCGACGCCGGGCATCAGGCCCTTCACGTCGGCGGTCCCCTCGAGGACAAACGCATCCTTCACGCCGGGCAGTGTCTTGATCTGATCGATGTTGGCGCTGACGACCTTGCCACCGAAGACCGGGCACTTCTCGTAGATGGCGTAGCTCATGCCGGGGAGCTTCATGTCGATGCCGAACAGCGCCTGCCCCGTGGCGATCTTCATGCTGTCGACTTGCGGCACGCGCGTGCCGAGGAGCTTGAAATCTTTCGGTTCCTTCAGCTTCACGGCCTCCTTGGCGGGGACCGGGAGCGTGGCTGCCTTAGCGGCCAGCTGGCCGTAGGTGAGTTTCTTGCCGGACTTGTGCGTGACGGCGGCGTTGGCCGCGGTGCACTCGCTCGCTGGCACGCTCCACGTCTGCGCGGCGGCCTCAACGAGCATCGTGCGAGCGGTCGCGCCGAGGAGGTGGAAGTTGTCGTAGTTGCCCGGCGTCGAGTTGCTGCCGCCGGCGCTCTGCTGGCCGTATTTCGCGGTGTCAAAGTCGCCCTGCTCGACGACGATGCTCTTCCACGGCACCTCAAGTTGCTCCGCAATAACCATGGGCAGCGAAGTCTTCACGCCCTGCCCCATCTCGGGTTGCTTGGAGACGATCGTGACTTGGCCGGCGGGCGAGATGCGGATGAAAGCGTTGGGCGAAAAATCCGCGCCCTTCGCGGCCTCCGCCGCCGCGGCGTCTCCGCCGGAGCGGATGTAGAACGCGAGGGCGAAGCCGCCGCCGGCAAGGCCGGTGAGCTTCAGGAAATCGCGACGCGAGGCCGGCGCCGAAAGAAGGGTCGTGCTCATTGGGCCGCCTCCTTCCCGCCTGACAGCGCGAGCTCGGAGGCCCGCTTGATGCCTTGCCGAATGCGCGTGTAGGTGGCGCAGCGGCAGATGTTGCTAGCCATGTAGCCGTCGATCTCGTCGTTGCTGGGCTTGGGGTTGTCCTTGAGCAGCGCGGCGGCCGTCATGATCTGGCCGGCCTGGCAGTAGCCGCACTGCGCGACATCAAGATCGCACCACGCCTGCTGCACCGGGTGCAGTTTGTTGGCCGCGGGAGCGAGGCCCTCGATGGTGGTCACTTTGGTCCGGCCGACCGTGGAGACGGGCGTCATGCACGCGCGGGCGGGCACGCCATTGAGATGGATGGTGCAGGCGCCGCACTGGCCGACGCCACAGCCGTATTTGGTGCCGACCAGATCGAGGTTGTCACGGAGCACCCAAAGCATCGGGGTCTCCGGCGCCACGTCCACTGTGCGGGACTGGCCGTTAACGTTGAGCGTATATTTCATGATTCGGGGGAATGGGAACCGAGGGTGAAAAGACTCCTGACGACGCAGCAAAGACGCACGACCGGGCCCGCCGAGGCGAACAAAATGTGTCGCTGATCGCCAAGCAGGGGAAACGCTCCTCGGTTTACCGTGCGACGGGCCGCAGCCACCGCGCCAGCGGCAGGTCGAGGTGGCGGATTTCCGCAGCGGCGAGAAGGGCGACGCGCGCGGCGCCCTGGGCGGAGTAATGGACATCGTCGGCGAGGCCGCGCGGATGCGCGAGCGAAGCGCCGGGCGGCAGATGCAGGTGCAACGCGGCGGAGCCGGCGGGGCCGAGGCTGGCCTCGAGTTCCTCGGTGCGCGCGCGGAGATCGAGTATCGGCACGCCCAGCTCGCGGGCCACGGCGCGCGTGGCCTCGACCCACGGCGTCGGCGGCGAGACGAAGCGGCCCGCCGCATCCCACCCACGGATCGCGCCCATCGTGGCGAGGACGGGATGCGCGCCGCGGGCGCGCGTCTCGGCGACGACGTGCCGCAGGTTGTCGCGGTAGGTTGTCGCCGGATCGGTGTAACGGGCGGGGTCCTCGCGCTTCGCGTCGTTGCCACCGCCGAACTGTGCGATCACCCAGTCGCCTGGCGCGAGCTCCGCGAGCACGGCGGCCCAGCGGCCATGGTCGATGAAGCTCTTGCTGCTGCGGCCGCCGGCGGCGCGGTTTTGCACCATACCAGGCGCGACGAAGTGCGTGCCCAGAAACTGGCCCCAGCCGCGAATGAGGCTCGGCGGGGCGGACTCGGCGAGCGTCGATCCACCGAGCAGGAAGACCCGCGGGGGCTTCTCTGCCGCACCGGCCGCCCACGGCGACAGCATGAGCAGCGCGAAGAAAATCAGCCGTCGGCGCGAACACATGGCGCGATCAGAACCGGCCCTGCATGCCGAACACGAGCTTTTGCACCGTCAGGCGCGTCTGGTTGGGACGGTCCGCGTAGACGAAGTAGTTCTTGTTGATCGGCTCGGCGAAGACGTTCTCCACGTCGCAGAACAGGCTCACCGCGCGCGTGAGCGTGTATTTCGTCTTCACGTCGAAGACCTCACGCGGGGCCTGGTAGCGCACGAGCGCGGCGTTGGCGGAGTTGGTCACGAGGTAGGTTGAGGTCCAGTTGCGTTGCACAACCACGCTGGCGCGTTTGCCGCGATAGCTGAGCGCGACATTCATCATGCGCGGGATGAAGCCGGCGACGGCGCTCGTGGTGGTGCGCGCGCCGTAGTTGCCCTCGGTCCTCAGCCACGTGTGGTTCGCGATCACGCCGAAACCCTTCCAGAAGCCGGGGAGAAACGTGAACTGCTGCTGGTAGCTCGCCTCCACGCCGCGGTAGCGCGCGAAGCCGCCGTTGGCCGACGTGACAATCGTGTAGCCGGAGTATTGGCCGTCGAAGCCGTTGTTCGCGCCGGTGGGCACGGTCTGGCTCGAGTCCTGAAAGATGTAGTCGCGGATGTCCTTTCGAAACGCGCCGACCGAGAGCAGACCGACCGGCTCGAAATAATACTCGACGCTCACGTCATAGTTTTTCGAGCGCTGCGGCTTCAGGCCGGGATTTGAAATCGTAATGGTCTGCGCGGCGAAGTTCACATCGGAGTTGGGCATGATGGAGCCGAAGTCGGGCCGGCCGATGCCGGTGGAGTAGCTCGCGCGCGCGACGAGGCCGGCGGGCAGCTCGTATTTCGCGTGCAGGCCGGGGAAGGTGTTGCGGTATTTCGCGCGGTTGGAAAGGCGGCCGGTGTATTCGGCCTCGACGCGGCGTTGCGCCTCGGCGGGCGTGACGGCGCCGACCCACGCGGCGCGGCGCGCGACCTCCGCCGGCGTGAGCGCGCGCAGCGGACCGGAGCCGGACGTGCGCGTCTCCTCTATGCGCACGCCACCGAGAAGCGTGAGGCCGCGCAGGCGAGCCTCGGTCATCACGTAGGCGCCGCCGATAGACTCTGTCAGCGAGCGGCGGTTCTGGAAACTCTGCGTGTAGCGATAGGTGATGTCCTCGGTCCAGTTGCCGGGGCGGTCGCGCACGTCTTGCGCGACGGCGTAGGGATCGGGGAAGGGCGACGGCAGGTGGAAGCCGACCTCGTCCTTGTAGGCATCGACGATTTCGTCGTAGCGACCGGAGGTGTTGAGAAACTGGCCGATGCCGGCGGCGCCCGCCCAAGTGTAGCGGCGGCTGGTGTTCTCGAGCTCGCGCTCCTGGCGGCGAAAGTTGGCGCCGGCTTTCAGGAACATGGGCACGGCGAGATCCAGCGACCGCTTCGCGTTGAGGCGCGCGCCGATTACGGTGTCGTCGCCGCTGCGGTCAGGTTGCGTGAGCTGGAGGCCGGAGTAGTTGGCGAGGTTGGTGAGGTCGGGCCCGGCGGTCTGGCGAATCGTGGGAAAGGTGAGGCTGCGCGAGCGATCGACCGTCCAGCCGAGGTTGCGGAGCGTGGCGACGACGGTGCCCTTGGGCTGGTCCTCGTAGTCGCGGCCGGTGGGCGCGGCGTCGTATTTTGTGCGCGAGTAGGACCAGTTGGCGTTGGTGTCGATCAGCAGGCGGCCGCCGTCGAGCTTGAGCTTCGCGGAGGGCTTGAGGCCCCACGTGAAGCCGGTCTTGTCCACGGTGGTGACGGTGAGCGTGCTGAGGGAGTTGTTGCTGGTGAGCACCTCGGTAAACGTATCGGTGAAGCCCGGCCGAATCGTGCCGGTGCCGGTGCGGTTGCCGTTGGCGTCAAAGGTCGCGATCGCCTGCGCGGTCGCCAGCTGGCGTTGCTGCGTGAACTGGGAGTCGTGCATCCAGTTGTAGAACGTGTTCAGCGTGACGACGGTGTTGGCGTTGACCTTGTAGTCCACCTTGGCGCCGAGCGCGAGGCGGGCGCGCGGCGAACCGATGATCTCCGGCGTGGTGACGGAATAGACGTAGGCGGGCCGCGCGAGCGCCTGCTGGTGCGCCATTGTCGTGCGCAGATCGGCCGTGGCCTGCACGTGCCACGTGCCGGTGAGGAGCACACCGATGTTCTTCTTTTCGCCGACGACGCGCGACCAGGTGAAGTTCATCGACGGCATCAGGCCGTCGATCGGCTCCTTGGTCCACGAGTCGGCCTGCGCGCGGCGATCCCACCGGTGGCTGAAGCCGAGCGCATAGTTGAAATAGTTCGGGTCGGCGCGGTCGAAGGCGCTTTTCGTGATCATGTTGACCGCGCCGCCGATCGAGTCGGCGTCCATGTCGGGCGTCGGGGCCTTGGTGACTTCGACGGTCTCGATGAGGTTGAGCGAGGTCTGCTCAAATTCGAAGGCGCGGCCGGTGTTGGCGGACTGCGACGTGGCGACGCGGTCGCCGTCGAGGGTGACGGAGTTGAGCGCGGAGCCGATGCCGCGGATCGAGACGCCGTTGATCTCGGAGCCGTTGAACTCGGGCGTGAGGCCGGGCAGGCGCTGGAGGAATTCGCCGATGTTGCCGTTGGCGATGTTGCCGAAGGTGTCGGTCGCGGCGACGTTCTTCACGTTGCTGGCGGCGCGCTGGAGCGTGACGGCGCGGGCGTTGCCCTCGCGCGCGCCCTCGACGGTGAAGGCTTCCAGCCGGTAGACCGCCGAGGTGAGCGCGAGATCGCGCACGTGCTCGCGGCCGGCGGCAATGTCGAGCGCGACGCTCTGTTTCTCGAGGCCGGTGTAGCTGACCTCAAGCGTCGCGGAGCCTGGGGGCACGTTGAGGAGAAAACCTCCCTGGCGGTCGGTGAACGCGACGCGGTCGGAGCCGCGCACCTCGACCCGCGCGCCCTCGAGGAAGGCGCCGGTGGCGGCGTTGCTGACCTGGCCGCGGACAGAGCCGGTGGCATCGGCGGCGCTGACGAGTGGAGAAAACGCGAGCATCAGGCCCGCGCCGAGGCGGCGGAATGAATCGGGGAGTTTCATCGTGAAAAAGGGTCAGATGCGAACCGCGGCGCGGGCGGTGGCGATCATGTGCCGCTGGAGTTTTTCCACGCCGGCCATCGCTTCGCGCACGCGTGAGCGCGAGGCGGCGGGATCGCGCGTGATCTTCTCAAGCGCGGCGGCGAGCTGCGCGCCGGTGTTCTCCTCGATCTCAAAGAGCCAATCACCCAGCCCGATGTCGCGAAACATGTGGCCCTTGAAGGTGTCGGTCGGCTGCCGGACGTGCATGATCGGCGTGCCGGCGGCGAGGCTCATGATGAGTGAATGGGGCTCGATGCCGACGACGCAGAGCGCCTGCGCGTAAATCGACGCGGCCTCGTCCGGCATCCAGTAATTTTCACGCCACACCACATGGCGGCGCGCGGCGGCCGGGAGTTTTTCCACGATGTGTGTGCGGCCGAGCTCGACCTGATAAGTCATCTCGGCGCAAACCAGGACCTTGAAGCCCGTGGCCGTGGTCCACGCGGCGATCATGTCGCGAAGGCGCGCGTGGTCGGCCTCGCCGGTGCG
>JANOCA010000454.1:0-10413 GCA_031411915.1 Opitutaceae bacterium
GATCCGGTTCGGCGCGTCGCCGTAGACCTTGTTCGTGCTCATGTGCACGAACGGCGATTCGGGCGCGGCCTGCCGCGCGGCTTCGAGGAGGTTGAGCGTGCCGACGGCGTTGGTATCGAAGTCGTCGAACGGAATCGCCGCCGCGCGATCATGGCTCGGCTGCGCGGCGGTATGCACGATCACGCTGGGCTTCACCTTGGCGACGAGCGCGAGCACGCCCGCGCGGTCACGGATGTCGAGCTCGTGGTGGACGAAGCCCTTGAGCTCGGTCGCGAGGCGCTGCTGGTTCCAGCGGGTGTCGCCCTGCGGGCCGAAGAAGACGGCGCGCTGGTTGTTGTCCACGCCATGGATGGCGTAGCCGAGCTCGCGCGCGAAATACGCGCAGACTTCGGAGCCGATGAGACCGGAAGAGCCGGTGACGAGGAGCGTTTTGGCGGGCATCGTTTGGTGTTACTTCTTTGATCAAGCCAGCCGAAGCGGGGCGCTGGCGCAAGCGTGGGCGCTACGCCCCGTCGGCGGGCCGGGTGGCGGACAACCAAGCCGCCCCGGCGAGCGCCGCCGTGCAAATCGCGAGGTTGACGCCGTCGAGATGCGCGAAGTCCGCCGCCCACGGGTTCGGGTTGAGCAGCGCGGTGAGCCAGAGCATGAGCCACGTCTCGGGGAGTTGCAGCCACGGCCACGCCCGGTGCGCCAGCAGCCGCGCGAGCACGCCGCCGCGCGTCGCGGCGATGAAACAGGTCAGCCCGAGCAGCGCGACCAGCAGCGGGTGGCCGCACTCGCGCATGAGCCCCAGCGGATCCATGCCCCAGTAGGCGGTGACGAACAACGCGGGCCCGATCACCAGCAGCACGGCCGCGGCGAGTGCCGCGCGAAGCGCACGCCCGAGTGCGACCATGCTCGCGAGCCAGAGCCCGAGGCCGAGTGCGAACGGCAGCGAGTTCCACCACAGCTGCGAGAATTTCACGAGCCGGCCGGAAGCCTCGTAGGCGGAATTGAGCTTGGGGTGGGTGAGACTCGCCTCGGCCAGAACGCCGTGGAGCGGCACAAACGTGTTGGCGAAGTTCATCCAGCGCGTCCGCCACCAGGTTTCCCACGTGGCCGCCTGCCAGTCGGCGCGGACGAAATACGCGAAGAAATTCCCCTGGCCCGCCAAGGGCGTGAGGTCGCTGCGTGGCGCGAGCGCGCCTGCGATCATCCAAGGCGCGGCCAGCGCCACCACGCCGACGGTGAACGTCGCGCCGGCGCGCACCCTCTGCCAAAAAAACGCGTCCGCGCGACCTGCGGCCCAGAGGCCGAGCCACGGCGCCCACAGCAAGGCGAGTGGGTGAAACAGAAAGCCGACGCCGAGGGCGATCCCGCCGGCGCCGGGCCGCCCGGCATGCGCGAGCCCGAAGCTCACGATCACCCACGCGGTCGCGGCCCACTTGGGCCACGTGAACATCAGCTCATGCGCACCGAACGGCGTCAGCGCGAGCAGCCCCGCCCCGATCGCGGCCCAAGCCGCGCCGATCAAGGCGGCGAGCGTTTGGAAAAGCGCCACCACCACCGTGCTGCCGAGCACGATCATGGTGATGCGGTAGGCGGCAAATCCGCCGGCGTCGAACGGCGTCCAGCGCGCCTCCGGCAGCTCGGCAGGCGGCCGTCCACCTGTCGCCAGCACGATCGGGATCGAGGCCAGCCCGGCGAGCGGCCCGCGGCTGAGAAAATTCCAGGGCGCGAAAAATCGATCCGTTTCCGCCGCGAGCGGCGCCCAGCGATGCGCCGCCGCCTGCACCGTGTAAAAGCTGAATCGGCTGTCGATCCGGTCGGCCATCTCGAAGTTGCGCGACACCGTGCCGCGGAACAGCTCCCCCTCGGGCCCCGCCGAGTGGAACGACTTCGCCACCACCGCGACGACCACGAGCGACGCGACCGCCAGCGTCCGCCCGAGCGCCGCGTCGATCGGGAAGTTGAAACGTTGTCGCCACGCCCTCCGTCCCGTCTCGCCCCACAGCAGCGCGGCGAACGCGAAGCCAGTCGCGGGCGGCGGCAGCCACGGGCCGAGCGCCCATGTCAGGCCGCCCAGCGCCGCGAGCAGCAGCGGCCCAGTGCCAATCAGGGCGGCTGCGACGAGCGCTGGCGGATGGCGGCGGTGCGCGAGCCCGAGCAGGCCCGGGCCCCACACCAACGTGAGCGCGAGCGCCAGCGTGCTCCACACCTGCGCGTGCTGCCACGCCGCGGTGATGACGCCGGGCCACGCCCGGAACGGATGCGAAAATGCAATCCAGCCCGTGTGCTCTGAGGTCCGATCCTCGGCGACGATCCGGACCGCGATCGCGCCGGCCGGGCGGATGATTTCCCAGTCGGACCACTCCTCGCGCGGGTTGGGGAGCGGGCAGTCGACCGTCGTGATTTCCCCAGCGGCGTCGCGAAATTCCGCCCAGATGCGGCAGCCCGCGAGGCGCGGATAACCCGCCACGCCCACGTGGATGAGCCACCGCGAGGCCTTGAACCACGCGCTCTCCGCGCGGCCCTGCCACGTGTCTGTGCCCTGCCAGGAGCTGACCGCGTGGATGTTTGGCGGCAGGCGGCCCGCGGCGATCTGCTGGTAGTCGCCGACCGCGACAAAACGACCATCCACCCACGGCCGGCCCGTCGCACCGTCGAAGCGCGGCAGCTCGCGTGGCGCCGGGAGCAGGGCGAGCAGAGGCCCGCGGCCAAGCCCGAGCAGCAGGGCGCACCCGCCGACCAGCCAGATCACGCGAAGGATGCGGGCGGGCGGGCTCACTTTTTCTGCGGTCGCCCTTGGTATTCGATCCACCAGCCCTCGGGGAGAGTCTTGATGTCGGCGCGCACGCCTTGGCGAATCGGGTCGCAGTGCTCGGCCCACTTGTAGTCCTTCGGCGCGGGCAAAATGAAGTGCGGGGCGTGCGTCGCCACGGCGGCGAGGCAGATGGCTCGGGCGCTCCAGGCGGCGGCGCGGAGCGGGGCGTTGATTTCGATCACGACCAGCCACGCGAGCAGCACGCGCGAGATGTAGAAATAGCGGTCGCCGTTGACGACGTCGTGGGTGTTCCACGCGTCGACGCGCGCGCGCACGATGCACGCGACCGTCATCAGGGCGAAGGCGCCGATGAGCAGGAGCCGCTTGGGCCGCAACGCATCGTGTCGCAGAGCGTGCGCGATGATCGCGCCGATGAAGACGACGCCGAGTGCGCCGTGCAGCCACGCCGGCCAGGCTTGCGCCGCGGCGACACCGAAAATCGGCCACGTCACCAGGCGGCCGCCCGCGACCGCCAGCAACGTGAACGGGCGAAAGGACGGACTGGCGCCGTCGAGGCTCAGCGTCGTGCCCGCCAGGAAATATCCCTGCGTCGCGGCACAGCCCGCGATCACGGCGAGGGCCAAGGCGGTATCGAGCCCGCGGTCACGCCACGCCCGCCACGCGAACAGCGGCAGCAGCACGATCGCGAACGGGCCGTTGAGCCCGACGACCCCGAGGATCGCGAGGTCGCCGAGGCGTTGCAGGGTGGTTTCCGCGCGCGCCGTGAAGAGCTGCAGCACGAGAAAAAACACCGTCACCCACTGGAGATTGGTGATGTTGATCAGCACCTCGCCCGTGCCGGCGACGAGGGCGAAGGCGAGCATGAGCCCGGCCTTGGCCGGCAGCTCCACCCGGCGCGAGGCGAGCCGCGCAAACAGCGCCACGGTGATCGCGAGCGCGAGGCCGTTGTAGATGGCCGGCCACCACGCGACGTCGGCGGTGCGGCTCGCGAGCCACGCGATGAGGCGCGGCAGCAGATGCAGGTAGCCATTGTAGGGCGTGAGGATAGCCCGGGCGCCCATCTCGTCGTCCTGCTGGAGAAAGATGCTGCCATCCTCTGCCCAGAGCTGGGGGGTGTGCAGGGCCCAGGGCTTGCGCAGCGCGAACAGCGCCGCCGCCACGGGCACGAGCCACGCGAGAGCACGCGGCGAGTTGAGCCAGCCCTCTTGGCTCGGCGCAGCGGCTGATGACGGAAGCGCGCTCATCCGCTAGGTGCGATTCAGGGTGGGCGGCGCGGCCAGTTCGCCGGCGGGATACATCGTGGGCGTGATGTCGGCGACGGTCACGGGCCATGCGAGCGCGGTGTCGTGCGTCTTCCGCACGATCGACGCGGATCCGAGCCACGCAGGGCTGTCGGGCAGGGAGCGCGTGACTTCAGAGGTGCGGCGGGCATGCACGCGGGCGGGCTCGCCGACCACGGCCTCGATCACCTCGAAGCCGGTGGCGCGGTTGAAGAGAGTCGCCCAGCTGTGCTGCGAGAACCGCCAGAAATCCCATGGCTCCTCGTGCGGCGGCCACGTCTGGTGCGTCGCGGTGTAGACGATCCCGCCCGGCGCGAGCACCCGGTTCAACTCGAGCACCACCTTCCACGGCATCGCGAGATGCTCGAAGACCGACGTGGAGAAAATCGCGGCAAATTTTTTCTCCGGAAACAACCGGCTCAACTCATGCGCATCGCCAACGACATCGACGTTGGGCCCCGGCAAAATATCGAGGCCGACATATTCCAGCCGTTCCGGAATCCGGTGCCGCCGCGTGATGGCTGATCGCGCGCGTGAGCCGAGTTCGAGCACCGCGCCTGACTCGATTTGCGCCACGCGCATCAGGAAATTTTCCCAGCTCTGAAAATACGGATCGCCCCAGGCGCAGTTCGTCAACGCATCCTCGCCCATCACGGCGGTGCCGTCGGCGAGCCACATCCGCAGCGCAAACGGTTGCCCGAGCAGCGCGGCATCCGCGGTGATCCATTCGTCGAAGCGGGCGTGCGCCGCCGTCGGTCCCAGCCCTTGGGCGACGTCGGGGCTCGCGTTGCCGAAGCTCACGAGCGGCACCGTGGCCTTGCCATCCAGCACCGCCTCGACGCGCACAATCGGGCTGCCGCCGTGGTGGCACCATCCGCGGAGGTGGAGCCGGTCGAAGTAGGCCGCGCACTCGTCGATTTTCCAATTCAGGCCGGAGGACATGCACCCGAAGCTAACCTCCCGCGCCGCGGGCGAGTCAACGGCCCTGCGGCCGGCCCGGATAATCGAGAATCCAGGGTTCGGGCAGCGTCGGGATCTTGGCCGGCACACCGCGGCGGATTGCCTCGGCGTGGCGGGCCCACTGCAGGTCAGCCGGCGGCGGCGTGATGTAGCCGCCGGCATTCACGATCAAGATTGCGAGACCGACGGTCCGCGCGGTGCGGGCGACGAAGCGCGGCATCGAGTCAAATTCCAAAATCAAAAGCCACGCCAGCAGCACGCGCGGGAGGTAGAAATAGCGGTCCGCAAAATCCAAGTTGTCGCCGTCCCAGGTATCCGGGCGCGAGCGATGCACGGCGGCGGCCACGAGGAGCATGAGCGCCACGATGATCTGGGCGCGGGCCAATCGCCAGCGGTGCGGGCGCAGCGCCCACGCCAGCAGCGCGACGATGAGAGCCCCGCCGATTGCGCCGACCATGGCCGGCGGCAGCCCGGTGGCGAGGTCACGGCCCAGCACGGGCCAGATGATCAGGCGGCGTGCGAGGACCTCGATGTTGAGCCACACATCCAACGGCTGGCCTTGGAATTCGAAGCGCGGGCCTGTCGCCACGATGAACCACACCTGCAGCGCCGCGCCGGCCGCCACGACCAGAAGCGCGGGGCGGTTTTCGTCATGCTGATCGCGCCACCAGCGCCACACATAGAGCGGTGCGAAAATGATCGCGAAAGGTCCGGTCAGCGCGAGCAGCGCCAGGATGACGAGATCGTTGCGGCGCTCGCCCGATGTGCGCGGCGGCGCCATCATGGGGTGCAGCAGCAGGACCAAGGCGGTGATCCACTGGAGATTCGTGATGGTGAACATCACCTCGCCGCTGTGCGGGACGATGAGCGGGGCCAGCGCCAGCCATGGTTTGCCCGGAAGCTCGAGCCGGGGCGAAAACAACCACGCGAGCACGAGCAGCCAGATCACGAAGGCCGTGCTGTTGTAGAACAGCGGCCACCACGCGGGGTCGAGGGCTTCGGGCGCGAGCCACGCGATCACGCGCGGCAGGGTGTGGAGGTAGCCCATGTAGGGCGTGGTGAACGCCTGCGCCCCGAGTTGCTCCGCCTGCACCAGAAAGATCGTGCCGTCCTCCGCCCAAAGCTGCGGGGTGGTCAGCGCGAAGGGTTTGCGCAGGAACAGCAGCAGCGCCAGCGCCGCGAGCGCCGTCAGCGTGAGCCGCGCGTGCGGATCGTGCGCCCACCCGCGCGCTGCGGCGATTTTTTCCGCAGCGGTCGCCGCCTGCTCCCGCGCCAGCAGCGATTCGATGCCCAGCACGACGAGCACGAGACCGAAGATCGCCGCGGCGGCCATCGGGAATAGCGTCGGACCTGCGCCCGTGATCGCCGGCCCCGGCGGCATCCACGTGAACGCGAAAAGCACGATTTGCCCCAACGCGAGCGCGGCGAAGAGGATGCGCCCCGCAAGCAGCGTCCAGCTGATGAGCAGGCCCATCAGTAAAAGCGGCACGACGTAGGAGCCTTGGTGCACGAGTGTGCCCCCGTGGAAGAACATCAATGCGATCCAGGCCGAGAGCGTGAGCCCGAGCCAGGCGAGAGCCAGGCCGTGCCGGCCCAGGCGACTGCGCCATTCGGGACGTTGGCGAAAAAACCGCCACGCCAGCAGCGGAAGCGCCGCGACTCCGAGGATCCAGAGGGCCGGAGTGCGGAAGAGGCGGAAAAATTCATCCTCGCGGAGCGCCTTGCGCGTGGCGGCGTCCGTCGGCGCGAACATCCGGTCCCAGTGGCCCGCGAACAAATCGCGGAAATTATCACGCCGGGTCGCCAGGGTTTTTTCCCAGCCGAGAGTGCGGTAGTGGTCGATCAGGGTCTCGGTTACGCCGCGGTCATCGGGGGCGATTTGCCCCGCGATGTGCCATTTCACGAGGCGGTTGCCCGGCGGCTCGTAAAGGCGCTGGTAGGCCATCCACGGCAGCGAGAGGCCCAGAAACACCGCGGCCGCCAGTGCCCAGCGGCGCCACCGGCGCCGTGCGGCCACCGCGGCCACCGCGACCACCGCGACCACCGCGATCCCGGCGAGCGCAAGCAGGGAGAACATCACGCCGCCGTGGGCCAGCGATCCGCACGCCGCGAACACGCCGAGGAGCAGGCCGCGTCGTCTCGGCGCGATCTCGCGCGCATCGGCGAAGATCACGCAGAAACCGAGCAGCACGAGCGCGGCGCCGCCGAGCTTGGGCCAGACATACACCGAGTTGAAAAAAAGAAACCCGGTGAAGATGGCCGCCGTCGCCCCCGCGTGCGCCGCGCGCTCGGTCAGCCCGAGCCAGCGCAGAAAAATCCACAGCGCCGGGATCCACAGGAGCTGGAACCACACGCCCGCCGTGGCGCACGCCTTGTCGAACCCGAAATTGAGGGCCCGCAGCGCGGGCATGGTGATGAGGGCGATGCCGGTCTGAAGCGGCGGCCGGTCGCTGCTCAGCCAGTCGCCGCCGGGCGCCTTGGGCGACATCCCGATGTAGAGCCGTTCGGCGAAGATGCGGGGAATTTCATTGTCGCCTGGAATATTGGGGAGGAACCGCTGCGCCGCCGTCGCGGCGAAGCTCGGCTGCGTGCAGATGAAGAGGGCGGAGAGGTAGAACAGCCCGGCGAGCGACATCAGCGCGATCAAACGGCCGAGGAGGAGCGGACGCCGGTCCTCGGGGGGCGGACGGAGCCACGCGTGCGCCAATGTGCCGAGGACCACGGCCATCGCGACCCAGCTGAAGACGCGGCCGAGAATCGGATGAAGGAAATAGCAGGCAAACGCTCCGTAGCCGAGGGCGCACGGGGCCAGCGCCATGAACACCACGGCGCCGAGCGGCGACACCCCGCGCCGGCGAAACCGCCGCCACCAGATTTGCGCGGCGACGCCCGAGCCCGACAACACCAGGGCCTGGAGCGCGAAGATGAGGAGAGTCGAGGGCAGCGACAGGGCGGGCATGGGGGTCGCGGGTGCGCGCCGCTACAGGCGTTGCGCGCGGAACTTCACCAGCGCCCACACCCACGTGATCGGGTCGCGGAGCATCGAGATTTTCTTCCCCTGCTTGAACGAGCGCGACTTGTAGCTCACCGGGATCTCGATCGGGCGGTGGCCGCGGCGGACGAGCTTGATGAGGAGCTCCCAGTCGAAGTCGAAGCGGTTGCACTCGAACGTCAGGCCCGCGAGGGCGTCGCGCCGGAAGACCTTATACATCGTGAACGGATCGTGCAGCCAGATGCCCAGCGTCACGTTGATCATGAGCGTGAAGCCCCAGTGGGCGAGATTCAGGATGAGGGCCTGCACCGGCTGATCGGAGAACTGGCGGATCGCCCAGCCGCCGGCGCTGTGGCGCGAGCCGAGCACGAACGACTGCCGCCCCGACTCAAGCGGCGACAGCAGGATCTCGTAGTCGGCGAGATCGTATTCGAGGTCGGCGTCCTGGATGAGAATCACGTCGCCGGTGGCGACCGCGAAGCCGGCGCGCACGGCGTGGCCCTTGCCGCGGGGCTTGTCCTCGAGGATGAGCTTCACCCGCGGATGGGAGGCGTAGGTGCGCACGATGTCGCGCGTGCCGTCGGTCGAGTTGCTCTCGACAAGGATGATCTCGAGCGTCCAGCCCGCGACGGCCTTGGCGAGGATCGCGTCGAGCGCGGTGCGCACGGTCGCGGCCTCGTTGTAGATCGGGACAACGACGGAGAGGGTGCCTTGGACGATGGGCGGAAAGGGCTGCGACGGCATGGCTAGTTGGAAATCCCAAACACCAAATCCCAAACGCCAAATATATTCCAAGCTGCGATGGGCGCCAATGCTAGACGCATGGGGTTTCTTTTTTGGAGTTTGAGGGTTTGGCGTTTGCGATTTCCGCGCGTCAGCGCGGCTTCACGGCGCAAGGCATCGCCGAGACCCCGTAGCGCGCGTCAATGCCGCGGACCACGGGCGGGAGCCAAAGGGCGAGGCGCGCGAGCGCGCGGAGGGCGGGGCGGTGACGCAGGGTCTTCACGACTTTGAACTGCACGGCGCCGTGATAGCGCACGGGCAGCTGTTCCAGGCCCACGCGGCGGAAGAGTGCGGCGAGGGCGCGGGGATTGAAAAGGCTCACGTGAATCTCCGGCGCGCAATAGCGGTAGCTCAGGCCGGCGCGGCGCGCGGCCGGCGAATCGAGGTTGCCCGTCGTGAGCAGGAGAAGACCGCCAGGCCTGAGCAGGCGGGCGACGAGCTGCATCGGCTCCAGCGGAGCGGGCAGGTGCTCGATGACCTCGACGAGGCTGATGATGTCGTAGCGGGCGTCCGGCTCCCGCGCGAGGGCGGCGAGATCGAGGATCCGGAAGCCGTCGCGGTCGCGCAGCATATCGGCGTAGGAGCCGACATCGTGGCCGGTGAGATCGAGCGGACGGCCGGCGAGCGTGCCGCGCTCGCGCAGAAACTTCAGGAAGCCGCCCGCGCCGCAGCCGAAGTCGAGGAGCCGCAGCGGGGCTGCGGCGGGAGCAGGGAGAAAGGAGGAGGGAGAAAGGTTGCTGGAAGTTCCTTCTCCTTTCTCCGGTCTCCGTTCTCCCGCTGCGAAATAACCCTCCGCGATGCGGGCGAGGTCGGCGAACTCCAGCCCGCGATCGGTGCGACGCCAGTCGGTGTATTCCGCGGCGTAGTCGACGTAGGGATCGGGGCCGGCGCCGCGATAGTAGGCATCGTCGTAGATCGCGAAGCCGGAGAACGGTTCGACCTGCATGAAGCCGCACGCGGCGCAGGCGTGGAACTCGAACTCGCGGCGGAGGAAAGCCCCTTGTTTCCGACCACGCAGCGTGACCGGACCGGCGCCGCACGCACGGCAGGTGGGCGGGGAGCTCATGAAGTCCCGCTTCTCCCGAAGCGGGCTACGGGATTGCGGCAGCCCGCCTCGGGAGAGGCGGGACTCTTCGCGAGGCCGGGCGTGGCGCTCATGCGCGGCGCGCGGGGCGCAGCAGATAGCCGATGATCACGGCGAGGAGCGCCGCGCCCAAACCGCAGAGGACGAGGTTGCGCGGCCAGCTCTTCGGCAGATAGCGGAACTCGACCGTGTAGTCGCCGGCGGCATCGACGCGCACGCCCTTGAAGGCGTGATTGACGCGGAGAATCTGGGCCTTGCGGCCGTTGACCACGGCGCGGAAATCGCCGGGCCAGAACGCCTCGGTCAGCACGATCACGCCGGGGCCGCTGGCGCGCACGGTGAAGCGCGTGGTGTTCTCCGTGAGCCGGTAGTGGGTGGCGGGAGCGACGGTGCGCGTCGCGTTGTCGCGCGGGAGGGCGGCGCGCGCGGCGGCGACATCGCGGTCGGAGCGTTGCACGGCGGCGAAGGGCTTGCCGTCGGCGGCCCGGATCTTGGCGACGAGATCGGCGGGCTGGTCGTAGGCGTCGAGGCGATCGGTGAAGAAGGCGCG
>JANOCA010000455.1:0-6090 GCA_031411915.1 Opitutaceae bacterium
TCCGCTCCGCACGGGCCTCGCGCTGGCGCTATGGTTCGGCGCCTTCGCAATCGTGTATGCCTTCTACGAGATCTCGCACGAGGTGTGGTGGGGTCTCCGTTTCATCATGCCCGCCACACCCGCCTTGATCATCGGCGGCCTGCTCGGGCTCGAGGCGCTGGCACGTGCGCCCCGCGCCCGCAGCGTGCTGGCTGCGGGGATCGCTGCATGGGCCGTTGGTCTGGGCTGGTTCTGGACCAGCAAACATCACCTGCTTCTGACCAAAACCTATGAGCGCGCCTACGCCGACGCCTCGACCGCAGCGCACGCCCAGTTCCCCGCGGGTGCGCTCGTCATCGCCGGCATGCACAGCGGCGCGATCTTCTACTATACGGAGTTCGCGGTGATGCGCTGGGAATTTGTGCGACCGGAGGAATTCGCTCACTTCCGCGGACTCGCGGAAAAAGCCGGCCGCCCGATCTGCGCGGTGCTGTTTGATGTCGAGGAAAAGGAGGCGCTGCGCGAACGCTGCCCGGGCAACTGGACGCAGCTCGCGAAAATGAAAAACGTCGCGCTGTGGCGGCTCGATGCGCCGCGCCCATGAACGACCCCTCCGCCAACCGACGGTGGCTCATGCGCGCCGCGGGCCTGCTCGCTGTCGCGGTGTTTGTCGCGCTCGTCGCGCGCTTCCACCACCCGGTCCACGGTCTGACCGTTTTCTACCAGCTCGATCCCGCCAACGACGACCTGAAGATCACCGCCTTCCGCACCCTACCGGTCTTCGTGCATCACGGCACGGGCGGCTACGACGGCCTCTACTACGCGCAAATCGCGCACGATCCCACGCTGCGCGATCCGGAGCTGCCGAGGGCGATGGACAATCTCCCATATCGCGCCCGGCGCATCCTGCCACCGGCTCTAGCGTGGCTGACGGGCGCCGGCCAGCCCGCGTCGATCATCCACACCTACGCTTGGATCAACCTCGTCGCGTGGCTCGCGCTCGCCGCGATCCTGTGGCGCTTGGTCGCCGTGCGCGACCTGCGTGGATTGATCGCGTGGGCGGGCGTGCTGTTTTCCGCCGGCGCGCTGAGCAGCGTGCGCCTCGCGCTGACCGATCTCCCGGCGCTCACATTGCTCGCCGCCGCCCTGCTGGCGATCGAGCGCGGGCGGTCCCGATCCGGGCTCGCTGCGCTCGCCCTTTCAGGCCTCGCCCGCGAGACCTCGCTCGTCGCCATGGGGGGCGTGGCCGAGGCGCCGTGGTTTTCGCGCGCGAATCTCGTGCGCCTCGCGATCGTGGCGGCGCCGCTGGCGGCGTGGCTCGCCTATGTGCGTTGGGCCGCGGGACCCGCCGACGCGGGGTGGGCCAATTTCATGTGGCCGGGCTCGGGCCTCGTGGAAAAAGTGCAGGCCGATCTCCGCGCCCTGGGCACCGTCGCCGACCGGCCCCTGGCCTGGAGCACCCTGCTGGCCACGATCGCGTTGGTCGCGCAGGGGGCGTTTTTTGTCGTGCACCGCCAGCCGGGCGAGCGTTGGTGGCGGATCGGCGCCGCCTACACGGCGATGATGTTGTTTTTGGGCACGGCAGTCTGGGAGGGATTTCCCGGCGCCGCGACGCGCGTGGTGCTGCCGTTGAATCTGGCGTTCAACCTCATCGCCCTGCGCACGCGCGCACCGCTCGCGTGGCTCCTCGCCGGCAATCTCACCGTCCTCGCCGGTTTCGTGGCGCTGCGCGATGTGCCGCACGACCCGAAGGAAATCGCGGCCCGGACGGTCGGAGGCACGAGCGCGATCGTGCGGCACGGGGACGGTTGGTTTGGCCGCGAGCAAACCCGCCGCCACACTTGGCTCTGGGCGCGCGAAACCGGTCTTCTTCACATCGAACGCTGGTCGCGGGGCGGCGCTCCGCTGCGACTGGTGTTCTCGTTGCGGGGCATCACGCCTCGCACCGTCGTGCTGCGCCACGAGGGACGCGAAATCTGGCGCGGCCCCATCGGCACGACCGCGACCGCCCATTCGGTCGATCTGCCGGGATCGGCGGCGTCGGTGATCACGCTGGAGTTCTCCAGCACGGAGCCGCCCGTGCCCGAAAACGCCTCACCCAGCGCGCGCGCCTTGGGCTTCGCGCTTTATGATTTGCGGCTCGAAGCGACGCCGCCCTGATTCGCCCGTCATGCCCGCGCCGCTGCTCCTCGATCTTTCGCACACGAGTCACACGCTCGCGCGCACCGGCATCCAGCGGGTCGCCCGCTCGCTGCTCAGCTGCCTCGGGGAAAACGCACTCCCCATCACGCACGATCCCCATGCGCGCGTGTGGCGCGAGTTGGAAGCTTGGGAAAAGCGCACGCTCGCGGCGCCCGGCGGCGCCACCAAGCGCGGCGCAAGCTGGCCGCTCCGCGCGCGCGTGCGCGGCCGGGTGCGGCGCGTGCTGAACCGCGCCGCCCGGGCCTGGCCGGAGCATGCCGGTCTCGTCGTGCCGGAAGTTTTTTCACCGAAGGTGGCGGCGGCGCTGCCGGGATTGTTCGCGCGCGTGACCGGCCCGCGGGTCGCGATTTTTCACGACGCCATCGCGCTGAAGCATCCGGAGCTGGCGCCCGTTGGAACGGTCGGCCGCTTTCCCCCCTATCTGGTCGAGTTGCTGGCCTTCGACGGGATCGCCGCGGTCTCGGAGGATTCGCGGGCCTCGCTCGTGGAGTATTGGGCGTGGCTGGGCGCCGCCAAATCACCGCCGGTGGTCGCGATTCCGCTGGGGATGGATACGCACAATCTGGCGCCGAGCGGTGAAATTTCCCCGGACGGAGCGCCCACCGTCATCCTCTCCGTCGGCTCGATCGAAGGTCGCAAAAATCATCTCGCGCTGCTCGACGCGTGCGAGGCGCGCTGGGCCGCCGGCGATCAATTTTCACTGCACCTGATCGGCCTCGCGCATCCGCAAACCGGTGGGCCGGCGCTGGCGCGGATTCACGCGCTGCAGTCCGCGGGACGTCCCCTGCGCTACGACGGGCCGGTGGGCGACGATGCGTTGGCGCGCGCGTATGCGGCCTGCGCATTCACCGTCTATCCTTCGCTGATCGAAGGCTTCGGATTGCCGGTGATTGAGAGCGTGGCCCACGGCAAACCCTGCGTCTGCTCCGCGCGCGGCGCGCTCGGCGAATCGGCTGCAGGCGGCGGCTGCGTCGGCCTCGATCGCGTCGACGCAACGGCGCTCACGACCGCGATCGCGCGCTTGCTGCACGCACCGACGGAACTCACCGCGCTGGTGCAGGCCGCGCGCGCGCGACGCATCCGCACGTGGTCCGACTATGCGCACGATCTCACCGCGTGCATGAGCGGTCTGCGTCGTCGAACCTAAGACTTGCGGCCCCAAACCAGCCTTTGAATTTGCAATGGGCACGGTGGGTGCTCAGCGTTTCGCGCGAATGGCGTTATCTTTTTTCACAAAAAACCGGAAAGCGGTGCAGGCCCGTTGTCGCGACGACTATGCGACGAAAATGCGCCTGAAATACGCGCCCTACTATCACGCCATGGAGGCCCAGAAGGGCACGACCGTGAGGTTGCACGGCAAGGAGACAATCATGCTCTCCAGCAACGACTACCTCGGATTGTCCTTCCACCCGAAGGTGATCGAGGCCGGTCGCGCCGCGATGCTGAAGTGGGGCACGAGCACGACTGGCGCGCGCACGTCGAATGGTTCGCGTGCTTACCACGTTGAGCTTGAGGAAAAACTGGCCGCCTTCCTGGGCCGGGAAGCCTGCCACGTCCATGTCGCGGGCTACCTTTCGTGCCTCTCGAGCGTGGCGTCGTTTGCGCAGAAGGGCGACGTCGTCCTCGCCGACAAGAATATCCACTCCTGCCTTTGGGATGGCATCCGCCTCTCGATGGCGACCGTGGAGCGTTTTTCGCACAACAGCCCGGACGATCTGCGTGAGGTCCTAACCGCGGTGAGTCCTGATGCGCCCAAGATGCTCGTCATCGAGGGCGTGTATTCGATGGAGGGCCACATCGCCCGCCTGCCCGAGCTCTCCGAGATAGCGGAGGAGCACGGCTGCTTCACGGTGCTCGACGATGCGCACGGCTTCGGCGTCCTCGGCCGCCAGGGACGCGGCACCGTCGATCACTTCGGCCACAACGACAAGGTCGACGTCATCTGCGGCAGCCTCTCCAAGTCGCTCGCGAGCACCGGCGGCTTTGTCGCCGCCTCCCGCGACACCATCGAGTATCTCCGCACCCACTCGAAGCAGACGATCTTCTCCGCCGCCATCAGCCCGAGCCAAGCCGCGTGCGCGCAGGCCTCGCTCGAAGTCATGCAGGCCGAGCCGGAGCACCTCGAGCGCCTCTGGGCCAACACGAAGAAATACCGCGCGATGCTCAAGTCCCTCGGTCTCGACACGTGGGAAAGCGAGACGCCCGCCGTCCCGATTGTCCTTGGGTCGAAGGAACGCGTCTATCCGTTCTGGAAGGCGCTGCTCGAGAAGGGCGTGTTCACCGTCATGTCGATCGCGCCCGCGGTGCCCGCCGGCAAGGATCTCATCCGCACCGCCATCTCGGCGATGCACACCGAGGAGCAGCTCGAGAAGATCGCCGACGCGATGGCGTATGCGGTGAAGAAGATGTGACCGCGGGCCGCGCCGCGCTCACCGCAGCGGCGCGGGCTTCTCGGCCACGCTCTCGCGCAGCATCCGCAGCAAGGCCTGATATTGCGGCGACGTGGTGTCGTTGCTGAACATGCGAAAAATCACCACGACCCCGCGCCACGTTTTCAGGCCGGCCGTGATGTGGACATACTCGCCCGGCGGAAGCTTGGTCTGGCCGACGAGCTTCGAGTCGGTGAAAACGCAATAGCAGCCCGCGCCTGTCTTGGGCTCCAGTTCCTCGAACTGCATGCCCTTCTCCGTCGAGACGCCCACATACTCGGAAAACATCTCGACCATCTGCTCGCGCCGCGCCCGCGCCGTGGCGAAGCGCCCCTCGGGATCAGGCAGAAAGCGCAGCTCGATGCTGAACCGATCCTTCGGATCCGCGACGCGCAGGATCGCCATTCCATTCTCGTCCTGATTCAGCGCGCTCCCGAATCCTTCTGGCACGGCGATCACGACGCGGCGGTTTTCAAAAAGGAAGACCGATTCCTCGCGAGCCTTGGTGTCGGCCGCCTCGCAGCGGAAGAAAACCTGGGCCAGCAGCAACAACAGGAGGGATTTTTTCATCATGTTGGAAACACGCCTCCGCCACCGTGGCACACGATTCTGGCCGCGTCCACTACCGCGCGTTCTTCACGCCGCTCGCGAGCAACGTCTCAAAAAACGGCTCGGCCGTCTCTCGCGACACCGCCGTGACCTCGACTTTGGCAAACCCGGCCTTCTTCAGGAAACCATGCAGGGCGCTCTCCTTGAAGCCGAGCCACACATCGGCGTAGAGTTCGCGGGCCTTCTCAAACGTGTGCTCGTTCAGATCGAGCACGACGATCTGGCCGCCGGGGCGCAAAATGCGGAACGCCTCCTCGACCGCCACCTGCGGATGCTGCGCGTGGTGCAGCGCCTGGCTGAGGATCGCGAGGTCGACGGATTGGGCAGGGAGCGGCACGGCCTCGATGTCGCCGAGCTTGTAGGTGAGGTTGGCGAGGCCGTTCTTCCGCGCGAGTTCGGCGCCGACCTCGACCATGCGCGGGGAATTGTCGATGCACCAGACCTGCCGCGCCCGGTGCGCCAGCAACTGGGAGAGCAGCCCCTCCCCCGCCCCGAGATCCGCGATGTCGATGGCGGGCGTGAGGCGCAGCGCCAGATGCCCGATCGCTTCCCAGGAACGCCCCGGGCAGTAGTGCTTCCCGAGGCGCCCGGCGATGAGGTTGAAATACTGCTCCTGCGTGCGCCGACGCTTCTGCAGGATGCGATCGAGGTTCTCCCGATCCTCGGCGATCACCGGCAGCTCGGCCACCGAATCGATCGCCGCCCGGATCAGTGCCGCGGTCCGGACGGGAAGCGCCGGTCGAAGGGAGTAGAACGCGTTTTTCCCGTCGCGCCGATCGGCGACGAGATTCACGGAGCGGAGCAGCGCGAGTTGCGACGAGATGCGCGACTGCCCCATGCCGAGCACTTCCTGCAACTCGGCCACCGTGAG
>JANOCA010000456.1:0-1676 GCA_031411915.1 Opitutaceae bacterium
CATGCACGTGCCGCTGATCGCGAGCTGGCCGGGGAAATTCCCCGCCGGCCGCGTGAACGGCGACCTGATCGACTCGACGGATTTCCTGCCGACGCTGCTCGCCGCCGCCGGCCTGCCCGCCACGAAGACCACGATCGACGGACGCAGCTTCGCGCCGCAGCTACGGGGCGAGCCGGGGCAGCCGCGCGAGTGGTATTACTCGTGGTATTCGCGTAATGGCGACTTGAAGTCGGCGCGCGAGTTCGCGGCGACGAAGCGCTTCAAGCTCTACCGCACCGGCGAGTTCTTCGACACCGCGGCCGATCCGCTGGAAGAGCGGCCGCTCGCAATCGCGTCACTCGGCGCCGAGGCCGCCGCCGCGGCGAAGAAGCTGCAGGGGGTGCTCGCACCCTTCGCGCAGGCGCGTCCGGAAAAGTATCGGAGCAACCCGGCGGTTTCCGCCAAGAAAGCCGCGAAGAAAAAGTGAGGCGGCGCCGAAGCGCGGCGGCATTCACGGCTTGACGCCCCTCGCGGTGGAAGCGCTCCTTGGCGCGACCTTCCCAATTCCCCATGAAGCTCCGCCTGCTGTCCACGCTGCTCCTGTTTCCCTTAGCCTTGCTGATTGCAGCGGAGAAAGAAACGGCCCCGGCGCCGTCGGACGCGGCGCTGGCCGGTAAATTTACCGGGACGTGGGCGGCCGCCGAAGGCGGTGCAGGCGGGGCCTTCGAGATCACACTGAAGCGGGACGAGGCCAAGGCGTGGGCGGCAGAGGCGGTTTTCACGTTTGAGGGTGCGCGCGTGCCAGGACGGATGAAATCCGTGCAGGTTGAGGATGGCAAAATCGCGCTGGTGTTCGACTGGACGATTCAAGATGCGGCGGGGCAAAGCCGGGTGACGGGCCGCCTCGCCGGCGAAACCCTCAGTGGCGACTACGCGACCACCACGACGGAGGGCACCACGCGCGGCACCTGGACGTTGAAGCGGGTGCCGGCCGCAAAGAAAGGCTAGGCCTGGCCTTCGCTCCGATGAGCGAGTTCTTCCTCGCGGACGATCTGAGCGGGGCGCTCGACGCCGCGGCGGGTTTTCACGCGGTTGGCCGAAGAGTGTGTGTGGCGCTGACGCCTGAGGCGTGGGGTCGCGCGCCCGATGTCCTCGCGGGGGTGACCACGGAAACGCGCAACGCTGCGCCGGCGGTGGCGGCTGCAAAAGTGGCCGCGGCGATCGCCGAGGGCCAGCGGCGGGGCGCGCGGCTCCTGGTCAAGCCGATCGACGCGACGCTGCGCGGGCCGGTGGCGCCGGAGCTGGGAGCGGTGCTCGCGGCGCTGCCGGGGACGCGCGTGTTGTTTTGCCCGGCTAATCCCGCCGCGGGCCGCACCGTGAGCGGTGGCGTGCTGCGGGTGCACGGGGTGCCGGTGGCGGAGACCGAGTTCGCGCGCGATCCGCTGAGCCCGGTGCGGGAGAGCGCGATTCGCGCGTTGCTGGGGGAGGCCGCCGACGAGCGAGTGACGGTGGCCGACGCGGAGACGGAGGCGGACTTGGTGGCAGCGGTGGCCGCGATGGAGCGACGGGGTGAGCCTTGGGTCGGGGTCGGGTCCGGGGCGTTGGCGCGGGCGGTGGCGTCGGCGGGCAGGGTGCGGGGAGTCGCGGTTTCGCTGAAGGATTCTGAGGATCCGAAATCGACGGTGGGGCCGATTCTC
>JANOCA010000457.1:0-11913 GCA_031411915.1 Opitutaceae bacterium
GGGTTTGGGGGGGGTGCGGGGGGGGGGCTGTCTTCCTGGTGTCGGGGGGGGCCCCCCCCCCCCCACCCGGCCGCGGGGGGGTGCGGCCACCCCGCTTACATCGGACGAAAACAAACTACGCCGGCGGCGCCTTGGGCAGGAGCTTGGCGACGACGATCAGCAGCACGATCACCACGAGTGCGAGCGCGGCCCAGAACACCACGCCGCCGCGTGCGCCGGCGAGGGCGCCTTTCGCCCAGCCCTCGGCGCGCGCCTGCTCTTCGGCGCCGAGCGTCGCGGCCTCCTTGGTCGCGGCGAGAATCTGCCCGGCCACGAGTGCGAGGTCGTAGCGCGGGGCGGCGGCTTGAGCGTGTCCGTAGTAGAGCGCGACGGGCGCGGCGTCGGTCTTGAAGAGCAGCCGCACGACGGGATGCGCCGCGGTCACGGCGCCGAGCGCGATGGGCGGGTTGTCGCCGTTGTCGGTTTCGAGAAACAGCGTCGCGGTGAGGGGCGGCGTCGTGAACGTGAGCGTGAGCGAGCGTTTGTCCTCGGGCGTGTGGCTCCAGTCTCCGGAAGCGAGCGTGCGCTCGTGGCGGTTGCCGCGTCCGTCGTCGGTGGTTTCGAAAACGCGGAGATGCCGTTGAAACAGCGCGGTGGGCGAGGCGAGCGTGAGGCGGGTGACCGGCAGCCCAGCGCGCGGCAGCGCAATCTCCCAGCGGCTCGTGCGCGGCCGCTTGGGATCCTCGGCGGCCTTGGCGGTGAGTTCGAGCGCGCGCGAGAGGTTGGGGCGCTCGAGCAAGTAGGGCACCTGCGCGCCATCGCGCACGAGCCGCAGGTCGGCGAGACCGCGCTGTGCCTGCGCGAGCACGTCGAGATCGAGTTCCAACTGCTGCACGCCGGCGGCGGCGACGCGCACGGCCTTGCGGAAACGCCACGGCGCGACATCGAGCGCCGCCCCGAGCAGCGAGGTGCCGGCGAGCGCGTCGGGGGTGCGATGGCCGGGGTTGGGCGTGAGCGGGCCGGGGACCAATAAGTTGACCGGCGTGATGGCGCCGAGACGGAGCGAAGCGACGTCATAGCGCGGCGCAGCGATCTGCGGGTGGCCGGTCAGCAGCGCGTAGTCGCCGGGCATCGTGGCATCGAAGTGGCCCCGCAGCTCGCGGCGGGTGATTTCCACGCCGTTGATCGGCAGTGGCGGGCTGTCGCCATTGTGAATGTGCACGATGAGTTCGCGCGCGGGTGCGATGAAGTGAAGCGGCACCGCGGTTTGTCGCACGTCGGCCTCGCCGTCCGGCGAGAGGCGGTAAATCGCGCCGGTCGCGAGCGTCCGCTCGATCGGGTCGCGTCCGCCGAGTTCGCGCGCGCCGACCGTCACGGTGCGATTGAAGAGGCGCGAGTCCGTGGCGATGCGCAGCAGAACCAAGGGCGTGTGCGCGGCGGCGAGGTCCACGGTCAGCACCGTCTCCTGCGCAAACTCCTCGCGGCGCACGATGCGCACGCCGAGCGGAAGATCGGGCGCGGCGGGAGGCGCTCGGGCCGCAAGCAGTGCGCCCGTAAACGGCACGGGCGGCGAGCGCGTGTCGTCGATGGTCAGGCGAATGAAGGCCGCCGGCGCGCGCACGGCCAGATCCGAGGCGCCGTTTTCGCGAAACAGCAGCGCACCCTCCCCGGCGAGCTGCCACGTCGTGCCGTCGGGGGAAGTCTCGATGCGAGCGCGTTTCACGAAGCGTGACGCAGGCGTCGCGAGCGTGAGGCTGGGGGATTCCGCATCCCCCGTCTCAATGACGATCTCGGTCTTCTCGGCCCCGAGCGTGGTGCGAAACGAACGCGGCGCCTTGGCTGCGTTCCGCGGGTTTGCCACCGGCGCAATCGCGAAGGCGACTTCGCGCCCCGCCGGGTCGAGCAACCGCAGGTCGCCGCGGTCGGCGCGCGCGGCGTCGAGGGTTTCCGGCGGCAACACGAAGGTGATGAGCCCCGCGGCCTCGACGCGCAGCGTCTGGCGGAATTTCCACTCGGCGAAGTCGGCCGCGTGCAGAGGCGTGAGCATCGTGAGTATAAGTATAACAACCCACGGACGAAGTTTCATGGGAGGGATCGCAGTAGCCCGCCTCGGGAGAGGCGGGACGAATGTCGCTGCAAGCTCCCGCCGGTCCCTGCTCTTCCGAGCAGGGCTACCAAGGCAGTCAAGTCGGGTCGGAAGATTTTTTGTCATGGCCGGGCAGAAAGCGCTGGTAAGCGAAGGAGGCCACGATGGCGATGACCGCGACGCCGAGGAGCGCGCCGATGCGGTAGAGCGCCTCGAGGCGAGCGAGGTCGTGGAAGAAGAGCTTGAGCAGCGCGACGCCGAGCAGCGCGAGCGCGGCGTAGCGGCCGAAGCGGAGGTTTTTCCCGAAGCTCGCGAGCAGCAGCCCGAGCGCGAAGACCGCCCACGCGATGGTGTAGGTCATGTCGCGCGCGAAGTTGCCGGAGAATTCAAATACCAGCGTGCGCGCGCCGGGCGTGGCGAAAAAGTCGGCGATCTCGACGTTGAGGAGAAGGAACGCGAGCACGGTGCCGAGCGTGGCGAGGAGCGCGGGGGCGTTGATGCCGAGCGTGCGCTCGCGCGGCGGCGCGAGCAGGCGGGCGCCGAGGAAGAGGCACGCGATCGCGGTGCCGAAGGCGTAGAGATACCAGTTGAGGATCGCGCCGGCGCGCGGGTGGTAGTTGAGCACGGCGGGATTGAGCGCGAGCCGCGCAAACGCGGCGCAGAGCAGCACGACACCCGTCGCGCGCAATCCGTCGTGCGGCACGCGGTGGAACAGCCACAGGAGCGCCACGCCCTCGAGCGCCCACGCGACGGTGAGCCACTGGCGGTCGAACTGGATTGGGAAAATGAGGGTGATGAAAAACAGCGCCGCGCCGCCGAACCACGCGAGCTGGTTGAGCTGCGCGCGTTCGTCAGCCACTGGCGCGCGCACGACCACGATGAGGCTCGCCAGCGGCAGCAGCGCGAGGGCCGCGGGCAGGAGGCCCATCAGCTCGTTGGGATAGCCCCGCTTGATGACGCCGAAGAGAAACGGGAACTGCGCCACACCCGCGAGCGCGGCCACGGCCCACGGTCCGGTGAGCGCGGCGAACCTAGCCCTAAACAAAAATGGAAACACCGCGAAGATCGCGAGGAACGCGACGCCCCACGCAAGCGGCGCCGCGGGATCCGCCAGCGGGCCCGCGGGCTGGCGCGCCAGCCACGACAGCTCCAGCGCCGCCACGCCGACGAGTGCGCACAGCGGCAGCCATGCGATCGTGAGCAGCCGCGCGAGCCCGAGCGTCAGCACCGTGAGCAGCAGCGCGAGGCCGAAGATCGGCGAGGGATTCGCCGGCGGCAGGCGCTGCGTCATCATCACGAGGAGCAAGAAAGGCAGCACCGCCGCAAACGCCGGGATGTGCGCGCGGGCATCGCCAAAGAGCGCGCCCGTCTTGCCCGCGCCGCCCGCGAGCCGCGGCCCGAGGCGGCGCGCGATAAACATCCCGGCCGCGAAGAACACGACCGCAAACGCTCCGACGACGAGCAGGAAACCGGACGCCATCTCGCCGGGCACGGGCGCGCGAAAAATCCACACGGCGGTCGCCCCCAGCGTGAGCACGAGCACCGCGCCCACGGCCACGAGCGAGGCGGTCGCGAGCGCCAGCCCGACCGCGATCAGATCGACGAGCAGCACGGCGGGCCAGAACGCCAGCGAGAGCGCGTCGAGCTTGAGCAGCGGCCCGAGCATCAGCAGCAGCGCGAGCGGCGGGAAGAGCTGGCCCCACCACGGTGGCGCCGCCTCGGGCCGGCGGCGTTCCAGCACGAGCGGGAAGGCCGTGTGCAGCACGGCGTGGGCGAGGTAAGCCGCGAGCGCCCAGCCTTGTTGCTCCGCGGTCAGGCGCGCGCCCGTCCATGCCGCGAGCAGCAGGAAGGTGGCGATCCCGGCGGGGAGGTGGAGCCGCGCGAGTTTCTCATCGTGCCACGCGAGCGCGAGGAGGCAGGCGTCGGCCGCGAAGAGAAACGCGAACCACAGCCCCGGCGGCAGCGCCCCGTAGTCGAGCAGCCGCGCCGCGAAGGCGAAGGCCACGACGGGAAACGCGATCGCCGCGCCGCGCTCGAACCACGAGGCCCGCGCCATCCGCCGCGCGACCGCCCACGCGCCGAGGAAGAGCCCGCAGAACGCGAGGCACACGATGATCGCGACCGGCGCCTTCGCGGCGTTGAGAAATTTTTCCGCCCACCCGAGCTGCATCACGATCGTCCCGCCGGCGCCGAGCGCCACGAGGTAGTGCCAGCGCCGGTGCAGCGCGACCGCGATCAGGCCGACATCAAGCACCGTGAGGTAGCCGAAGAGGCCGGCCGGGTTGTCGCGTCCCGTTGAGAGCAGCACCGGCGTGAGAAAGCCGCCGAGGATGCCGAGCACCGCGACGACCTGCGCCTCGAGCCGCACCGCGAGCAGGAAGGCCGTCGCGGTCACGAGCGACATCAGCAGAAATGTCGCGACCGGCCCGAAGAACGCGAAATGGTAGATCGAGTTGCACGCGAAGGTGACGCCGTAGAGGCACACCACGCCCGTCGCGATCAAGGTCTGCGCCGTGACGGCGTAGCGTTCGCGCGGGATTTTCAGGCCGCCCACGATGAGGCCGAGCGCGAAGACGTAGCCGATCGCCACCCGCAGCTCAGGCGGGATGAGATCGCGCTCGAAGGAGTATTTGACGAAGAACGCCGCCGCGAGAAACGCCGCGAGCCCACCGAGCCACGCGAAGAGCTTCGCGCCCATGAAACGCTCCCAGTCGATCGGTTTGCGCGGTGGCGGCGGCGTGAAGACCGGCGGGGGCGGCGGTGCGGATGCAATCTGCGGAGGAGGCGCGACCGGGATGGGCGGAGGAGCGGCCGGAGTGGGGAGGGGGGCAACGGCGGGCGGCGCCTGGACGACTGGCGGCGCCACGGGAACCGGGGACGGCGGGCGAGCGACAACGGGCAAAGGCTCGACCGGTTTAGCCGCGATGGGCGCAGCAGGCGGCGGGGCCGGACGCTGGTCGCGGAGAATTTGCAGTTCTGATTTCAGTTCCTGCAGGTGCTCGGCGAGGGCGTTGTTTTGCCGCCCGAGAGTCACGATCCGGATCGTCGCCCAGAGGGGAAACACCACAAACACCAGCAGGAGCAGCGGGATGATCAGGGCTTCCATGAGAGCGATGTGCCCGGACCATGGCACCGCCGCGCCACGCGAGGCAAGCGTGCGGCAGCCGCCTACACTGTCCGCTTGAGGTGGGCCGTGCGCTCCGCGCGGCGCGGCAAGGGCACTGCCCTTACGGCTGCTACGAGCTCACCCGGGCGGCAGGCACTCGAGCACCTCGGCGCCGCCGCCGAGCGGCGTCAGGCGCAGCGGCCCGAGGCCGGCGGGCGCGAGGAATTTTTCGTGGCAACCGATCCGGTGGCGGCCGCCGCGGGTCTCTGCGCTCACTTCGCCTTGCGTCACGATCATCACCGCCGTCTCGCGCCGCGTGAACTCGGCCGGCGCGGCGAGGTGGAGCTTGGCGACGCGAAAGCAGTCGGTCTGCGCGGCGTCGATCAGCGTGTCGCGGAACGAACCGCCTTCGAAATCCGTCGCGCGCCGGGATTGGCAGCGCACCCGGGTCGCGAGCGTGATTTCGTCGAGCGGGGCGAGATTGAAGACATCGAGGCAAAACTCGAGGTCGCGGCCCATGAAGCGCGCCGTCTCGGGCAGCACGTAGCCGGCACGCTCAAACTCGAAACGCACGACGAGATCGCTCGGCTCCTGGATCTCGACGAGGAACAGGCCGGCGCCGAGGGCATGTGGCGTGCCGCCCGGGATGATGAACGTGTCGCCGGGCCGGACTGGGATCTTGTCGAAGCACGCCTCGATGGCGGCGATGTTCTGCGTCTCGATCATCGTTCGCAGGGCGTCGCGCGTCGGCGGGCGTTGGAAGCCCGCGTAGATGAACGCGTCCGCCGGATCCCGCGTCGCGAGCACATGATAGGCCTCGGTCTTGCCGCTGGGCGCGCCGAGCACGCGCTGGGCGAACTCGCGCGTGGGGTGGACCTGAAAGTGAAGGCGCGTGCCGCTGTCCAGGAACTTCACGAGGAGCTGCGGCTGGGCGCCGTATCTGGCAACGTGCGCAGCGCCGAGGAAGTAGTCCGGGTCGCTGGCGAGGAGTTGCGCGAAGTCGCGCGGCACGGGGTCGTGGCCGACGCGGACCTGCGACACGCCCTCGGCGATGTGCTCCCGCCCACGATTGGTCGCGCGCGTCGTCGAGGCGATCCAGTCCTCGGCGAGGTGCGTGTCCGCGGGCATAGGCGCGCCGGCCAGCGCGTCGAGCGTGCGCCCGCCGGGGTAGGTGCGCCAGACGCGATTGGGCGGGAGCAGAATCAGCTGGTGGCGGTGAGTCATCGGGCAGGCGCGGCGGCGGACATGAACAGACTATGAAACTGAGTCCGTCGGCTTGCCAAGCGGCGGCGTTTCCCGTCTTGCTCGCGCTTCATGGACCTGGAAACAGCGCGCCGCCACATCACCGCCTGCCTCGAGCGCATGCAGGCCCGCTACTCGCAGCCGGTGTTCGACGAGTGGGCGATTCTCGCCGTGCCGGCGAAGACCGGCGGCATCGCGGCCTACGCCGGACCGCGCGCGGAGGAGTTCCGCCGCCAGGTTCCCCGCGACGCCGGGCCCCTGCGTGCAGCCGTGGCGGGCAAAAAATTCGCGGACGGCGACCTCGAGTTCGTGCCCGACGCGGCCGACACGCACTACGACGCCTTCATGAAGATCGGCCCTGCGAGCTACCTTGTGCTCAACCACACGGTGAAAACGATGGCCGAGATCCGCGCCGACCAGAAGTGGCTCAAGGCGCAGGTGGTGTTATTCGAGCTCAGCGAGAAGTTCCGCGAGGATCCTTTGAACGCGTAGGCCAGCGAGCTTGCTCGCGCCCTGAGAGCGCCCGCAAGCGGGCTGCCTACCCGGTCAATCCCGCCGCTAAAAACCACGCGTAGCCCGCCAGCAGCGGCCAGCCCATCCAGCGCGGCAGGCCATCGGCCGCGAGCACGCAGAGCACGTGCGCCAGCGCCGCCGCCCCGAGGATGCCGAGCCCGGTCGCAAAGAACGCCGGCACCGCGATCGGGTTGAGCAACGCGGCGAGGCCGAGGCAGAGCGGGATGCAGATGTGGCCGTCCCCGACCTGCGAGGCGTAGGCGATGTCGGCGCGGCGGCGCGCGGCGTAGAAGAAGGCGAGCACGGCGTTGGGCAGCACCATCAGCCAGCCGCTGAGCCACCCGATGTTCTTCGCGCTCACGAAGCCGCCCTCCTGCGCCATCAGCCACGCGACGAGCCAGTCGAGGCTCACGTAGAGCGCGTAGGCGCCGGCCAGCACGAGCAGCACATCGACAAGAAAACGCGGGCCGAGGCGCACGCGCTGCCGGAGATTGTGCTTCATCACGTCGAACACGTGGAAGCCCTGCCAGAACAGAAACAGCGCCACGAGCACGAGCCCGTCGCTGGCGTCGAGCGTGCCGTCCGCCGCGAGCGCCCACGTGACGCTCGCAAAAACCAGCACCGCGCCGAGGGTGAGCAGCAGCGCGAGCCGGCTGATTTGCCGCTCGACGGCGGCCTTGGAGTTCGCGGCGGCCTTTTTTTTCCCGCCGGCCTTCTTCGCGCCGCCGAGGCGCAGGCCCCAGAAGAGCGCGGGCAAGCCGAGCAGCAGCGTGAGGTTGGTGACGTTGTTGACGAGGCAGTTGGTCAGCACCTCCGCGCCGCCGTCAGGCCGTCGCGCCGTGAGCGCCACGAAGATCAGGTTTCCGAGCCCCGAGCAGTAGGGCATCACGAGCGTGCCGAGCGCCGTGCCTTCGAGCCCGTGGTCGAGCAAGGCCTCGAGTCGCCAGACCATGAGCAGCGAGGCGCCGAGGAACAGAGCGAGAAACGTCCACGCGTGGGCGAGCCCCTGCGCGGCGAGGGCGTCGGCGAGGGGGTTCACGCGGGAAGCGCGCGCAATTCGTAACGTCCGCTGCGCCGCCGGATTCGCAGCCGGGATCCGAAGGCCGCCGAGAGCCGCGCCGAGGTGAGCGTGCGGGCGCACGCTCCCGCGGCGAGCACGCGCCCCGCCCGCAGCAGCAGCGCGTGCGTGAAGGCGGGCATGATTTCCTCCACGTGGTGCGTCACGAGCACGAGTGCGGGGGAGTTTTTCTTTCGCGCGAGCGCCTCGATGAACTGCAAGAAATTTTCCCGCGCCACGGGGTCGAGGCCGGCGCATGGCTCGTCGAGGATGAGCAGCCGCGGCTTGGCCATCAGCGCGCGCGCGATGAGCACGCGCTGGCGCTCGCCCTGTGAGAGATACGCCCACTCGCGATCGGCGAGGTGCGCAAGGCCGATCACTTCAAGGAGACGTAGCCCAGCGGCGCGATCCCTGCGCGCGACGCGGTGCCAGAGGTCGAGCTGGGCGTATTTCCCGCTGATCACGGTGTCGAGCGCGACCTCGGAGGGCGGGATCGACATCGCGAAGGCGCTCGTGACCACGCCGATTTTCAGCCGCAGCTCGCGCCAGTCGCTCGCGCCGTAACGCCGGCCGAGCACGGAGAACTCGCCCCGCGTCGGCGACAGGAACCCGGTGAGCGCCTTGAGCAGCGAGGTCTTGCCGGAGCCGTTGGCGCCGAGCACGGCCCAATGCTCGCCGCGGGCGACGCGCCACGCGATGTCGTGCAGGATCACGGTGCGGCCGCGTTCGACGCGCAGGCCGGAGACTTCGAGGATGGCGGGCATGAGGGCGCGCAGTGTGCGGGCGCAAACTTGCGCCGGTCAACCGCGCGCCTCACGTTGGGCGGATGCGTTTACCCGGAATCACCCTCGCGCTGCTCGCGTTCAGCCTTGCGGCCACGGCGCTTGCCCGGCCCTTCACGGTCGTCGCCTACAACGTCGAGAACCTCTTCGACCTCGACGGCACCGCGGGCTACGACGACTACCAGCCGGCGCGCTACTCGCGCGCGCACGCGCTCACCAAGCTCCGCAACATCGCCAAGGTCGTCGCGCGCTTCGAGGGCGGCCGCGGCCCCGATGTGCTCATGCTCTGCGAGATCGAGACCGATGCCACGCCGGGGAAGAACCCGCCGGATTACGACGCGCTGCTCGCGCCCTACGCCCGCGTGCCGCTCGACGAGATGCTCGGCGCCAAGTTCGACAAGCGCATCGGCGACCTGCCCGCCGAGGCGCTCCTGCTGAAAGCGTTCAACGAAGCCGGCCTCACCGGCTACCGCCTCGTGACCGGCGACGGCGCGCCGTCCCCGCGCGGGGAGAAGCGCCCCGAGATCAAGAACGCCGTCTTCACGCGCTTCCCGATCGCGCGCACGCGGGCGCATCCCACCACCAACGCCCGCGCGATCCTCGAGGTGCAGGTGACGGTCGAGGGCGCGCCGCTTTATCTCTTCGTCAACCATTGGAAATCCGGCGCCAGCGATCCCGAGACGGAGCCGCTGCGCGTCGCCAACGCCACCACGCTCCGCACGCGCCTCGACGAGATCCTCCGTGCCGATCCCAACGCCGACATCATCCTCGGCGGCGACTTCAACTCCCAATACAATCAGAAGCAGCGCTACCCGCGCATGGCCACGACCGGGCTGAACGACGTGCTGCGGTCCCAGGGCGACGAGCTCGCCGTCCGCGGCACGCAGGGCGATCTCTACAACCTCTGGCATGAGCTGCCGCCGCCGGAGCGCGGCAGCGACACCTTCCGCGGCGAGTGGGGCACGCTCATGCACCTGATCATTTCGCGCGGGCTCTACGATTTTCGCGGCGTGCAATACGTGGACAACTCCTTCGCCGTCGCGAGATTCCCCGGCCTCAACGCCGACGCCCGCGGCCTGCCCGTGCGCTGGGTCTTCGACGGCCCCGCCGGCGCCGGTTTCTCGGATCACTTCCCGGTCGTGGCTACGTTTACCACCGTCGCCGACAACCGCGCCGATCGCTGGCTCGAGCTGAAGAACCCCTCCACGGATCGCGGCGCACCGCCCCCCGTCGTGCGCAGCGAGCCGGTGCGCGACGATCCCCCGCGGCCCGCCCCGCTCCCGGCCGTCGATTTGGAGCGCATCGCGCTTGATGCGAAGCTGCTGCCCGCGCCCGCGGCGATCCGTGACGATGCGCACAAGGGGAAGATTTTCCGCATCGAGGGCCGGGTCACCGCCGCGAACCGTCTCACCGTCGACGTGCGCGGGCAGACCTACGAAGTCTGGAGCTACGATGCGCCGCTGCGCGCCAGCCTGCGCGGCCGTTTCAAGGAGGGTGAGACGATGCGGTTCTTCGGCGAGCTCGCGGTGTTCCGCGACCGCTGGCAGTTTGTCATTCGCGACGCCTCGTGGGTGAAGTGAGCGCCCGGCCATGCTGAAAATCTACACGCTCTCCAACTGCGACACGTGCCGGAAAGCGGTGAAATGGCTCCGCGCGCACGACCTCGCCTTCGCCGAGCACGCGATCCGGGAGACGCCCCCGACGCCCGCCGAGCTGCGCTTGATGCTGGCGGCGCAAGGCGGCGACCTGCGCCGGCTCTTCAACACCTCCGGCCGCGACTACCGCGATCAAAAACTCGGGGAGAAACTCCCCCGTCTTTCGCCGGCCGCGGCGCTCGCGCTGCTCGCCGCCAACGGAAATTTGGTGAAACGACCGTTTCTCATCGGCGACGGCGTGGCGCTCACGGGGTTTGACGAGGCGACATGGAGCGAGACACTCTTGCGCCGATGAAGCCCAATGCCCAGCCGCCCGACAATCCGTTGCACGAGACCGTGCGCTGGCTCACCCTGCATGCGGGGTTCCCGGCCAGCCGGCTCGAGTCCCATGCGGAGACGCTGCTGTGCGTCGCGGCGCTCGCGGCGCGGGAAGAGGCGGCGAGCAACCGCCACCATATCGAGCGGCGCGTCGGCGCCCAGACCTCGGCGTTGCGATCGCATGTCCTTCGCCGCACGCAGGTCCACTTCAAGTGCGACAACAGCGCGAAGGTGTGAGGCCCGCCCGCGTCGCCGCGAACCATGTCCGACTCCGCCCCCAATTCCTCGCAGAGCCGGACCCTCGTCGCGCAGCTGAAGCGCTCGCAGATTTTCCGCGACTACGACAAGGCGTTTCGGGACACGACCGGGCTGCCTTTCAACCTGCGCCCGATCGAGGCGTTTGACCTGCCGTTTGGCGGCGATCCGAAGGAGAACGCCTTTTGTGCGCTCATGGCGCAGAGCAACCAGTCGTGCGCCGCGTGCCTGCAGCTTCAGCGCCGCGTGGAGGAGGAGGCGAAGCTCGCGCCCAAGACGCTCAAGTGCTTCGCCGGCCTCTGCGATTCCGCCGTGCCCGTGCGCGTGGGCGAGAACCTAATCGGGTTTCTCCAGACCGGGCAGATCCTTCTGCACACGCCGAACAAGGCGGAGTTTGCGCGCGTCACGCGCCAGATCCTGAAGTGGGGCACGGAGGTGGACTTGAAGCGGCTCGAAGAGGCGTATTTTCAGACGCGCGTCCTGGATCGCCGGCAATACGACTCGATCCTGCGCCTGCTCACCATCTTCGCCCAGCACCTCGCGAGCCTCAGCAACGAGCTGATGGTGCGCACTGCCGCCGTGGAACCGCCCGCGATGACGCGGGCCCGCGTGCTCATCGCCGAGCGCGCGACCAACGAGCTTTCCCTTCAGGAAGTCGCGCGTGCGGTCAACATGAGCGCGTTCTACTTCTGCAAGAGCTTCAAGAAGGCGACCGGCCTCACGTTCACCGACTACCTCGCGCGCCTGCGTGTCGAGAAGGTGAAGAACCTCCTGCTCAATCCCCACAAGCGCGTGAGCGAGGCCGCCTACGAGGTGGGCTTCCAGTCGCTCTCGCAGTTCAACCGCGTCTTCCGCCGCATCACGGGCGAATCGCCCACCGTCTATCGCGAGCGGCTGCACGGGGCGCCGGCGGCCAGCGC
>JANOCA010000458.1:0-2320 GCA_031411915.1 Opitutaceae bacterium
GAGGTTTTTGCCCTCCAGCGCCTTTTCCCAGCTCTTGGCCGTGCTCTTGCCGCCGCGGCCGCCGGCCATCGGATTGTCACCGGGCATCATGAAGGCGCCAAGGCCCTCGGCCAGCCACATGTCGGTGACCTCGCCCTTGTAAGTGGAGATGTATTTCGTGGCGGTGTAGCCGAGGATTTTTTCGGTCTCGTTGGTCTTCTCGAAGGTCGCCTCGTCCTTGACGTTGGCGGCCGCTTTCTCGGCGGCGTCCTTCAGCGACATCGTCATATACATCCGCTCCTCTGCCATCACCACGATCATCTCCATTTTCTTCATGTCCATGACGGTGTAGCCGCCTTCCTTACCGGCCTTCAGGTCGATGCGGAGGCGCGAGTCCTTGACGCTGTAGAGCATCTCCGAGGAGCGCTTCCGGTTGTCGGTGGTCTTGAAGTTGACGGTGCCTTCAAATGTCGCGGCGCCCAGCATGGGCACGAGGAGAAGAGTGAGCAGGGTGAGCAGTTTTTTCATGGGAGTGGAGGCCGGAAACGAAACACACGGCCGGACGCGGCGCAATGCCGGTTTCGCGGCTTGCCAGCGTCCGGGCAGGGCGGTGCATTCGCGGGATGGCACTCTTCGGCACCCTCGCCACCCTGCGCGCGCAAGCCCCGGCCACGCCCGCGTTCACGGCGGCCTTCGACTATGCGGACGACCTGATGCGGGCTACCTCGCCGGCGCAGGGGCGGCTCCGTGCCATGGCGCGTGGCGAGTCGAAAAAAATCGAGCTGGCGCACGGCGCGATCGCGATCGAGCAGACCTACGAAACGAAGCCGCGGGCCGAGGGCTTCTTCGAGTCGCACCGCAAATACATCGACCTGCAGCTCGTCGTCGACGGGGAGGAGCTGATGGAGGTCGTCGATTTCTCGCGCATCGCGGTGCGGGAAGCCTACAATGCGGAGCGCGACCTCGTCCTCTTCGGCGACGTGCCGGATGCCTCGCAGCTGCGGGTGACGGCGGGACTCGCGACGATTTTTTTTCCGGCCGATGTCCACATGCCCACGCTGCGGCTGCGCGCGGAGCCCTCGCTGGTGCGCAAGACCGTGGTGAAAATTCCCGTCGAATAATCCGAGTGAACGGGAAAGGGAGAGTGAAAGTGGCCGGAGCCCGGAAGCGTCGCGGCACGGCCTGGTGGCTTTCACGCTCACTCTGACCTTCACCTTCACTTTCACTCCCCTTGAACTACCGGCATCATTTCCACGCGGGCAACTTCGCCGACGTGATGAAGCACGCCCTGCTCACGGGGCTCGTGCGCGCGCTCCAGACCAAGGAAAAGGGCGCGCTGCTGCTCGACACGCATGCGGGCCGTGGTCGCTACGATTTGGAACGAGCCGCGAGCGGCGACTCGCTCGCACGGCGGCCCGAGTGGCCGGACGGCATCGGCCGGCTCTGGGCGAGCGAGCCGGCGGGAATGCCGCCGCGCCTGGCGGAATTGCTCGCGCTCGTCCGCGACCACGATCGAGGCGAAGGCAATCTGGGCGAACTGCCGAATTTCTACCCGGGCTCCCCGCTTATCCTGCGCCAGCTGGCGCGGCCGGTGGATCGCGTGGTCGCGTGCGAGAAACATCCGGAGGAATGCCAGGCGCTGCGCCTCGCGTTTCCGGGCGGCGCGCGTGTGACGGTGCAGGAGGCGGATGGCTACACGGCGCTGCGGGCCTTCCTGCCGCCCGCGGAGCGGCGCGCCCTCGTGCTGATCGATCCGCCGTTCGAGGCGCAGGATGAATTTGCGCAGGCCGCAGCCGGACTGGGCGAAGCGCTGCGGCGTTTTCCGAGCGGCGTGTATGCGGTCTGGTATCCGCTCACGGCGCGTGCGCGGGTGGACGCGTTTTTCGCCTCGGTGCGCGAGCTGAACCCGCCGCCCGCGCTCGCGTGCGAGCTGATGATCGCGGGCGGGGATTCGCCGCTGAAGATGAAGGGCTGCGGCCTGCTCGTGATCAACCCGCCGTGGCGCTGGGAGGCCGAGGCGCGGGCGGTGCTCGATTTCCTCGCGAAGGCGCTCGCGCAGGAGCCGGGCGGCGGTGCTTGGGTGGATTGGGTCGTGCCCGAGGCGTAGCGTGGGCTCGCGTCTTGGGTGGAGCCGCGGCGCCCTCGCCGCGGTCGGGGCGGCAACCCACGCGGCGGGGGCGCCGCGTCCCCAACAAACCCACGCTCACTCCAGGCCGCGGGCCGTCAGGTCGTCTTCGTCCCAGCCGAGGTAGTGGCCGAGTTCGTGGAGATAGGTCACGCGGACTTCGTCGCGGAAAATGTCGGGATCCTCGTCCGCGAATTCCCAGAGATTGTCCAGGTA
>JANOCA010000459.1:0-9611 GCA_031411915.1 Opitutaceae bacterium
TTTGCCGGAGAGAATCTTGGTGCCGGCGGGCGCGTGGCGGGTGATCTTGTCGAGCGGGTAGGGTTTGAAATCGGTGCCGCGGTCGGAGAGGTCGGGCTTGGGGGCGACCATGATCTTCGCGAAGTCCGGCTCGTCGAAGGCCTCGATGCGGCTCGCGAGTCCCATGTCGGTGAGGACGAGGACGGGCGTGGAATATTCGCGGGCGATGCGCGCGGCCTCGAGCGCGATGTAGAAGCAGTCCTCGACGTTTTTCGGTGCGAGCACGACGCGCGGCGTGTCGCCGTGCGAGCCGTAGATCGCCTGCATGAGATCGGACTGCTCGACGTTGGTCGGCATGCCGGTGGAGGGACCGCCGCGCTGCACGTTGATCACAATGATGGGCATCTCGGCCATGACGGCCCAGCCGAGCGCTTCCATTTTCAACGAGAGGCCGGGGCCGGCGCTGCCGGTCACGGCCAGCTGCCCGGTGTAGGAGAAACCGAGCGTGGTCGAGACGGCGGCGATCTCGTCCTCGCATTGCACGAAGAGCCCGCCGTATTTCGGCAGCTCGGCCCGGAGCGTCTCCATGATCGAGGACCATGGCGTGATCGGGTAGCCGGCGCCGTGGCGGACTCCGGCGGCGATGAGGCCGTAGGCGAGCGCCTGGTTGCCATCCATGGTGACCTGCGGCCGGCCGCTGACGGCGACGGCGCGATCGATGGCCTCGAAGCGGTAGAAGAGATCGCGGAGATTGTTTTGCGGCCACGCGTAGCCGGCATCGAACGCCAGCATGGCATTGCGGACGATGCTCTCGTCCTTCCCGCCGAAGCGCTCCTTGATCAGCGCTCCGAGCTTTGCCCCGTCTAGGTCGAAGATGCGGGCGAGGAGTCCGAGCACGTAGATGTTCTTGCCCTTGTCCTTCGAGGTGCCGCCGACGGCCTCGACGGTGCCGGTGGTGATGGGGCAGGCGACGTTGGTGAAGCGGTTGTCGTCGGCCGCGGGCGTGACGTGATCGCTGTCGTAAACGAGCACGCCACCGGGACGCAGCGAACCGATGTGCGCGTCGTAGCTGTGCTGGTAAAACGCGACGAGCATGTCCGCGCGATCGCCGGCGGAGAGGATGTCGCCGGTGCCCATGCGCACCTGGAAAATCGACGGCCCGCCCGAGATGGTGGACGGGATCGTCATGTAGGTCATGATGTCCTGATCGCTTCGACCCGCGAGGCGGGCGAGGAATCCGCCGATGGACTGGATGCCATCCTGCGAGTTGCCGGCGAGTCGGATGACTACGTCGTGAATAGAGCGGGCTGCGCCAGCGGGACTCGCGGCGCCACCCGGGGTTTCGGGGGGATTGGGGCTGACCATGAGAGGGTAGGCGGAACGTGCGCCGGGAAACGCGGTGAGTCAACGGGGCCGACGACGTCGCGGGGGTGATAAGTTGCGGTCAGTCCGACGGGCCGGCGCAGAAGCGGGGGTTATGCGGGTGGGGCGCTGGGTTGTCGCGAATCGAAAGCGCCCTCCGTCGAAAACATGAGATGGCTTGAAAGTAGGGCGGGTCTTGACCCGCCTTCCGTCCGAACACGCAGCGCGTGAAAGGGCAGGTCGAAGACCAGCCCTACTTTTCAGTCGTAGAACAGCACGCACACGGCGGACGGCACTGGGGCCGAATGCGGCGTCCGCGTGAGCCGGCCGGTCGTGCCATCGACGCGGAAAACCGTGACGAGCTCCGTGTCCTGATGACCGCAGACGAGCCATTTGCCATCGGGCGAAAGCGCGAAATTGCGCGGGTTCTTACCGCCGGTGGGAACGATCTCGAGGGGTTGTGCGGAGAGCAGGCCGGTGGTGGTGTCGATGGCGAAGACCGCGATCGAGTCGTGGCCGCGGTTGGAGCCGTAGAGGAATTTGCCGTTGGGATGGACGCGGATCTCCGCGGTGCTGGTCGAAGCGGTGTAGCTGGGGGGCAGGGTCGAAACAGTTTGCCGCGGCGTGAGCGCGCCGGTCGCGGCGTCGTAGTCGTAGGCGGCGATCGTGTTGGTGAGTTCGTTAATCGCGTAGGCGTGTTGGCCGCTGGCGCCGAACTTGAAGTGCCGTGGCCCGGCGCCGGGCTCGGCGGCGACAAAGGGCGCCGCCGCGGGTGCGAGCGTCGCGGTCGCGGCGTCAAGTCCGCCTTCGCCGGGCTTCGGCGCGACAAGCGCGTAGCTGAAGATTTTATCCACGCCGAGGTCAGCGACGATCACGTGGCGGTTGTCGGGCGAGAGCGTGACCGAGTGAGCGTGGGATTTTTCCTGGCGGGTGGGGTGCGCGCCCTTGCCCGCGTGGCGGACGATGTTCGGGGCGCCGAGGGAGCCATCGGTCGCGATCGACATCGCGGCGACGTAGCCTTCGCGGTAGTTGGCTGAGAGCAGGACGCGGCCGGTGGCATCCACGGCGAGATGCGAAGGCGGCTGCGCGGCGGGCGCGGCCGCGGCGGGCAACGGCGTGAGTGTGCCACGCGCCGCATCGGCGGAAAACCCGATCGCCTGTGCGGACGTCGGCGCGATGGCGTAGATAAATTTTTTGTCGGGCGTGAGCGTGATCCACGCGGGATCGGTGGCGGGGGCGACGAGCGTGGGGGCGCTGAGCGCGCCGGTTTCGCCGTCGAGGCGCACGGCGTAGATGCCCTGGCTGTTGCCGCGGTTGGTGTAAGTGCCGAGGAAAATGAGATGTGAAGCAGCCATGACAGAGGAAAGACCGTGAACGAGCAGAGCGCCGATCAGCAAGGCTGCGCGCAGGCGACGACTGGCCGGACGGATCATGGCGCCGGCCGCGGTGGCACGGTCACGACGAGCTGCCCGCGAGCGCCTCCTTGAAATGCCGCCGGCACATCGCGATGTAGCGGTCGTTGCCGCCGATCTCGACCTGGGCGCCTTCGCGCACGCCGCGGCCGTGGGCGTCGATGCGGAGGTTCATGGTGGCCTTGCGGCCGCATTGGCAGATCGTCTTCAGCTCGGCGAGGTCGTCGGCGATGGCGAGGAGCGCGGCGCTGCCGGGGAAGAGCTGGCCTTGGAAATCCGTGCGCAGGCCGTAGCAGAGCACGGGGATCTTCAGCGTGTCGGCGATGTCGCCGCACTGCCAGACCTGCGGCGCGGTGAGGAACTGCGCCTCATCGATCAGCACGCACGCGACCGGCGTGGCGGCGTGCTCGGCGCGCACGCGCGCAAGCAGGTCGACGGCCGCGGTGAGCGGGATCGCGTCGGCGGCGAGCCCGATGCGCGACTCGATGCGGCCGGCGCCGTGGCGCGTGTCGACGGCGGGCGTGAAGAGCAGCGTGCGCAGGCCGCGCTCGCGGTAGTTGTGGCTCGACTGGAGGAGCGTTGTGCTTTTGCCGGCGTTCATCGCCGAGTAGTAGAAATAGACCTTGGCCATCCGGGTGAAGTTGAAGGTTGAAAGCTGAGAGTTGAAAGACGGGGCGCGGTGCGGCGGGCGACGCGCGGTGGTTTGGGCTCTCCACTCTCAGCTCTCAACTCTCAACTGCCGCGAGCCGGCCTACGGCACCTCGTAGATTTCCAGCAGGGCGACGCCGGTCGTGGCGCCCTTGCCCCGCACTTCGGCAGTGTAGGCGCCCGGCGCGAAGGAGAGCAGAAGCACGGCGTCCTCGGAGTCGGCGTCCAAGCCAAAGGCGTTGACGCGGATGGCGGCCAACGCCGCGACCGCGGCCTGCGCGCCGATGGACCAGCGATCATTGGCCGCGATCACGGTGGAGCCGGAATAGATCGTCAGCACCGGGTCGGCGAGTGGGTCCGTCACGCCGAAGGCGCGGAGCGACGGACCGACGGCGCGAATCAGCATCACTTTGTGCGCGGCTCCCGCCACGACAAAGCCGCTGATGAGCGCAGCCGCATCCGCGCCCACCCGGGCCCGGGTGGACATGTTCACGGTGCGGCCGATGGCGTCGGCTTCGTAGAGTTCGGCGAGGCCGATGCCGGGCCGGCCACTAGGAGTCGTCGCTTGAAGGCTGTAGGCTCCGGTTCCCACCTCAAGCAGGAGCGCGGAGTCCGCGCTGCCCTCGGGGAGGGCGAATGCGCCCACGCTCCCCCCGAGTTGGGCCACACGGGCGGCGTCGGGGCCGGAACCCCAGCCGAGGTTGCGGGCCAGCTCGCGTCCGTCCGCGGAAAAGACGGCGAGCTGCGGATCCGGCACGGTGCCCGGTGTGCCAAACGCGGCGAGCGTCGGGCCGATCGCGCGCGAGAGGTAGGTCTTGCTGGGCGCATCGGCGACGACGATACCGACGATCAGGGCATCCTCGCCGCGGCCGACCATGGCGCGACTCGAGAGGTTGATGATCCGTGAGTCGGGGCCCAGCGGCGACGAGGCAGTCCCGCCCACGAACGAGCTCCACGGAGTGCCCGGAAACGCATTGAGATCCGCCGTCCGATAGCTGCGGGCGTGCAGGTTGGCGCTGGCCGCGACCGTGACGGAACCTGTGACGACCGTGGCGTTGGGCGCGATGCCCCCGCCGTCCGACCGGGGATCGGAGCCGTCGAGGGTGTAGGCGATCTGCGTGCCGGCGGGCGCGGTGAGGATCAGCTCCGTGCCGCTGGCGGCGACCACCGGGGGCGGCACGAACTGCGAATCGATCCAGCGGCCGCGGCGCACGAGCCAGCTTTTCAGGTGGGTCATTTCGCCGGCGTGCGTGCCGCCAAACGTGCTCACGTTCCCGGGCCAGCGCGCGGCATCGCGGGCCGCGGCCGCCGGACCGATCGCGGCGGCAAGCTCGTCGGCGAGCGCGAGCAGGTTGGGCTCCGCAAGCGCACCGCGCCGCAGCGCCTGCCAGCGGTCGATCCATTCCTGACGGAAATCCGGATCGGTCGCGATCACGCCCCACCAGCCGAAGTGCCAGGGCTCCACCGAGCCCAGGCCGCCCCAGACCTCCGGGTCGAACGACCGCTCGTCCTCGCTGGAGCCGAACGCGCGGTCGAAGTCCCACACCGGCCCGGCGACAATCTTGCCGTTGCGCGCCTTGTGGAAAAACGCGCTGCGCTCGAAGTGGTCGGGGTTCGACGCGAAGACGTTCAGGAGGTGGTGGTCGACCCACGACGCGCGATCGAGGTAGTTGAGGTGCCTGCGCGTGCGCCAGCCGCTCGCGCGATCCTCGTGCAGGGCGTTTTCCATCTGCTGCACGTAGCCGCGGATGTAGTTGCGTTGCGCGGCGGTGAGGCGGTCGGCCTTGGGCGAGGCGACCGCGACCGCGGAGAGCGACTCCGCGCCGAAGCCGTAGTCGGTTTTCCAGAAGAATTCGTCGGCGGCGGGTTCATCGATCTTCAGGATGTAGCCGCCGGTGATGTCGGGCGCCGTCGTGGCGCTGGCGGGGACGCGCGCGATGGCGAGGCGGTCGGGGTTGAACTCGATCTTGTCGGTCAGCACGTAAATGCCGAGGTAGGCGGAGCTGTCCAGCGGCAGGCCGTCGGCATTGAGGAAGACCTCGATCGGCTGGGTCTTCGGCGCCCAGCGGCCGATCCGGTTGCTCAGGGCATAGGCGTAGCTGTTGCGGAGGAGCGCGGGGTCGTAGAGCCAGGGGCCTCCGAGCGCCCACTCGGCGAAGGGCCGCGAACCGAACAGCGCGCGCGCGGTTTTCTTCCGGAGGTCGTTCAGGATTTCGAGATTGTAGCTCTTTTTCGGGAAACTCGCCGACGACGCGCCGCGCACGGCCACGCCGACCGGCGCCATGAACTCCGGGGCTGCGGCCAGCGATGCGGCGCCGGGCGCGGCGCCCGGAAAACCGTAGAGCCACGCCGGCCGGGACAGATCCTCCTTCGCGAAACTGCCGCCGCCGTGCAGCTCGATCACGAGGACGGGGAGCGTCGAGGAGAAGCCAGCGAGGCTCGCGGGCCCGGTGCGTTGCAGGGGGAAATGCTGGGCGGCGGAGGAAAGCCCGCGGGTCTGGAGATTGTCCGAAAAGACCGCGGCGCGCAGCAGGACGGGGCCGGCGATGGGGAGCGGCGCGGTGTAGCGCGGGGAGGTCGTCGTGGGCTCGGGGACCGGGAGCGCGGTGGGACCGGGCGGCACCGCGACGTAGCGGATGTGCTGGCCCGGGCCGGCGCCGGAAAGGGTCAGGGCGAAGGGCTCGGCAAACGGCCCGGATGGGCGCGAGAACCGGACCGAGGCCGTAAGCGAGACGGCGCCGGCGGCGACGTTGGCCGTCCCGGGGCTGGCCGTCGGCAGATACGCCACCGTCGTCCCGCCGCCTGCCTGCGCGACGAGGCCGTAGGCGATGTCGTTGGTCTGCGCGGGATAGGTCGGCGCGTATTCAGACACGACCGTGGTGCCGTCCGGCTTGATCAGGCCGAGATACTCACCGTCGGCGGCGAGGGCGAAATTGGTGTGAAGCTCCGCGGCGGGGTCGCGACGGTTCTTGTTCGAGGCGAAGACGACCAGGTAGCCGCCCGCCGAGAGCGTGACCGCGGGAAATTGCCACCGGGTCTTGTTGGCCGCGGTGTCCGTGAGATACCAGCCGTTGAGATTCACCGCCGTCGGATCGGGATTATGGATCTCGATCCAATCCGAGAACGCCTGATCGACATCGGCCACCGTGGCGGTGTTGCTGGCCATGAACTCGCTGATGATCGGCTCCGCCCGGAGCAACGCACAGCCCGCGAGCAAAGCGAACAGCGCGAGGCTGCCACCCGCCCGAACGGCAGCGGGGGACGGAGGTGGCGCCGCCGGAGGCTTGGGGTGTGGTTGGGTGCTTCTCATCTTGGAAGCACCACTACGACCTGCGGTGGCAGGCAGGTCGAGCCCTCTCCGCCGGCCTTGTCCCGCGATTCGCGCGCGGTTGGCGCGCGACCGTGGGGCCGATACGCGTCACCTCGCCGGAGGCTGCACCGCCTCGTTTTCCGGCGTGCCCTCGGGCAGCCAGAACGACGCGACCGCGGCGGCCAGCGCGAGCGCGCTCACGCCGAGCAGCGCGCCGCGAAAGTCGCCCACCGGCGCGTAGAGCCCGAACATCAGCGAGGCCGCCGCGGCGGCGACGCGGCCGATGTTGTAGCAGAAGCCCGCGCCGGTCGTGCGCAGCAGGACGGGAAACAGCGGCGGCAGATACATCGTGAATAGCGCGAATACCCCCGAGAAAAATCCGATCGCGGGGCACCAGAACCACGCCAGCGCCGCGAAGTCGCGCGGCATCGCGAAGGCCCCCGCGACCGCCACCGCGAGACCCGCGAAGAACGCGACGATCGCGCGGCGGTAGCCGACCCGCCGCGCGATCGCGCCCGCGGCGAAGTTGCCTGCGATGGCGAGGAAGTTGACGAGGAAGAACGACGCTGAGACGAGCCGGGTCGTCTCGCCCGCGTCGGTGCCCGCGGCCGAGAGGAGTTTCCGGAAATGCTGCGGGTGCCAGAACATGAACAGCCACCACGCCGAGAGACCCAGCGCGCACACGACGGTCGTTCGCACCGTGATCGACGCGACCTCGCCGCGAAACAGATCGCGGGCGCGTGGCTTCGCCTCCGCTGACGCCTGCCGCCAGGTCTCTGGCTCGGGCACGTGTCGGCGAATCCAAAACACGAGCAAGGCCGGCAGCACGCCCACGAGGAAGACCCAGCGCTCGCCCTGCGGCGGCAGCACGAGTGTGAGCAGAGCCACGACCGCGGCGCCGAGGAGGATGCCGAGGTTCACCCCGGTCTGGAGCACTGCGGCCATCCATGGGCGCCACGCCTTCGGCCACGTCTCCGCGAGCAGGGACGCGCCCACCGCCCATTCCCCGCCGATCCCGAGCGCGGCCACGAAGCGGAAAATCATGAGTTGCCACCACGTCTGCGCAAAGGCGCACAGCCCCGTGCAGAGCGCGTAGGTAAGCACCGTGAGAGCGAGCGCGCGGCTGCGGCCCAGCACGTCGCCGAGGCGCCCGAAAAACGCCCCGCCGATCGCCCAGCCGAGGAGAAAGGCGGCCTGAATCCACGCGCTCTTTTCCTTCACGTCGTCGGAAGCGGGCGCAACAGCGTCGATGGTGAGCAGCTGCACGACGAGCGGCGCCGCGATGAGCGTGTAGAGGTGCAGCTCGAGCCCGTCGAAAAGCCAGCCGAGCCACGACGCGACGCCCGATCGCCATTGCTGCGGCGTGAGCTCGCGCAGGTGCGTGGCCTCGCGGGCGGGCACGCCGGGCGCAGGGTGGGGCGGGGACATGGGCGCGAGAGTGCGGCAGTGCCGGCGCGTGCGCTCAAGCGAAATGGGTGCGCGCGCTGGCGCGGGCGGCAGGAGCAGGGTTGAAGTTTCGGCGTCCGATCCAATCGTCGGGCCTATGACCACCGCGGACCACGGAATGGGCAATGATGCCGGCGCCGGCGCAGGTGAGGATCGCCGTGCCGCCCGATCAATCCGCACCGCGCGATTGGATTTGAATCCCATGACGCCGGATTTTCTGCGCGCGTCGCTGGCGCGCGACGTGGGCGCGGCCGGGCCCTTGTTGCATGCACTCCTGCCGGCGGAATGGCCGACGGGGGAGGAGGAGGTGCTGGCGCTGCGGCTTGCGCAACTCGATCGTGAGCCCGCGCTGCAGCCGTGGTTGCTGCGAGGCATCGTGCTCCGCGAGGCCGGCGTCATGGTCGGGTGCATCGGTTTCCATGACTCGCCCGGTTCGGAAAACCTCCTGACGTATTCCGCCCGAGGCGTTGAGTTTGGCTTCACGGTGTTCGCTCCGTTCCGCCGCCGGGGATTTGCGCGCGAAGCCGCGCTCGCTCTGATGGCATGGGCTCGCGAGGCGGATTGCTCGGCTGAATTTTTCCTTTCGATCAGTCCTCACAATCTCGCGTCGCAAGCGCTCGCGAGCGGGCTCGGCTTCGTTCGCGTCGGTTCGCAGATGGACGAGGTTGACGGAATCGAGGACGTCCTGGCCTATCGGCCGGAGCCCGGCCGTCCCGCCGGAAAGTGCGGAGCGTAAGTGGCATCTGGTTCGCACGCTTGACCCAACCGCCCACGAACGGGCACAAGTTGCCCAGCCGTGCTTTCCCCCGCCCCCGCTGCCCAGGACTTTTTCTGGGACGATCTGCTCGACTACATCGGGGAGAGGCGCGTCATCCCGATCATCGGCGCGGAGTTGCTCACGGTGCCCGACGGGGCGGGTGGCGAGGCGCCGCTCATGCGCGTGCTCGCGCAGAAACTCGCCGAGCGCCTCCGCGTCTCCGCCGACGACTGCACGGGCGACGATGCGCTGCACCAAGTCGTCTGCCGCTACATGCAGCGCGGCGGCCGGCGCGAGGAAGTCTACCCGCGCATCCGCACGCTGCTCAAGGAACTCGCCCCCACCGTGCCGCCGATCCTCGGCGACCTCGCGCGCATCCGGCATTTCAACGTCTTCGTCACGACGACCTTCGATTCGCTGCTCGCGCAGGCGCTCGACGAAGAGAGGCACGCCGGCGCGCCGCGCACGGTCTCGCTCGCTTATTCGCCGAACAACAACACCGACCTGCCCGCCGACGCGCGCCGCAGCGACACGCCGACGGTCTTCCATCTGCTCGGCCGCCTCTCGGCCTCGCCGGACTACGTGATCACGGAGGAGGACACGCTGGAGTTTTTCACCGCGATGCAGTCCGAGTCGAAGCGGCCCAACGTGCTCCTCGACGAGCTGAAGTCCTCGCACCTCCTGCTCGTCGGCAACA
>JANOCA010000460.1:0-9953 GCA_031411915.1 Opitutaceae bacterium
ATGGAAAGGATGCCCAAGCTAGGTCCGCTTCGCCCGGAAGAGACTCCGCGGCTAGTTTGCCGATGTCCCCTTCGCGAAGATCGTTGCCGCCCCAATTGTCCCGATAAATAGCCGCTTTGCTCGCGTCCAAATCGTTGGCAAATGTGCAGCGCCAACCGCCGCCCAGACCAGCGCGGGCCATACCGCCACCAGCAAAAAATTCGTAGAACGTCGGCATTGTCGTTAGGTTTGATGGAAAAGGGGTTGATCCTGCTTCACTAGGCCCTCAGCAGCCTTCCTAATAACCCAAGCCATTGATCTTGAATCTCTTTGTGCTATTTTATCAAGTTCGTCGTAGAGGTTACGAGGAACGCTTACACTCAGGCGAACCATATCGTCGCTCTCGGCGCTCTTGGGTTTACGGTTACTCGAAGGGGTGGAACGCACCATGGTGGTGAAGAGTGGTGCATAGTGGTGAGTAAAACTCAATCCATTGTTCAAAAAATGATGTGTTCAAATGAACACGCGCGTAGCGGGAGTCAAATAAAAGCCGTTAAATGGGAGATGAGCATGGGGCCGGGCGCGCAGCGCCCGCCCCATGCTCACTCCCTTTCCTTGTTAAAGCTCGTTGTAACTGACTGCATGAATTTGTGATTGACTGTTTGTTTGTTTGTCTGTCTTTTTGCGCGCATGAACCCGCATTCACAAGAAGACGAAGAACACGAAACATTGCCCGCCGATCATCCGACGTCGCTCGCTAACGAGGCAGATCACATGCCGTGGAAGCCGAAAGCGCCCTTTCCCGTTTCACGTTACATCGATTCCATTGAGAAGTTGAAACAGCGCGGCTATAGCTTCGCCGAAATCGCTCAATGGTTAAACGACAAGCTCGCGCCGAAACTACAGGGGACGACAATCACTCGGGCGCAGGTTTATCACGCGTATCGCTTCGTGATGGAGCGCGACGCGCAAGAGGCCGAACGGGCACTCGCTAGCGGTGACTTCGTGAGTCTGACTAATATTTCAGACGAAGAAGCTGAAGCCAAAGCCGCGGCGGCTGACGGGGAGCCGGCACCGAGCGTAAAGCCGACAAAGCGCGCCCAGCACACAAAAAAATAATCCCATGGACGCGCTGTTAACATTCAAACAAGCCGCAGTCGGGCTGTCGGTGTCGCTGAGACAATTCCGCCGCTTCGTGGACGAACAGCGCATCCCCATTGTTCGTCTGAGTCCGCGCACACCACGAGTGCGCACCAGCGATGTTCAAGCGTTCATCGTCAACCATACTCAATCACCTCCCGCCCCAAATGCCTCACGTTTTGCACACTAGGGTTTACAAGAGGACGCGCCAAAGCCACGGCAAGGCCGTTACCACATATCGCGGCTACTTCACGCTAGAGGCAAATGGCCTTCGCGTTTGGAAGTGTCTCGGCACGCCCGACAGAGCAATTGCCGAGAAACGAATCATGGCGTTCGCGCTGGAAGCGCAACGGGAGCAAGAGGGCATGATCTCACCCCGCTCTATTCGTGACGCAGCCAGCAAAACCCTCCTTGCGCTCCTCGTCGGTTACGAAAGGGACCTTCAGTCGCAAGGGTGCGTAAAGAAACACATCCACAATACCGTCACGCGCATTCGTCGCATCGTCAAAGAAACCGGTTGGCGTGGTGCGAGTGACGTGCGTCCTAACGCCTTCGTCGAATGGCGTGCGACGCTCGTGTGCTCTGCGAAAACGAAGAAAGAGTATCAAATTTCGTTCTGCGCATTTTTGAACTGGCTCGTGAGAACTGAGCAGATTTTGGCCAATCCGCTGGCGCGAATCGATACGGTCGACACGCGCGGCCGGCAGGTGCGTCAAAGTCGGTCATTTTCCGAAGACGAGTTGCGCCGGTTGTGGAAGGTCGCTGGCAAGCGCCAGCTGGCTTATCAGGTGATGCTCTACACCGGGCAGCGAAAATCCGAAGTGCGCGCCCTCGTGTGGAGCGATCTGCATCTCGAAGAGGTGAAACCGTTCGCTCTTTTTCGCGACGGGACGATGAAGGACAAGGACAAACGGGCAGTCCCACTACGTCCGGAGATCGCGACGGCATTGCGAGCGATGCGTCCCGTGGATTTTAATCCGACGCAAAAAGTGTTTTGGTTCTGCTGGCCTACTTACGATTTGCTGCGTGGCGACCTCAAGCGCGCGGGAATCGATCACAAGGACTCGCTCGGCCGCGTCGTTCACTTCCACTCGTTCCAGAAAACATGGCAGACGCTGGGGGTTCGCTACGGGATCAACCAGCGCGCGGCGCAGGAGGTTCTAGGGCACTCAGACGCCAATCTAACGGCAAAAGCCTACACGGACGTTCCCGCGCTCGCCCTGCACGACGAAATCGCGAAATTGCCGTGGATCACGGATGCCGAAACCGTGGCACAACATGGGGCACAAAATTCCGGCATTTCTCGTCCTTCTACGTCACTCGCTGACATCATGGGCCAATTCATCGAAGCTTTGAAAGTCACTGAGGCAGGGCACTTAATGGGGCTTTTGGCCGCTCATGTCACTCCCCTACATCAGATGAAAATGGCTGCCCGAGTAGGGGTCGAACCTACGACCAAGTGATTAACAGTCACCTGCTCTGCCACTGAGCTATCGGGCAACGTGGCTTTTTGCCGGCGTAAACCGGGCAAAGAGGATGCGAAAAAACGGATCGAGCACCCGGCTTGTCAACGCTCGTTTTGGGAGTTCTGCGCGAAAGCTCCTGATTCCTCCCAAACGCCCGGCTTCCAGGCCGGAACGCGGGCGCCCCTGCCCTGTTTAGGTGACCGCGGCAGCCGCCGTCACCAGCTCCACAAAGCTTCGTGCCTCAAGGCTCGCGCCGCCGATGAGGCCGCCGTCGATGTCCTTCTGGGCCAGCAGCTCCGGGGCGTTGGCGGGCTTCATCGAGCCGCCGTAGAGGATGCGGATCTTCTGCGCGACGGGCTCGGTGAAGAGGTTCGTGAGCAGGCCCCGGATGAAAGCATGCACTTCCTGCGCCTGCTCGGTCGTGGCGACCTTGCCGGTGCCGATCGCCCAGACGGGTTCGTAGGCGACGACCACGGTAGCCGCGAGGTCCTTGCCCACGCCTTCGAGCCCGCGCTCAACCTGAGTCTGCACGACCTTGAGGGTGGCGCCCGCCTCGCGCTCGGCAAGCGTCTCGCCGACGCAGAAAATCGGGCGAAGCTGGTTCTTCAGCGCAGCGAGCACCTTTTTGTTCACGAGCTCATCGGTCTCGCCGAAAAGCGTGCGCCGCTCGCTGTGGCCGAGGATGACGTGCGTCGCGAAAATCGCCCGCAGCATGGGCGCCGAGACCTCGCCGGTGAACGCGCCGCTCGCCTCGAAGTGCATGTTCTGCGCGCCGAGCTTCACGTTGGAGCCCTCGAGCGCATGACCCGCGCTCTCGATGCCGGTGAACGGCGGGCAGACGACGACCTCGACCTCGGACTGCTTGCCGACGGCTGCGACAAGGTCGCGCACGAGCGCGACGCCATCGGCCGGCGTCTTGTTCATCTTCCAATTGCCGGCGATGAGTTTTTTGCGGGAGATCATTTTGGGGATGGTGGATGTAGGTCGGGGTTTATCCCCGGCATGTCGGGCGTAAAGCCCGACCTACGGAGTTAATTTTCGAGGAACGCCACGCCGGGGAGGACCTTGCCTTCGAGGTATTCGAGGCTAGCCCCGCCGCCGGTGGAGCAATGCGTGACCTTCTTGCTCACGCCGAATTTCTTCGCCGCCGTGGCCGTGTCGCCGCCGCCGACGACCGTCGTCGCGCCCTGGGCCGTTGCCTCGCCGATCGCATCGGCCATGGCCTTCGTGGCGCCGGCGAACTTGTCGAACTCGAACACGCCCGCGGGACCGTTCCACACAATGGTCTTCGAGGAGAGAATCGCCGCGCGATAGAGCGCGATGCTCTTCGGGCCGGCGTCCATGCCTTCCCAACCGTCGGGAATACCGCTCTCCAAGGTGGCGGGCTGCGTGTTGGCATCGGGTCCAAACTTGTCGCCGCACACAAAATCCACGGGGAAAATCAGCTCGACGCCGCGGGCCTTGGCCTTCGCCTCCAGCTCAGCGACGATCTCGGCGCCGGCTTTGTCGAAGAGCGAGGAGCCGATTTTCATCCCGCGGTTCACCTTGTGGAAGGTGTAGGCCATGCCGCCGCCGATGATGATCTTGTTGGCCTTCTCGAGGAGATTGTTGATGAGCGGAATCTTGTCCGCGATCTTCGCGCCGCCGAGGATGGCGAGCAGCGGGCGCTCGGGCGCGTTGAGCACCTTGTCGAAGGCCTTCAGCTCAGCCTCCATCAGGAAACCCGCGGCCTTCACCGGGAGATTCACACCCACCATCGACGAGTGCGCGCGGTGCGCGGTGCCGAAGGCGTCGTTGACGAACACATCGCCGAGCTTCGAGAGCGAGGCGCGGAACGCGGCTTCCTTCGCCGGCTCGGCCTTGAGCTTGGTCTCGGTGCCGTCGGCGTTCTTGATCTTCACCTTGCCCTCTTCCTCGAGGTGGAAGCGCAGGTTCTCCAGGAGCACCACGTCCCGGGCCTTGAGTTTACCCGGCGCACACGCTGCCTCGATCGCAGGGCCGACGCAGTCGTCGAGAAACGTCACCGGTTTGCCGAGCAGCTTTTCCAACTCGACCGCGACGGGCTTGAGCGAGAACTTGGCGATCTTCTGGCCATCGGGCCGGCCGAGGTGCGACATCAGGACCACGGACGCGCCCGCGGCGAGCGCGTGCTGGATCGTGGACAACGCGGCGGCGATCCGCGCGGTGTTGGTGATGGCGCCGGTCTGCTTATCCTGCGGGACGTTGAAGTCGACGCGCATGAGCACGCGCTTCCCGCTGAGGTTCAGGTCACGGATCGTCTTGAATTTGGCCATGAAGATAGGAGTAAAAAACTAACCACGGATTACACCGATGAACACGGATTGATTTTCCTTCATCCGTGCCAATCCGTGCGATCCGTGGTCAAGAATTCGGAGGCGTTGAAACTCAGAGCTTCGCTGCGATCGTCTTCGTCAAATCGACGACGCGGTTCGAATAGCCCCACTCGTTGTCATACCACGAGACGAGCTTGAAGAACCGCGAGTTGAGCTCGATCGAGGAGCCCGCGTCGTAGATCGACGACTGCTTGTCGTGGATGAAGTCCGACGAAACGACCTCGTCGGAGGTGTAGCCGAGGATGCCCTTCAGGTAGGTCTCGGACGCCTTCTTGAGGGCGGCGTTGATCTCGGCGAGGGACGTCTCCTTGGTGGAGCGGAAGGTGAGATCGACGACCGAGACCGTCGGGGTCGGCACGCGGAAGGACATGCCGGTCAGCTTGCCCTTGGTCTCGGGCAGCACGAGGGCAGTCGCCTTCGCGGCGCCGGTGCTCGACGGGATGATGTTGATGGCGGCGGAACGGCCACCCTTCCAATCCTTCTTCGACGGGCCGTCCACAGTCTTCTGCGTGGCGGTGTAGGAGTGGATCGTGGTCATGAGGCCTTCCTCGAGACCGAAGCCTTCCTTCAGCAGCACGTGCACGACCGGCGCGAGGCAGTTCGTGGTGCAGGAGGCGTTGGAGATGATCGTGTGCTTCGAGAGGTCGAGTTTGTCGTCGTTCACGCCGACGACGACGGTGATGTCCTCGCCCTTGGCTGGCGCGGAGATGATGACCTTCTTGGCGCCCGCGGCGATGTGGCCCTTGGCCTTTTCGGCTTCGGTGAAGAGACCGGTGGACTCGATCACGAGCTGCACACCCAGCTTGCCCCACGGGAGTTCGGCCGGAGTCTTGGCGGAGACGACGAGGATCTCCTTGCCGTTCACGATGAGGACATCGTCCTCAAGCTTGTCGGGCGACGACTTCTTGGAAGAGACGGTGCCCGCGAACTTGCCCTGCGTGGAGTCATACTTGAGCAGGTAGGCGAGGTTGTCGGCCGGCACAATGTCACCGACCGCCACGACATCGAGCGTGGTGCCGAGCAGACCCTGCTCGACCAACGCGCGGAAAACGAGGCGGCCGATGCGGCCAAAACCATTGATTGCGACTTTAACTGCCATGGTGGAACTCCGGGATGTGGTGATGTTGGATTGCGGTGTGGAACTGGGTCCGCGCAAACGCGGACTGTTTACGCAAGCGCGCCGCGTGCCACGATGCAAGTGTGGTTTTGCGACACCGCGGTGATCGCGTTGGCGGGCGGCGTGTCAGCCCCGGCCCCGCGCAATCCACAGGCCGCACCCGAGTGGCGGCAGCCAGAGCTGCGGCTCGATCGGGCGTTTGGCCCCATGGGAGTCGGAGAGATAGAACCTGTCCTGATCGGCGATTTGCTCCCAAGTATCCTCGCTCGCATGCGCCATCAGTTCGCCGAGGGTCAAAGTGACCTCATCGGTCGTCGGATTAATGGCGAAGAGCAGGCGCGTCGTGCCCTGCGAGCGGTCGGCGTTCAGGACGACGGCCAGCGCGGACGAATCCTCGCCGCGCACGAAGTGGAAGTAGCCTTCGCTCGGGCGTTCCCATTGCCGGAGCAGGCGGCCATGCTCGCCACGGCGAAACGCGATCCAGTCGGCAAAGTAGGCGTGGGTGCCGAGGTGCCGGTGGAGCCGGCGGTAATCGAGCGCGTTGAGGTCGCCGCGGAGGTAGGTGTTGTTCACGCCGTGCTTGGACCGGAGGAAATCCTGGCCCGCGGAAATCATCGGGATGCCGATCGACATGAAGAGCAGCGCGGCCATCAGGTGGGTGCGGCGGCGGTCGTTTTCCGTCGGATGGAAACCGTTGTGGTGCGAGTGCTCCGTGATGGCGTCGACCCACGCGCGGTCGTCGTGCGACTCGGTGTAGTTGACGGTCTGCGCGGGCCATTTCGCGAAATACCACGGCGAGCCGCGCAGGAAATATTCCATCCGCGCCGCGTCGCCTCGCCCGCGCACGTAGTCGCGCACCTGATCGCGGTAGCCGTCGTTCCACGAGGCCCAGCCCGTGTCGCGCAGCGCGCCGGCGATGTGGCCGCGGAAGCTCCACGGCTCCGCGATGAGGATCACGTCGGGCTTGGCGCGCTTGAGCGCGACCTCGATGTCACGGAGCACCTCCGCGCCGAGCAGCTCCGCGAGGTCGAAGCGGAAGCCGTCGACGCCGTAGGTCTCGAGATAGTGGACACAACTGTCGATGATCAGGCGGCGCGCCATCGCGGAGCGCGCGCGAAGATCGTTGCCGCAGCCGCTCCAGTTGGTGAGCGCGCCGCTCGCATCCTGCTCAAAATAGTAGAGGCGGTCGATCGCCATCAGGTGCGCGGGCACGCCGACGTGGTTAAAGACGACATCCAGCACCACCGCCATGCCGCGCCGGTGAAAGGCTGCGACCAGCTCCTGCAGCTCGCGCACGCCCGAGGCGCTCTCCGGCTCGAGCGCGTAGCTGCTCTCGGGCGCGAAGAAATTATTGGTCATGTAGCCCCAGTGATACTCGTCGGTCGTGACGTTATCGAACTCATGCAGGGGCTGCAGCTCCACGCAGTTGATGCCGAGGTGGTGCAGGTGGAAATCCGGGCTCTCCACCCACGCGCGCAGCCCCGTGAATCCGAGGCGCTCGGCCGCCGTGATTTTCACGGGCGCATTCCCGACGAGGTCCCGCACATGCGCCTCGGCGATCACGAGGTCCTGCCAGGCGGGCGTCTTGAAATCATCCGCGGGCCGCGCGAGCCGCGCGCGATCGAGCACGATGCCGGGGCCGTCGCGCCCCACCGCCGCGAGCGCGTAGGGATCGAGGATGCGGAAATTGGCGTCGAACCCCGGCGTGCCGCCCGCCTCGCGCACGATGTCGATCGTGAACCAGTAGAACCAGCCGTGCAGATCGTGATCGAGGGTGATTTCCCACACGCCGGCGGCAGGCTCGGCCTGCAGGAGCGAAAAACGCTGCGCCTCCGCCAGCGCCTCGGGCGTGAATTCCGGCAGGCGCGAGATCCACAGCATCACGCCCCGCGCCCGCGGCGCGAAGAGCCGGAACACCGTGCGCCCCCCGCGCACAATCGCGCCGAGCGGCAAATCGGTCTTCAGTTCGTAGAAGAATTTCCCGGGCTGCACCACCACGCTCTCCGCCTCGCGCTCCGCCCAGCTGATCTTCCAAGTCTCCGCCAGGCTCAGGGGCTCGCCGACGTCGAAGCGCCAGAGGTGCCGGCCCGTGCGCTTAGGATCGATGATGCGATTGGAGTGGCCCTGCTCGTCGCGCACGAGGTTCGGAGCGTCGTCGGGCGGCTGGAGCCACTGGTGCTCGCCCGTGACGAACTTGAAGCGCTGCTGCACGCCGAGGAAGCGCGCCGCCTCCCCGCTCCACGCCAGCACGGGCTGCCCGTCGATCTCCCAAGCGCGCAGGCGCCACGCGTCGTCGCCCACGGCGGCTTCCCAGCCATTGAAGTCGCCTGCGAGATAGACCGCATCGCGCGCCGGGTCGATGTCGCACCCGTGCTCGATCGGCAGCATGAACACCACGGTGCCGTCGCGCTCGTCGAAAAAATAGCCGTAGGTCCGGCCCGCGGGCAGGCCTGAGGCCGGCACCAGGCGTGTCGGCGCGAGACACTGGCGACCCAGCGAGAAACGCGGGCGCCGGTTGCTCTCCCAGTCGCGATCGATCTCGATGATGCCGCTGGTCGGCGATTCAAGCCAGGCGCGAACAATTCGATGGGAAGCTGCCATGCGGGATAAGGTCGCGAAAGCATTCGACACGCCGCGGGCTCGACAAGAGGTATTTCACGGCGAGACTTTTCCCGGCATGTTTCCCTCGCCGCGTTTCGTCGTCTGTCTCGCTTGCTGGTTCGCGGCCGCGCCGGCGCACGCCCTCATCGGCCCCGCGCTGCAGCTTCAGCTCGGGAATCCCAGCGGCGCCACCGCCGATCCGGCGAACCAGACGCGCCATCTCATCCAGCGCGCCCAATACCACCTCGACTACAACAACACCACGCGCGAACCCAACTGGGTCGGCTGGAACCTCACCACGGGTGACCTCGGCGCGAGCGGCCGGGGCGACTTCGCGGTGGACACTTCCCTGCCCCCCGGTTTCCGGCGCGTGCTCACGACCGACTACAGCGGCTCCGGCTTCGATCGCGGTCATATGTGTCCCTCCGGCGATCGCACGATCACGGAAGCCGACAACCAGGTGACGTTCCTCATGTCGAACATCATCCCGCAGACGCCCGACCACAACCAGGGCGTGTGGGCGAGCTTCGAGAATTACTGCCGCGCCCTCGCCAATGCCGGCCACGAACTTCTCATCGTGTCCGGGCCGGGCGGCTTCAGCGGCACCACCCTCGCGAGTGGCGTGGCGATTCCCGGCTTTGCCTGGAAAATTGTCGTCGCCCTCCCGGTCGGCCCCGGCGCAGCGGCCACGCGCATCACCGCGAGCACGCGGGTCATCGCGATCAAGGTGCCCAACATCGCGGGCATCCGCGGCAACCCGTGGCAAAACTACCTCACCTCCCCCGCCCAGCTTGAGGCCGAGACCGGCTACACGTTCTTCACCGCGCTTCCTGAGCCGACCCGCGCTGCGCTCCGCCTCGTCATCGACGGCCAAGCTGCGCCCAACACGGGCCAGCGGCTCGCCAACCTCTCCGCGCGCACCACGGCCGGCACCGGCCCGCAGGCCGCCATCGCAGGCTTCGTGATCACCGGCACCGAGCCCAAGCCCGTCCTCGTCCGCGCTATCGGCCCGGCGTTGCGGGATTTCGGTGTCGCCGCGCCGCTCGCCGCGCCGCGGGTGCAGCTGTTTCGTGCCGGGGTCGCCTCGCCACTCGCCAGCAACACCGGCTGGGGCAACGCCCCTGACCTTGCGCAAGCCGCCGCGCTCGTTGGCGCGTTTCCCCTCGCGGCCGGCAGCGCTGACGCCGCGCTCGTCGCCACGCTTGCTCCCGGCGACTACACCGCGGTCGCCACCGCGTCGGACGCGCAGCCCGGTGTCGGGCTCGTGGAAATCTACGACCTCGCGGCCTCTGCCGT
>JANOCA010000461.1:0-4770 GCA_031411915.1 Opitutaceae bacterium
GGCGCCGAACATCGCGCCGTCGCTTAGGCCCACGCCGTGTTTTTCAAAGTGATCGACGGGATTCGCGAGCCCGAGCGCGGACACGTTCAACCACAAAAGATACGTGGCCTCGACTGGCGCCTCGACGCGCACGCCGGGCAGCTCGCGCGCGATGACGTCGAGGAGGTAGTCGCGGTTGCCGCGCAGGTAGGCGAGCAGTGCCTGCCGCCATGGCTCGCCGTCGCGATACGCCGCTTCGCAGGCGGTGAAGCCGAGGCACGTGACCTCGGCCACGATCCCGGCCGTGGCGCGGAGGAAACGCGCACGACGCATCGAGTCCGGGATGATCGCGAACGACGTGCCGAGGCCGGGGACGTTGTAGGTCTTGCTCGGCGCCATGAGCGTGATCGTGCGCGCGGCGATTTCCGGCGAGAGCACGGCCGTGGGGATATGCGGCAGCGCGGGATCGAGGATGAGGTCGCAGTGGATCTCGTCGGAGCAGAGGACGAGGTTGTGACGCTCGCAAAATTCCGCGAGGCGCGCGAGCTCCGCGCGCCGCCAGACGCGGGCGAGGGGATTGTGGGGATTGCAGAGGTAGAAGAGCTTGGTCTTCGGCGAGACCGCGCGCTCCAGCGCATCCCAGTCGATCGCCCAGCCTTGGCCGTCGTGCGCCCAGGGGACACTCACGCTGGCGCGCGCGCTGTTTTTCGGCGCCGACATGAAGGGTGGGTAGATGGGCGCCAAGGTGAGCACTTCTTCGCCCGGCTGCGCGAAGGCCTGCGCGGTGACGTTGAGCCCCACGACCAGCCCGGGGAGCCACACGATCCACGCGGGATCGATTTTCCAGCCGTAGCGCTGTTCCATCGCGTCCACGATTGCGTCGGTCGTCGACTTTACCGGCCGCGCGTAGCCGAAGATGCCATGATCCACGCGCCGGTGAAGCGCCTCGATGATCGCAGGAGACGAGACGAAATCCATGTCGGCGACCCAGAGAGGCAGAACGTCGCGGCCGGCGTATTTCTGCCATTTCTGGGAGTCGGTGCCGCGGCGGTCGGGCGTGCGGTCGAAGTCGAAAGTGCTCATGAAAAGCCCAGCCCACCACAGTTCGGCGGGAAAGCGCGACGATTTTTCCCTTCGGCGCTGCACAGTCTGCGACGGTTCTGCGCGGTGCAGTGGCTTGGGAGCCGCTGCAAACCGCGATTCACCCGAGAGTTGATGTCCGCGGCGCCGCTGGTGCGGGGGATGCAATGGTGGTTGCACGAACCTTCAAACAACCAACATCACCATGAACCTCATTCGCTATTCCTATCCGCAATATCGCCTCGCCGCTCCCCTGCTGACCCGTTCGCCATGGGGTGGCCTCGAGGCCGAAATTGACCGTCTGTTTGGCGGCTCGCCCAACGAAGTCGGCACCGCCGAGTCGCCGGCGCGGCTTCCGGTGGAAGTCCACGAGGACAAGACCGCCGCCTATGTCCGCGCCGAGCTGGCCGGCGTGAACCGCGACGACATCAACCTCGAGATCCTTGACGGTGCGCTCACGATCACCGCGACCCGGAAGATTCCGGCGCTCCCCAATGCCGTCGAAGGCGAGGGCGCCTCGACCATCGTGCTCCGCCGCACCGTCACGCTCGGTGAGGAGATCGACACCGAGAAAGTGAGCGCCGCGCACGAGAACGGCCTCCTCACCGTCACGCTGCCGAAGCGCGAGCAGGCGCAGCCGAAGAAAATCACCGTCGCGGTCAAGTAATCGCGTCGGAGGACACAACCGCCGGGTGGTCGCGCGAGCGCCATCCGGCGTTTTCTTTTTTTGCGGACCGCCGGCGAATCCGCCGAGCCGGTTTGGGGGTTGACGCGGCGCGGGGGCCGAAATGCAGTCCCCGCTTTTACTCATGAGCTTCCTTGCCGCCGCCCTCGCCACCGAGCCACAGACTGCCTGGCAGTGGACGATGGCGATCTTCAACATCGTCTGGATCGACTTGGTGCTGGCGGGCGACAACGCCGTCGTGATTGCGCTGGCGGTGCGCAACCTGCCGGAGAAGCAAAGGCGCCTCGGCATCATCTTTGGCTCCCTGGCCGCGGTCGTGCTGCGGGCGTCGCTCACCGCCATCACCACGCAGCTCCTGGTCATGCCCTACGTGAAGCTCGTGGGCGGCGTGCTCATCCTCTGGATCGCGCTGAAGCTGCTGCGGCAGGGCGAGGCGCATGGCGACGGCCATGGCGACTCGGCCAAGGGCATCTGGCAGGCCGTGTGGATGATCATCGTGGCCGACATCACGATGTCGCTCGACAACGTGCTCGCCGTGGGCGGCGCGGCCGGCGGCAACACGTGGCTGATCGTCTTCGGCCTGGTGCTCAGCATCCCGCTGGTCGTGTTTGGCAGCAGAATCATCTCCACCCTCATGGTCCGCTACCCGATCATCGTGCTGATCGGCGCGGCCATCCTGGGCAAAGTCGCGGCCGACATGATCCTGACGGACGTGTTGGTGGCGAAATATGCGTTGCCGTGGTGGGCGGATGTGACGCGTGCGACCGACGCAGTGATCGCCTACAACTACCTGCGCTACTTCGTGGAATTCACGCTGGCGGCGGGCATCTTTGCCTACGGCTGGTTCCGGCGGAAGAAGGCGGCCTGAGCCGATGAAGCGGATTGTCGCCAGCGCCCTTGCCGGGCTCGGCGCCGCGGCCCCGGCGCGCGCCGCCGATTCCCTTACCGCCGATGCGGTCACGCGCGAAGCCACAGATCTCCTGGAGCGTTTCGTGGGCTGGCTCCACGGTTTCTTCCCCGGCATCGACGACAGCCTGTTCCACTGGATCGCGTGCGGCGCGCTGATCCTCGCGGCGATCCTGCTGCGCAGGATCATCACGAACGTGATTTTCTTCTACCTGAAGAAGCTCGCGGCGCGGACGCATACGACGCTCGACGACAAGCTCTTCCCCGCGGTAGAGGGGCCGGCCGCCACCCTCGTGATGGTGGGCGGCATCGCGGCTGCGATCACGGTGCTCCGGCTCTCGCCGGAGGTGGACCGCTGGCTGCTGGGGGGCGCCAGAATCGCCGCGCTCGCGGTATTCTTCTGGGGTCTGATCCGCGCCGGCGGCGCGGTCCTCTCGCACTTGGAGGAGATTGCGCACGCGCGGCACATGACGGTCGCGACCTTCATGCCTCTGATCAAGAAGACGCTGCTCGTCTTCGCGGTGATCTTCGGCGCGCTCGTGATCGCGCAGAGCCAGGGGCTGCCGGTGCAGTCTTTCCTCGCGGGCCTGGGCATCGGCGGCCTGGCTGTCGCGCTCGCGGCGCAGGACACCATCGCGAACATGTTCGGCTCGCTCGTGGTGGTGATGGACCAGCCGTTCAAGGTGGGCGATGTGGTGAGGATCGGCGCCAGCGAGGGGCGGGTGGAGGACATCGGCCTGCGCTCGACCAAAATCCGCACGCTGTCGCGCACGGTGATTGCCATCCCCAACAAGACCGTGGCCGCCGAGGCGATTACGAACCGCAGCCGCTGGGCACACCGGCAGGTTGATCAGGTGCTGGGCTTCACCTACGACACGACGCCGGAGCAACTGGAGGCCATGGCCGGGGATCTCCGGGCGCTGCTGCGCGCCGATCCGGGCGTCCATCCCGACATGATCGTGGTGAGCTTCGCGAACTTTGGGGCATCGTCGCTTGATGTGCAACTGACGTGGTTCACCGCCGATTTCGATTGGGCGAAGCATATGGAGGTGCGCGAGCGCATCAACCTGAAGATCATGCGGGCGGTCGCGGCGCGCGGCCTGGCGTTCGCGTTTCCGACCCAGACGGTGCACGCGGCCACGCTCAAGAAAGTCTGAGCCGGCTTCAGCCCGCCCTTTCCCGGGAGGCCTGGGCGGCCTGCGTGGCGCACGCCCAGCGTTTGCTGCAGCCGATGCAGGTGGGGAGGAGTTGGAGCGGGGCGCGCTGCTCGGCGTTGGCGGCATGCACGTCGCGAAAGGCGAGCATGTCGTCGAAGCGATCCTCGCGCCAGTCGTCGTAGCCGCAGCGATCGGGCACCGCATCGGCGCGCGGATTGTGGCAGGTGCCGAAGAGCGCGTCCCACAGCGGCAGGTCGGCGAAGTTCTGCGTGTGGTGCCGGTATTGGTGGTGGATGCGGTGCGACTCCGGCCGCTGGATCAGCCAGCCGATCCACCGCGGCGTGCGCAGGTTCAGGTGGTAGAAGTATTCCGCGATCGCGGTGAGAAACGTGTAGAGCGCCCCCGCCTCGACGGAGCAACCGAGCAGTAGGTAAACGAGCGACGCGCTGATGACCGAGTTGATCGTGATCTCGAGCGGGTGCTTGTAGAACGAGGTGACGAGCTCGATGCGCGCGGGCGAGTGGTGCAGCTGATGGCAAAACCGCCAGAACCACGCCGACTCGTGCCGCCAGCGATGCCACCAGTAGTAGACAAACGTGGAGATGAAATAGGCGATGAAGCCCTGGGCCGCGACGCCGAGATGATCGCGCAGGTGAAAGAACGAGACCGCCTGCAGCCAGCGGTCCCAAGAGAGGCCGGCGAGCACGACGAGGCCGAGCTGCACCACGTTGACGAAGATTACGCGGGCCCACCAATTCGGCACGCGGGGCAGCTCGCGCGCGGGCCAGACGCGCTCGACGATGATGAGCGCCACGGCGAGGACGATGAGCAACGCGAGCATCATGGCGGCAGGCTGGCGCGCCGGCGCGCGGCCGGGAAGCGGAATTGTGGCAGGGGTCAGTTTGATTCGGCTTGAACTGTGGGAGCGGGCTTATCCCGCGACTCGTCGGGGCATAAAGCCCC
>JANOCA010000462.1:0-3502 GCA_031411915.1 Opitutaceae bacterium
TCAAGGAGGCGGACGCCATCCTCCTCGGAGCGATGGGCCTCCCTGAAGTCCGCTGGCCCAGCGGCGTCGAGATGACCCCGCAGATCGATCTCCGCGAGCAGCTCGACCTCTACAACGGCGTGCGCCCGATCCGTCTCTACCACGAGTCGCACTCCCCGCTTCACGGCTACAGCGCCAACGGGAAAGGCCGGCCCATCGACTTCGTGATCGTGCGCGAGAACTGCGAGGGACTTTTCTCCGATCGGCTCACGCCCCGCCCCGCCGGCCGCGATTTCGAGACCGACACGATGCGCATCACGCGCCGCGGCGCCGAGCGCATTTGCCGCGCGGCTTTCCACCTCGCGAGGCAACGCCGCAAGCTCTGCACGCTCGTGGACAAGGCCAACGTCCTCCCCTCGATGGCGTTTTTCCGCAAAATTTTTGACGAGGTCGCCCGAGACTTCCCCGAAGTGAAGACCGAGCGCGTCTATGTGGACGCGATGGCGCTCTACCTCGTGCAGCGTCCCCACACGTTCGACGTGATGGTCACCGAAAACATGTTCGGCGACATCCTCTCCGACCTCGCGGCAGGCCTTGTCGGCGGCATGGGCATGGCGCCCTCGGCCGACATCGGCGACGACTACGCGGTCTTCCAGCCCTCGCACGGCACAGCGCCGACCATCGCCGGCCAGGGCATCGCCAATCCCATCGCGACGATCCTCTCCGTCGCGATGATGCTCGAGTGGCTCGGCCACCCGGACTCGGTGCGCGGAGCCCGCCTCATCGAGCAGGCTGTCGAAACTGTCCTCTCCGATTCGGCCAACCGCACCGCCGACCTCGGCGGCAAGCTTTCCACGGCCCAAATGGGCAACCTCGTCTGCCAAACCCTCACATGAAAAAACTCCTTCCGCTGCTCGCTCTTTTCGTTACGGCCTCCGCCCTCGCCGCCGAAGCCCCTTGGCGCCCACTCTTCAACGGCCGCGATCTCACCGGCTGGAAAATCGTCGGCGCCCAGCCGCGCGCCGGCACCTACGTCGAGGATGGCGCGCTCACCGGGCACATGGTGCGCGGCACGCCGGAGCACACGTTCTTCTGCACGGAAGAATCGTTCGGCGATTTCATCCTCGAGCTGGAGAGCTTCCAGACCGGCGGCTTCAACACCGGCATTCTCTTCCGTTGCATCGAGACACCCGCCAACGCCTCCGTGCGCCTCCACGGCTACCAGGTGAAAATCGATCCTTCGACGACGCGGCGATGGACCGGCGGCATCTTCGATGACTATGGCCGCAACTGGCTTTGGCTCCAGACGCTCGCCGACGATGACCGCGCGCGCACCGCCTACCGATTCAACGAGTGGGCGCGCTTCCGCGTCGAGGCCGTCGGCCGCACGCTCAAGGTCTGGGTCAACGGCATCCCCACCGCCCACCTGCTCCACGACAAATACACGCGCGGTCCCATCGCGCTGAAGATCCACTCGTTTCCGGCGACGGGTGACGCCGCGCAGGAGAAAAACCTGATTCGCTACCGCAACGTCCGCGTCCTAACCGCCGACCTCGCGCGCCACGCGCTCCCGATGGACCTCCCCGCGCGCGAGGCTGACCCGACGCAGAAAGTCCTGCCTAAACCGTAACGCGTTTCCGCCGGATCAGCGGCAGTCGTGCCGCCGCCCCCGCGCCCACCTTCCCCCCGCCCTATGCCCGCCCCGCGCATCGTCGATCTCACCCTGCCGCTCACCCCGGGTCAGCGCGGCGTGGCGATGGAGCCGAAATACACCGTCGCGCGCGACGGCTGGAACGCCGCGACGTGGCACCTCTACTCGCACGCGGGCACGCACATGGATTCGCAGCTTCATTTCGGCGCCGGCCCCGAGACCATCGACACCAAGCCGCTCGAGAAATGCCTCGGACCCGCGACCGTCGTCAACCTAGCTCCGCTCGCGCCGCGCACGCTGCTCACTGTCGCGCATCTCGGCGCCGTCGCCTCCACCTTTGCTGCCGGCGAGAGCCTTCTCCTTCGCACCGACTGGCACAAGCACGCCGCCGATCCAGCCATCTACCGCGACGGTCTCCCGCGCATCGGCGAGGACCTCGCGCAATGGTGCGTCGCGCACCGCGTGAGAATCCTCGGGGTCGAACCGCCTTCCGTCGCCGACGTGAACAACCTGCCCGAGGTCACCCGCATCCACCTTATCCTGCTGGGCGGCGGCGTGACCATCGTCGAGGGCCTCGCGTCTCTCGACCAGCTCACCCAACCGCGCGTGTTTTTCGCCGCGCTCCCGCTGAAGCTCGCGGGCGGCGACGGCTGCCCGGTGCGGGCCTTCGCCGTCGAGGGAATCGACCCTGCAGCGCTCAACGGCTAGCGGCGACGATTCTCGTCCGATCGAAAATCGAGAATCCGAAAATCGAAAATTCCGATGCCCCTCCCCCGTCGCGCCCTCGTCGTCACCGGCACGTTTCTCCTCTCCGTGCTGCTCTACGTCGATCGCGTCTGCATCTCGACGGCCAAGGGTCCGATCACCAAGGAACTCGGGCTCACCGACACGCAGTTCGGCTGGGTGATGTCGTCGTTCGCGATCGGCTACGCGCTGTTCCAGACGCCCTCCGGAATGCTCGCCGACAAAATCGGCGGGCGCAAAATCCTCGCGGCGATCGTCACCCTCTGGTCCCTCTTCACCGGACTCAGCGCGCTCGCGTGGAACTACACGTCGCTGCTCGTCATCCGCTTTCTCTTCGGCGCGGGCGAGGCGGGCGCGTTTCCCGGCATGGCGCGCGCGGTCTACTCGTGGATTCCGACGCGCGAGCGCGGACTTGTGAAGGGCATCAATTTCTCCGGCTCGCGCCTCGGCGCGGCGTTCGCGCTGCCCGTGCTCGCGATGGCGATCGATTCCCTCGGATGGAAAGCCACCTTCGCCGTGCTCATGGGCATCGGCTGCCTCTGGTCGATCGCGTGGTGGCTCTGGTTTCGCGATGACCCGGCAGACCATCCCGACATCTCGAAGGAAGAACTCGCTTACATCATGGCCCACCGGCAGGCCGGGGCCGATTCTGCGCCCGCCGGCAAGCTTCCCCTCGGCCGCATGTTCCGCTCGGCCGGGCTGTGGCTGATGATGGTGCAATACCTCTTCGCCAATTTCACCACGTTCTTCTGCCTCACGTGGCTGTATCCGCACGTCAAGGCCACCTACAAGCTCAACTCCGCCGACGCCGGCCTCTACGCCATGATCCCGCTGCTCTGCGGCGCCGTGGGCAACGTGTTCTCCGGCTGGCTCGTCGATCGCATCTACGCCTCGGGGCGCCACGCGCTGTCGCGCAAGCTCCCCGCGATTTTCGGCTTCGCTCTGACCGCCATCGGCATGGTGATGAGCGTGCGGCAAGCGGAGGTCGGCCCGGCGATTTTCTGGCTGTCGCTCGCGGTCTTCGGCGTGGACATGGTGCTGAGCCCCTCGTGGTCCTTCTGCATCGACATCGGCGGCAAGCACGCGGGGCAAGTCTCCGGCACGATGAACATGGCCGGCAACATCGGC
>JANOCA010000463.1:0-21828 GCA_031411915.1 Opitutaceae bacterium
ATCCTGCTCGGGCTGGATCTGCGGGAGAAGGGTGAGAAACAAGATTCCTGAGATTGGAGTGACAATGAATGCAACAGCCTCCACCGACGAAACGCTTCGCGCCGAAAACGCGGAGCTGCGCGCGCGGCTGGCGGAGGCGGAAGAAATGCTGCGCGCGATCCGCGCCGGCGAGGTCGATGCGCTCGTGGTGGAAAGTTCCGCCGGACCGCAACTCTTCGTCCTGCAAGGCGTCGTCGCCGAGCAGAACCGCATGCGCGGCGAGATGCTTGCGCAGGTCAGCGATGCGGTGATCGCCACCGACCTCGAGGAGCGCGTCACTTTCCTGAACGCCACCGCCGAGCGCCTATACGGCATCCGCGCCCGCGATGTGCTGGGCCGCGCCTTCGCCGAGATTTACATCCGGCACTGGCCGTCCCCCGACGCCGAAGCCGGCATGCGGACGGCCCTGCGCGATCGCGGCGAGTGGCGGGGCGAGCTGATTCATCGCACGCCTGACGGCCGCGAGATGCACGTCGAGAAGGTCATCAGCGCGCTGCGCGACCTCGACGGCGCGGGCATCGGCTACATCGCCTCCATTCGCGACATCACCGAGCGCAAGCGGATGGACCAGCGACTACGGGAGGAAGAGCATCGGCTGCGGCTGGCCATGGCCGCCGCCGCCACCGGCATGTGGGACTGGGACGTGGCGACAAATCAGGTCGTGTGGACCCCCGAGTGCTACCTCATCCACGGACTGCGGGAAGGCGAGTTCGACGGGACGGCGGCGGCCTTCGACCGGCTCGTTCACCCCGACGACCGGGGGAGGGTGTGGGCGGCGGTTACGGCCGCGATAGAGCGTGGGACGCTGTATGAGTCCGAGTTCCGCATCGTCCGTCCGACCGGGGAGGTCCGGTGGGTGTCCAACAAAGGCCGGGCCATCAGCGACGGCGCAAATGTGCCCAGACGAATGGTCGGGACGATCACCGACATCACGGCGAACAAGCAGGCCGAGGCAGCGCTGCGGCTCGCGAACGAGCGCTTCGATCTCGCCGTGAAGTGCTCGCAAGTGGTGCTCTTTCAGCAGGACCTTGAACTGCGCTACACCTGGCTGCAAAATCCGGCGCCAGGTTTCGATGACTTCCATGCCATCGGCAAACGGGATACGGACCTGATGGAGCGCGCCGCGGATGCTGCCGTGACCGAGGCCCTGAAGCGGGAGGTGATCCGAACCGGCGTCAGCCAGCGGCAGGAGGTCACGGTTCAAATCGCAGGCGTGGGTCGGCATTACGACTTGCTGCTGGAACCCCTGCGGGATGCTGCCGGCCTCATTTCCGGCGTCACCTGTGCGGCCATTGACATCACCGAACGGAAACAGGCGGAGGAGGCCCTGGCCCGGCTGGCCGCCATCGTCGAGTCCTCCCACGACGCGCTTTTCAGCGAGGATGTCGACGGGATCATCACCAGTTGGAATCGCGGCGCGGAACAAATCTTCGGCTACACCGCGGAGGAAATCGTGGGCACGTCGATTATGCGGCTGATCCCAGCGGACCGGCAGGCAGCGGAGCACGAACTCCAGCGACAACTCGCCGCCGGGGAGCGCGGGGGAACTTTTGAGGCGATCCGGCGGACCAAGGACGGGCGGGAGTTTCCCGTTTCGATCACCATCTCGCCGCTGAAGGACGCGGCGGGAAAAGTGAGCGGCACCGCGAGAGTCGTGCGCGACATCACCGACCGCAAGGTGGCGGAGGCGGCGCGGCGCGCCAATGAAGAGCGCATGCGTCTGGCCACTGCGGCGACGGAGGTGGGGATTTGGGAACGGAACGTCCTCACCGGCTCCCTCCGCTGGGATGCGCAGATGTTCCAGATCTATGGAGTCGCGCCAACGCCCGATGGTTTTGTGAGCTACGACACGTGGCGCGGCGCTGTGCTGCCCGAGGATCTGGCGCGCCAGGAGGAAGTGCTCCTGCACACCGTGCGCCGATGCGGCAAGAGCACGCGCGAATTCCGCATCCTCCGCGCGGATAATGGGGAATGCCGCCACATCCAAGCGATCGAGACCGTCCGCGCCAATGAGCAAGGCCAAGCGGAGTGGATGGTCGGCACGAACCTCGATGTGACCGAGCAGAAGAACGCCGAGCGCGCCATCCGTGAGGCCTCCGAAAAGGCCGTGGCCGCCAACGCGGCGAAGGACCGCTTCCTCGCCGCGCTCAGCCACGAGCTGCGGACGCCGCTGACGCCGGTGATGCTGGTGGCCGGAGTGCATGCCAAGTCGAAGAAGCTGTCCGAGGATTTGCGCGAGGACTTTGAAATGATCCACCGCAACATCGTGCTGGAGGCTCAGCTCATTGACGACCTGCTCGACGTCTCCCGCATCCAGCAGGGGAAGATGCGCTTTGATTTCAAAATCGTGGACGTGCACGAGGCCATCGCCCGCTCGCTCGAGATGGTGCGCTCCGAAGTGGAGGAGAAAGGGATCGCCGTGCGGCAGGAGCTGGGTGCCGCGCCCGCCACGACGGAGGCGGATTCCGCGCGCCTCCTGCAGGTGCTGTGCAATCTGCTCCGCAACGCCGTGAAATTCACCCCGCCCGGCGGCACCCTCACCCTGCGCACCGCGCGCGATCCGGGCGCCCTGCAAATCTCCGTGGCCGACACCGGCGCGGGCATCGCCGCCGAAGATCTCGAGCGCATCTTCCAGCCCTTCGAGCAGGTGGACGCCCAGCAGAAGAGCGAGCACCGCAGCCTCGGCCTCGGCCTGGCGATCTCCGGGGCGATCCTCGCCGCGCACCGCGGCCGGATCTGGGCCGAAAGCCCCGGCCCCGGCCAGGGCGCCACCTTCCACGTCCGGCTGCCTGTTTGAAGAGAACCCCAATCCACCCTGCCATGCGAATTTTTGTCGTCGAAGACCATCCTGATACGCTGAGGGGTTTGAAAATGTATTTGGATAACCTGGGCCATTCCGTGACCACCGCGACCACGATGAAGGCGGCGCTGGCGGCCGCCCCCACCGCGGACTGCGAAGTCCTCATTTCCGATCTTGGGCTGCCTGACGGCAGCGGCTGGGAGCTGCTGGAACAAGCGCAATTTCCGCAGCTCGTCTATGCCATGGCGATGAGCGGTTTCGCGGCGGAAAGTGACCTTGCTCGCAGCAAGGCCGCGGGATTCCGGAGGCACATCGTCAAGCCTTTCGGGGGAGAAGACCTCCGCGAAGCCCTCGAAGAAGCGGCCCGCGAAATCAAAGCCAGGCCCGGGAAAAGCACCCCCCCGACAGTCCCCCCGCCCAAGCGCAAAACAACCGTGGCCAGAAGGACGGCAGGCCTGACGCCCGCGCAGATCGCGGACCGGCTCCACAACTCCGCCTGTCAGACCATCTCAGCCGCGCGATTCCTGCTCGCCGCCGTAAAGTATCAGCTCCCACCAGACGGGACCGACGTGCGGGCACAGCTAAGAAAGGTGGACGGCCTGCTCGATGAGTCCTGCGACGAGTTGACTGCGCTGATGAGGGAACTGCGCACCGCGGCAGAGGATTCCGGGGCAACCAGCCACCCAAAGCCCCTGGGCCCGCAGTCTGATAACGTCATGCCATGCGCTCAAATCCCGCGAGGTCCTGCAGCGCGTGCTCGTAGCCGCAGTTCGGGAGCAGCTCGACTTCGTTGCTCTCCTCAGCCGCCGTTGCCCGCTGGTGCCCAGCCTGAAACTTCACCTGCCGCCGGGTGTGAAGATGACCGATCGGTTTAAGCGTGAGCGACGGCTGCAAGGATGGGAGGAATGGGAAGGGTGGGAATTAGGGAGAACCTTGGCGGCGGTGGAGGCGGGCGCGGGTCATGCGTTCGCGGAGGCCGCCTTGCTCGAGGAAATCTTTCTCAAGACGGAGGAGCTGCCGATCGAGCAGGTAGTGCGTCTGGTGAATGAGGCAGATCGCGATGTTGGCGAGGGTCTCGGCGGGGCGCGTCTCGAAGAAATTGCGGTAGAGTTCGAAGGTCTGCGGGGTCGTGCGGCCGAGCTGGCGCACGTAGAGGGCCTCCTTCGAATCCTTGTCCCACTGTGGGAATTCGCGGACGCGAAGATAGTCGGCGTAGTCGTCGAGCAATTCGTCGAGGCTCGCGCGGGCGACGTTGGTGAGCTTGATCTCGGTTTCCTTGGAGGTGCGGCCGGCTTTGCTGCCTTCGAGGATGTTGGCTTTGCCGGAGCGCGCGGCCTGGATCATCTGGTCGATGGTGCGGTCGCTTTTCGCGAGATACTTGTGGGCGAAGCGGTAGGTGAGATCGTAGAGGACTTCGGCTTTCTGGAAGGAGAGGAGGGTGCGGGGATCGCCGCGGGGAGGGATGATACGGGTCGGATCGGAATGGGAAGAATGGGAGGGATGTGAAGCAGGGGAGGAATCGGAATTCTGGGAAGGATGGGAGGTGGCTTTCCCATCCTTCCCTTTCTTCTCATTCTTCCCATCCGAGGCCATGGCGGGGACTAGAGATTCTTGTCGGTCACCGCACCTTCAGACGCCGTGCTCACGAGCTTTGCGTATTTGGCGAGGACGCCGCGGGTTTCTTTCGGCGGGAGCGGCTTGTAGGCCTTCAGGCGGGCGGCGTAATCGGCCTCGGGGATGAGGAGGCTCATCGTGTTTTTGACGGCGTCGATTTCAATGAGGTCGCCGTTTTTCACGATGCCGATCGGGCCGCCTTTCGCGGCTTCGGGCGTGATGTGGCCGACGTCGAAGCCGTGACTACCACCGGAGAAACGGCCGTCGGTGATGAGCGCGACGTCCTTGATGAGGCCGCGGCCGGCGATCGCGCTGGTGGGCGAAAGCATTTCTCTCATGCCGGGTCCGCCGACGGGGCCTTCGTTGCGGATGACGACGACGTCGCCTTTGACGACATCACCACGGAGGACGCCTTTGAGCGCGTCTTCTTCGCCTTCGTAAACCTTGGCGGGCCCTTTGAAGTAGAGGCCTTCCTTGCCGGTGATTTTGCCGACGGCGCCGCCGGGGGCGAGGTTGCCGTGGAGGACGCGGAGGTGGGTGTCTTTCTTGATCGGCTGATCCCACGGCCGGATGACGTCCTGCTGGTCGGGGTAGGACGGGTAGGGCTTCACGTTTTTGAGCGACTCGGCGATGGTCTCACCGGAGACGGTGAGGCACTCGCCGTGGAGCAGGCCGCGGTCGAGGAGGATCTTCATCATCGGGCGGATGCCGCCGATGCGGATGAGGTGGGCCATGCCGTATTTGCCGAACGGTTTCACGTCGGCGAGCAGCGGGACGCGGTCGCCGATGGTCTTGAAATCCTGGAGCGTGAGCGGCACCTCGGCGCAGTGGGCGATGGCGAGGAGATGGAGGATGAGGTTGGTCGAGCCGCCGAGCGCGAGGCAGACGGTGATGGCATTCTCGAACGCGTGACGCGTGAGAATATCACGGGGCTTGGTGCCTTTCTTGAGCATGGCCATGACGGCGGCTCCGGCGCGCTCGCAGTCCTCGCGTTTCTCTTTGCCGACGGCGAGCTGGGCGCTGCTGTTGGGGAGGCTCATGCCGAGGGCCTCGATGCAGGTGGCCATGGTGTTGGCGGTATACATGCCGCCGCAGGAGCCGGGGCCGGGGATGGCGGCGGACTCGATCTCCTTGAGGCCGGCGGCGTCGATTTCGCCCTTGGCGTGTTTGCCGACGGCTTCGAAGACGGAAACGATGTCGAGGGGCTTCTTGTGATCGCAGTCGCCGGGGGTGAAGCCGGGGAGAATGCTGCCGCCGTAAATGAAGACGGCGGGGCGGTTGAGGCGGGCGATGGCCATCATGCAACCGGGCATGTTTTTGTCGCAGCCACCGATGGCGACGAGGCCATCGAAGCCCTCGGCGGCGACGGCGGTCTCGATGGAATCGGCGATCACATCGCGGGAGACCAGGGAGTAGCGCATGCCCTGCGTGCCCATGCTGATGCCGTCGGTGACGGTGATGGTGTTGAAATAAACGGATTTGCCGCCGGCGGCATCGATGCCCTTTTGCGCGTGCTCGCTGAGGTCGCCGAGGTGGACGTTGCAGGGCGTCATGTTGCTGGCGGACGCGGCGACGGCGATCTGGGGCTTCTTGAAATCCTCGTCGGTGAAGCCGACGGCGCGCAGCATGGAGCGGGCAGGGGCGCGGTCGTTGCCGTCAACGACGACGGAGGAGTGTTTGCGAGTTTGGTCGGGGGCGGAGCTCATGGGTGTGAAAAAGGGCGTGAGAGTTGAGAGCGGGGATCGGAAGAGTCCAGAGTCGAGAGGGGCGGGCAAGTGCGGAAGCGGCTGCGCAACGAATCGGGCGCGTAACTGTGCCGGTGGAGAGGGAAGAGGCGACGGGGCGTGCTCGCGGCGTTTTGGGGATTGCATGGCTTTGCGGTGGCCGCATCACTCGGGGCGATATTCCCGCATGGCCTTCAACCTGAAAAAAGTGCTCAAGGCGCTCCTGCTCTCGTCGAGCCAGCCGCTCGCGATTAAGGACATTCAGGCGGCGTTCACGCGGTTTCACGACGCGCAGTTGCCGCTGACTGAGTCTGACGGGGCGGCTCCGGCCACCGCTGAGCCAACCGCCGCCGTCGTTGGCGAAAACGGCACTAACGGCTCCGCTCCGCACGCCGCCGCGACCGCGTCCGCTCTGCCGGTCGAGGAACCCGCCGAGGTCATCGCCGAGCCGCCGCAGGACCCGGAACTCTACAGCGACGTCCCCACGCTCATCACCGGCACGCAGATCCGCGAGGCGATGGACCTGATTGCGGCGGAGTTGCGCGCGAGCGACGAGGGCCTCCTCCTCATCGAGGGCAACGCCGGCTACCGCCTGGTGACGCATCCGCGTTTCGCCCGCTGGGTGCGCATCCTCCGCCAGGAGCCGCCGCCGGTGAAGCTCAGCCAGTCCGCCGTCGAGACGCTTGCCGTCATCGCCTACCGCCAGCCCGTCACCCGCGGCGAGATCGAGACGATCCGCGGCGTGTCGGCGGAGGCCGGCCTCAACAAACTGCTCGAGCGCGAACTCGTCTACATCGTCGGCCGCGCGGATTCACCCGGCCGCCCGATCCAATACGGGACCACGGATCAGTTCCTTGAGTTTGTCGGCATCAAGTCCCTCGACGAGCTGCCGGCTTCCGACGTGCTCTCCTCGCGGCAGATCGACGAGTGGCTCCAGAACTCGGCCACGCCGCACAAGCCGACCGACACCGACATGGGCCTCTCCGACGAGCAGCTTCCCCTCGAGGGCGCCGGCGCCGTGCCGGCCAAATCCGCCCCTGCCGCCGGCAACTGACATGGAACTCGGCCCGATCCGCGAAAAAATCGACTCGCTCGACAAGCAGCTCGTCGAACTCCTCAACCAGCGCCTCGCCCTCGCCGCCGAGATCGGCAAGGTCAAGCGCAGCGCCGGCGGCCAGATCTACGTGGCCGAGCGCGAGGACGCCGTGTTCCGCAAGGTCACCGGCCAGAACCAAGGGCCGATCAAGCACGAGGCCCTGCGCGCGATTTACCGCGAGATCATGTCGGCCGCGATCGCGCTGGAGAAGCCGCTGCTCATCGCCTACCTCGGGCCCGAGGCGAGCAACACCCACGCCGCCGCGCTCAAGAAGTTCGGCGCCAGCGTGACCTATCACGGCATGGCCAGCGTGAGCGACATCTTCACCGCGGTGGAAAAGGGCGAGACCGACTACGCCGTCATCCCGATTGAAAATTCCACCGAGGGCTCCGTGCGCGAGGCCCTCGACAGCTTCGTCGAGAGCGACCTCAAGATCGTCGCCCAGATCTACCTAGAGATTAACCACGCGCTGATCTCCATGTCGCCGCTCGAGGAGATCGAGTGCGTCTACTCCAAGGATCAGGCGATCGCGCAATGCCGGCACTGGCTGCAACGCCACCTCCCGCAGGCGCGGCTCGTCGATGCGCCGAGCACGTCGCGCGCGGTGCAGATGGCCAAGGATGAGCCCGGCACCGCCGCCATCGCCGGCGAGCTTGCGGCCGAGCACTACGGCGTGCCCGTCGTGGCGCGCAGCATCCAGGACAAGGCCGACAACACCACGCGTTTCTTCGTCCTCGGGAAAAAGGCCTCCGGCTCGGTCGGGGGCGGCAACGACATCACGAGCCTGCTCGTTTCGCTGGGCGACGAGGCCGCGTCGCACTCCGGCGCGCTGCTGAAGATGCTCATGCCCCTCGCAGAGCGCGGCATCAACCTGTCGAAGATCGAGTCGCGCCCGAGCAAGAAGCGCCCGTGGGACTATTATTTTTTCCTCGATATCACCGGCCACCACGACGACGCCGCGATGAAGGCCGCGATCGCCGAGCTGCGGAAGTTCTGCCCGCTCGTGAAGTGGCTCGGCAGCTACCCGGCGGTGAGCTGAGGTTTTCTGTAGGGCGTCTGTCTTGGAGACGCCGGCCTGGGAGTCTCGGCGGACGACGGCGTCTGCAAGACAGACGCCCTACGGTGCAGGAATTATTGGGCGCACTCGCCACGCTCGATTTCTCGCCTTGCCCACGCTTGCCGCGCGCGTGTTGGCCCGCGTAGCTTGTTGATCTCACCCCACGTTCCCATGAAGAATTTCCACGTCTCGCGCCGCGCCTTCCTCCGCCGTTGCGCCACCGTCGCCGCGATGTCCGGCCTGCCGCTTTGGTTCGTCGAGCGCCAGCTCGCCGCCGCCGAGTCGCCCGCGCCGAAGAAACCCTCCGCCAACGACCGCCCGGGCGTCGCGCTCATCGGCGCCGGCGGGCAGGGGACCAACGACGCGCGCAACGCCGCCAATTGGGGCGATGTGCTCATCGTGTGCGACGTCGACTCGAAGCGCGCCGCCGAGGCCGCGGCGAAGCTCAAGGCCGAGGGCAAGCCCGCCCCTGAGATCATCGCCGACTTCCGCCGCGTGCTCGAGCGCAAGGATGTGCATGCGCTCGTCAACGGCACGCCCGACCACTGGCACACGCTCGTCAACCTCGGCGCCGCCCGCGCGAAGAAGGACGTCTCTGCCGAGAAGCCGCTCACCCTCACGATCGACGAGGGCCGGCGCCTCGTGCGCGAGGTGAAGCAAAGCGGCATCGTCCTCCAGACCGGCACGCAGCAGCGCAGCTCGCAGCGATTTCGCCTCGCGTGCGAGCTCGTCCGCAACGCCCGCCTCGGGAAGCTCCTATCGGCCGATGTCTGGCTGCCCGCCGGCCTGCGCGAGGGACCCTTCAAGACCGCCGCGGTGCCGCAGGAGCTGAACTGGGATTTCTGGCTCGGGCCCGCGCCGCGCACCGACTACGTGCCGGAGCGCTGCCATCGCACGTTTCGCTTCTGGTATGAGTATTCCGGCGGCACGATGACCGACTGGGGCGCGCATCACAACGACATCGCCTACTGGGCCGTCGGCCTCGTCGCCCCGCGCGAGGTCTCGTCGCGCGTCCTCGCCCAGCCCATTCCCGGCGGCTACACGACGTTCAGCGACTACGAGGTCAGCTACACCTACGCGAACGGCGTGAAGCTCAACATCCACACCACGCGCGACGACTCGATTTACGGCGGCAAGGTCGTCGCCGACGGCCAGCGCAACGGCATACGTTTCGAGGGCACGCAGGGCTGGCTCTGGGTGAATCGCGACCGCATCGTCGCCAGCGATCCCGAGTTGCTCAAGGCGCCGCTGCCCGAAGGCGCGGTGCGGCTCTACGAGAGCAAGAACCACATGGAAAATTTCTTCGACTGCGTGAAGTCGCGGAAAGCCCCGATCTGCGATGTCGAGACCGGCCACCGTTCCGCCACGATGTGCCACCTCGGCGCCATCTCAATGCGCACGGGCCGCACGCTCGCCTGGGACGCCGAGGCCGAGAAATTCACCGGCCCCGACGCCGCCGAGGGCAACGCCCACGTCGCGCGCGAGCTCCGGGCCCCCTACGACTACCGTTTCGTCGGCTAAAGGCGCCCTGGTTTGACCGTCTTTCACGGTTGACGACGAAAAACTTAGCAACGCTCGCGCCAGCTGGGTCGTCTGGCCGGATCCCTTTCCTTTTCTCAGCTCGATTCCCGCATGTCATCTCCCTCCTCTTCGCGCCGCCGCTGGTTCCTCTATGCCGCCGTGGCCATCGTGTTCGGCGGCGGCGCCTGGTATTTCGCGGTCCAGTCCGCCGCGCCGCGAGCCTCGAGTTACGCCTCGTTCCGCTCGCGCGATCGCAACACGGCCGTGCCCGTGCGCGCCGAGGCCGCGAAGAAGGCGGACCTCGCCGTGCATCTCCGCGCCATCGGCACCGTCATGCCGCTCAACACCGTGGTCGTCCGCAGCCGGGTCGATGGCCAGCTCCTGCGCGTCGCGTTCACCGAGGGCCAGGAGGTCAAGCAGGGCGAGATCCTCGCCGAGATCGATCCGGCCACTTATCAGCTTCGCCTCGCGCAGATGGAGGGCAGCTATCTCCAGTCACAGTCGCAGGTGCGCACCGCCAAGGCCGACCTCGAGCGTTTCAAGCAGCTCCACGCGCAGACGCTCGTGACGCTCCAGCAGCTCGAGGCCCAGCAGGCGCTCGTCGCTGAGCGCCAGGGCATGCTCGCCGCGGAAAAAGCGCGCGTCGACGACGCCCGCCGCCAGCTCGACTACACCCGCATCGAGGCGCCCATCTCCGGACGGCTCGGCCTGCGGCAGGTCGATGCCGGCAACATGATCCGCGCCGGCGATCAGGGCGGTCTGGTGACCATCACCCAGACCCGCCCCATTACGGTCAGTTTCACCGTGCCCGAGAACGAACTGCAGAAGGTCATCGAGCCCGTTCGCGCCGGCGAGGCGCTGCAAGTCGAGGCTTGGGACCGCAGCGAGCGCGGCGTCCTCGCGACCGGCTCGCTCCGCACGGTCGACAACCAGATCGATCTCGCGACGGGCACGCTGCGGCTGAAGGCGGAGTTCCCCAACACCGACGAGAAGCTTTTCCCCAACCAATTTGTGAACGTCCGCCTCCGTGTCCGCACGCTCAAGGATGCGCTCGTGATTCCCGCCGTGGGCGTGCAGTTCGGCTCGCGCGGCAACTACGTCTACATCGTCGGCGCCGAGAACAAGGCCACCGTGCGCGATGTCGTGCTCGGCCCGTCCGAGAACCAAGTGCAGGTGATCACCAAGGGTCTCGCGATCGGCGACGTCGTCATCCTCGAGGGCCTCGACCGCCTCCGCGAGGGCCGCCTCGTCACCGTGCTGAGCGAGGACCCGAACAAGAATCCGCCGCCCGCGCCCAAGGCCGGCACCGGCGAGCGCGGCGGCAAGGGCAAGAAGAAGCAGGAAGGGAAATGAGCCCCTCCCGCCTCTTCATTCTGCGGCCGGTGGCGACGAGCCTGCTGATGGTTGCGTTGCTCATCTCGGGCATCCTCGCCTACCGGCTCCTCCCCGTGTCGGCGCTGCCGCAGGTGGATTTCCCGACGATCCAGATCTTCACGTTTTATCCCGGTGCGAGCCCTTCCGTCACCGCCAGCTCGATCACGGCGCCCCTCGAGCGGCGCTTCGGGCAGATTCCAGGCGTGAACCAGATGTCGTCGGCCAGTTCCGGCGGCTCGTCGGTGATCACGTTGCAGTTTGCCCTCTCCGTCTCGATGGGCGTGGCCGAGCAGGAAGTGCAGGCCGCCATCAACGCCGCGAGCAACCTCCTCCCCAACGATCTCCCGGCGCCGCCCATCTACCGCAAGGTCAACCCCGCCGACGCTCCCATCGTCACGCTCGCGGTCACCTCCGCCAGCCTCCCGCTGCCGCAGGTGCATGATCTCGTGGACACGCGCGTCGCGCAGAAGCTCGCGCAGATTCCCGGCGTCGGCATGGTGAGCCTCGCCGGCGGCCAGCGGCCCGCCGTGCGCGTGCAGATCAATCCCGGCGAACTCGCCGCGCGCGGCCTCAACCTCGCCGATGTTCGCGCCGCCATCGGCGCCGCGAGCGTCAACGGCCCCAAGGGGATCTTCGACGGCCCGCTCCGCTCCATCCTCATGGACGCAAACGACCAGATGCGTTCCGTCGAGGAATACCGCAATTTGATCATCACGTGGCGCGACGGCGCCCCGCTGCGGCTCGGCGATGTCGCCACCATCACCAACGCCGCCGAGGATCGCCGCCTTGCCGCGTGGGCCGACGGCGCGCCCGCCGTCCTCGTCAACATCCAGCGCCAGCCCGGCGCCAACGTCATCGAGGTCGTCGATCGCGTGCAGGCGCTCCTGCCGCAGCTCTCCGCCAGCCTGCCGGCCGCGATCGAGATGGCGGTGCTCACCGACCGCACGCAGAGCATCCGCTCCTCCGTGCGCTCCGTGCAGCACGAGCTGATTTTCGCCATTGGGCTCGTCGTGCTGGTGACGTTCATGTTCCTGCGCAACTTTGCCGCCACGCTGATCCCGAGCATCGCGGTGCCGCTCTCGCTCGTCGGCACGTTTGGCGTGATGTATCTCGCGGGCTACTCGCTCAACATCCTCACGCTGATGTCGCTCACGGTCGCGACCGGCTTCGTGGTCGACGACGCGATCGTGATGCTGGAAAACATCGCGCGCTACCGCGAGCAGGGCGCGTCGCCGATGGAGGCCGCGCTGAAGGGCGCGTCTCAGATCGGCTTCACGCTCGTGTCGCTCACCGTGTCGCTCATCGCGGTGCTGATCCCGCTGCTGTTCATGGGCGACGTGGTGGGCCGGCTCTTCCACGAGTTTGCCATCACCCTCGCGGTCTCGATCTTCATCTCGCTCGTCGTCTCGCTCACGCTCACGCCGATGATGTGCGCCCGCATGTTGTCCGCTCCGCCGGTGCACACGCACGCGAAGCCCGGTTTCCTCGATGCCGTGATTGCGCGCTACGGCAAGATGCTCGACTGGGTGCTCGAGCACCAGCGGCTCACGCTCGCCATCACGGTCGGCACCATGGCGGTCACGGCCGGGCTCTACCTCGTCGTGAAGAAAGGCTTCTTCCCCTTGCAGGATAATTCCGCCCTCCAAGCCGTCACCGAGGCGCCGCAGTCGATCTCGTTTTCCGCGATGGCGGAGCGGCAGCAGGCGCTCGCGGCGAAAATCCTCGAGGACGATGCGGTCGCCAGCCTCTCGTCGTTCATCGGCGTCGATGGCACCAACGCCACGCTCAACAGCGGCCGGATGCTCATCAACCTGAAGCCGCACGGCGAGCGGCGCGACTCGGCGTTCACGATCATCGAACGCCTGCGCGAGCGGGCGCGCGACGTCCCGGGCATCGCGCTTTATCTCCAGCCCATCCAGGAACTCACGATCGAGGATCGGGTGAGCCGGACGCAGTTTCAATTCACGCTCACGAGCCCCGACGAGAAACTGCTGCACGAGTGGGTGCCGGAGTTTGTCGCCCGTCTCCAGACGCTCGCCCCGCTGTCCGACGTCGCCAGCGATCTCCAGAACGAGGGGCTCCAGGCGTTCCTTGAAATCGATCGCGACGCCGCGAGCCGCCTCGGCGTGACGGTGGCCGACATCGACGACGCGCTCTACAGCGCCTTCGGCCAGCGGCAGGTTTCCACGCTCTTCACGCAGTCGAGCCAGTATCGCGTCGTCCTCGAGGTCGATCCGCGGCTCGCGGTCGGGCCGCAGGCGCTCACGAGCATCTTTGTGCGCACGCGCACCGGGCGGCCCATCCCGCTGTCGAGCGTCGCGCGCGTGAGCGAGCGCCCGACCGCGCTCCTCATCAACCATGTCGGCCAGTTTCCGGCGGTGACGGTTTCCTTCAACCTCGCGCCGGGCCAGTCGCTGGGCGACGCGGTGTCGGCGATCGAGCGCGCCGCGCAGGAGCACGGTGTGCCGGCGGCGGTCGACCTGCGGTTTCAGGGCGCGGCGCACGCGTTTCGCGCCTCCCTGAGCAGCACGCTCCTCCTCGTCCTGGCGGCGGTCGTCACGATGTGTATCGTGCTCGGCATCCTCTACGAGAGCAGCATCCACCCGATCACGATTCTCTCGACGCTGCCGTCGGCCACGGTCGGCGCCCTGCTCGCGCTTTGGATTACCGGCCGCCCGCTCGACATGATCGCGGTCATCGGGATCGTGCTGCTGATCGGCCTCGTGAAGAAGAACGGCATCATGATGGTGGACTTCGCGCTCGAGGCCACGCGGCGCGACAAGCTTTCACCGCGCGAAGCGATCAAGCAGGCCGCGCTGCTGCGATTCCGGCCGATTCTGATGACGACACTCGCCGCGCTCTTCGGCGCCCTGCCGCTGATGCTATCGACCGGATCGGGCGCCGAACTGCGGCAGCCGCTCGGCCTGGTGATGGTGGGCGGCCTGCTCGTCAGCCAGGTGCTCACGCTGTTCACGACGCCGGTCGTTTATCTGTTTTTCGATCGCCTCGCCCAGCGCAAAAAAGCCCCTCGCCCCGCCGCCGCGCCCGCGGGCGCGAAGGGCGCCACCGCATGAGCCTCAACCTCTCGCGTCCCTTCGTGCGCCGCCCGGTGGCGAGCAGCCTGATCGCGATCGCGTTCGTGCTGGTGGGCGCGCTCTCCTACGGGCTGCTGCCGGTCTCGCCGCTCCCGCAGGTGGATTTCCCCTCGATCCGCGTCAGCGCGTCCATGCCGGGCGCGAGCCCGGAGACGATGGCGACGAGCGTCTCGGCGCCGCTCGAGCGGGCGTTGGGCAGCATCTCCGGCGTCCACGGCATCTTTTCCGACAGCCGCCAGGGCTCCTCGAGCATCATGCTGGAGTTCGCGCTCGGCCGCGATCTCAACGCCGCGGCGCGCGATGTGCAGGCCGCCATCAACGCCTCGCGCGGCGAGCTGCCCGCGGGCATGCCGGGCAGCCCCACGTTCCGCAAATCCAACCCGGCCGCCGCGCCCATCATGGCGCTCGCGCTCAGCTCGCCCAATCTGGCGCCGGGCGCGCTCTACGATTTCGCCGCCACGATCCTCGGCCAGAAAATCTCCCAGATCGCCGGCGTGGGCGAGGTGCAGACCGGCGGCAGCTCGCTGCCCGCCGTGCGCGTGCAGCTCAATCCCCACGCGCTCTCCCACCACGGCATCTCGCTCGACGAGGTGCGCCGCGCCATCGCCGCGGCCAACTCCATCCGGCCGCGCGGCACCGTCGAGGACGGTCCGCGGCAGTGGGAGGTGCAGGTGAGCAACCAGCTCCGCCGCGCCGAGGAATACGACGCCCTCGTGGTCCGCTACCGCGACGGCGCGCCCGTGCGCCTGGGCGATGTCGCCAAGATTTCCGACTCCGTCGAGGACCGCTACAGCATGGGCTTTCACAACGACCGCCCCGCCGTGCTGCTCAACATCAGCCGCCAGCCCGGCGCCAACATCATCGAGACCATCGACGCGATCAACGCCCAGCTCCCCGGCCTGCGCGCGCTGCTCCCGGCCGACGCCGATCTCGCCGTCGTGATGGATCGCTCGCCCGGCATCCGCGCCACCCTGCACGAATCGCAGCGCACGCTGCTCATCGCGTCGGCGCTGGTGATGCTCGTCGTGTTTCTCTTCCTCGGCAACCCGCGCGCCGCGCTCATCCCTTGCCTCGCGATCCCGGTGTCGGTCGTCGGCACGTTCGCGTTCATGTATCTCCTCGGGTTCTCGCTCAACAACCTCTCGCTGATGGCGCTCATCGTGGCGGCCGGCCTCGTGGTGGACGACGCGATCGTGGTGATGGAAAACATCTCGCGCCACATCGAGCGCGGGCTCTCGCCGCTGCGCGCGACGCTGAAGGGCTCGGGCGAGGTCGGCTTCACGCTCCTCGCGATGAACCTCTCGCTCGTCGCGGTGTTCGTCTCGATTCTCTTCATGGGCGGCCTCGTCGAGCGGCTGTTCCGCGAGTTCTCGATCACGCTCGTGATCGCGATGCTGGTGTCGCTCGCCGTCTCGCTCACCCTCGTGCCCTCGCTGTGCGCGCGCTGGCTGCGCCGCGAGCACCACGAGACTGACGGGAGGTTCCGCCGCGCGACCGAGGGGGCGTTCGAGGCCGTGAAGTCCGCCTACGCCCGCTCGCTCGGCTGGGTGCTCAACCACGCGACGCTCACGCTCATCGTCCTCATCGGCACCATCGCGCTGAACGTCTCGCTCTACATCAAGATTCCGAAGGGCTTCCTGCCGATGCAGGACACCGGCACCCTGAGCGGCTTCGTGCGCGGCGACGATGCGTTTTCCTATCAGGTCATGCAGCCGAAGATTGAAACCTTCCGGAAGCTCATCCTCGCGGATCCGGCGGTGCAGGACGTGATGGGCACCTCCGGCGGCACGTCGGGCGTGAACAACGCGCGGCTCACGATCCGTCTGAAACCGCTCGCCGAGCGCAAGGTCTCCGCCACCGAGGTCATCAATCGCCTGCGCGCCGCTTCGCCGCCGATGGCGGGCTCCTCGCTCTACCTCTATGGGGCGCAGGACATCGAGGGCCCGCGCATGTCCGACTCCACCTCCTATGATCTCTCGATCCTCGCGGGCGAACTTGACCTGATCCGCAAGTGGGCGCCGCGGATCGGCGCGGCGCTGCAGGAGCTGCCCGAGCTGACCGACGTCGATGCGCGCTCCGAAGTCGGCGCGCAGACCCTCCGGCTCGCCATCGACCGCGAGGCCGCGCGGCGGCTCGGCGTGGACATGCAGATGGTGTCGCAGGTGCTCAACAGCTCGTTCAGCCAGCGGCAGGTCGCGACGCTCTACGACCGTCTCAACCAGTATCGGGTGATCATGGAGCTCGAGCCGCAATACACCTCCGATCCCGTCGTGCTCGAAAAGGTCCACGTGATCGGCGCCAACGGCACGCGCGTGCCGCTCTCGGCGTTCACGCGCTACACCTACGCGCAGACGGAGGACCGCGTGCGGCACCGCGCGCAGTTTGCCGCGGAGAGCGTGGGCTTCGCGCTCGCCGAGGGGGTGTCGCTCGAGCAGGGCCTCGCCGCCATCGATGGCGCCCTCGCGAAAATCCTGCTCCCGACCGACGTCCAGGCCCGGATGCTCGGGTCGTATAGTTCGTTCCAGTCGGGCATCCAGGCGCAGCCGCTGCTCATCCTCGGCGTGCTGGTGGCGGTCTATCTCGTGCTCGGCGTCCTCTATGAGAGCCTCGTGCATCCGCTCACGATTCTCTCGACGCTGCCGTCGGCCGGCCTTGGCGCGCTGCTCGCGCTGCGGCTGACCGGCACCGAGTTCTCGCTGATCGCGCTGCTCGGCCTGTTTCTTCTCATCGGCATCGTGATGAAGAACGCGATCCTGATGATCGACTTCGCCATCGATCGGGAGCGAAGCGATGGCGTGAGCCCACGCGACGCGATCTACGAGGCCGCGAAGCTCCGCCTCCGTCCGATTCTCATGACAAATTTCGCCGCGCTGCTCGGGGCGCTGCCGCTCGTGCTCGCGACGGGCGAGGGCGTCGAGATGCGCCAGCCCCTCGGCCTCGCGATCGTGGGCGGGCTGATGGTGAGCCAGGTTCTCACGCTCTACACGGTGCCGGTCGTCTACCTATGGCTCGACCGCCTGCGGCTCTGGGTAAAGTCCAAGGTCCGCGCCCGCCGGGGACTGGCGCCGGCCGTGCCATGAAACACCGCGGGCTGCTCCTCGCGGTGTTGACCGCCGGCGGCCTGGTGGTCGCGTGCAGCGGGCCTGCGACGCGGACCGCCGCGTCCGGCGAACACATTTACCGGGCGAAATGCGCCGACTGCCACGGTGCGAAAGGGCAGGGTGTCGAGGGCAAGTATGCCGAGCCGCTGCATGGCGACTGGTCGCCGGCGAAGCTCGCCCGCTACATCGCGGCCAACATGCCCGAGGACAAACCCGAGTCGCTCTCGCCCGCCGAGGCCGACGCGGTGACGGCGTATGTGTTCGACGCCTTCTATTCGCCGGTCGCGCAGGCGCGCAATCATCCGGCGCGCGTCGAGCTCGCCCGTCTCACCAACCGCCAATACACCCACGCCGTCGCCGATCTCCTGCGGCAGCTCGGGCCGGCGACGGCCGACACCAGCGCTGCGCCCGCCGCGGAGAATTCCCCCGGCCTCGCCGCAACTTATTACAACGTCGCCCAGCGCGGCCGCTTCGATCCCGCGAAGCTCGCGCACCGCGGCACCGACCCCGCCGTCGATTTCGTTTTCCCCGAGAACGGCGAGCTCCGCGCGCGCCTTGCTCTCCCGCCCATCGACCGCCCCCCGACGCCCAACTCGAGGGAGCCCGCCGGCTTCTCCGCCCAGTGGCGCGGCACGCTCTTCGCCGACGAGACGGGCGACCATGAGTTCGTCATCCGCACGCCCAACAGCGTCCGCGTCTGGATCAACGCCGAGCCCGATCTGCGCGCCGGCTCGCCGCCCACGCTCGACATCAACGTCTCGACGCCCACCGATCCCGACCATCGCGTGACCGTGCGCCTCCTCGGCGGCCGCAGCTACCCCATCGCGATCGACTGGTGGGCGCTGGCGGAGAAGACCGGCTCGCCCGTCGTCCCCGGCATCTCGCTGCGCTGGAAACCCCCGCATGGCAGCGAGCGCCCGATTCCTGCGCGCAACCTCTCCACGGCGAAGGCCGCGCCGATCTTTGTCCTGGCGACGCGCTTCCCTGCGGACGACGCCAGCTTCGGCTACGAGCGCGGCACGGCCGTCTCCAAGACCTGGGACGAGGCGACCACCGCCGCCGCGCTCGAGGTCGCCAGCCACGTCGTCCGCCGCGTCGATCCCCTCGCCGGCACGCGCCCCGACGATCCCGAACGCGCGAAAAAAATCGAGGCCTTCGCCGCGCGGTTCGTCGCCGCGGCGTTCCGGCGCCCGCTCGCGGACGAGGAGCAGGTGCGCCTCGTCGGGCGCTGGTTTGCCGCGCCCGCGGAGGCGGAGGGCGCGTTGCGACGCGTGGTGCTGCTGGCGCTCAAGTCCCCGCAATTCCTCTACGTGGATGTGCCGTCGCCGACGGCGGTGGCGTCGCGCCTTTCGTTCGGCCTCTGGGATTCGCTGCCCGACGCCGCCCTCGCGGAAGCCGCGGCGGCGGGCCGGCTCGGCACGCGCGCGGAGGTCGCCGCGCACGCCGCCCGCATGACCGCCGATCCGCGGGCGCGCGCGAAGCTGCGGGAGTTTTTCCACCAGTGGCTGCAGATCCGCTACGTCGAGGACCTGCGGAAGGACGCGGCGCTGTTCCCGGATTTCACGCCCGAGATGATCGACGATCTGCGCACGTCGCTGAACCTTTTCCTCGACGAGACCGCGTGGGGCGACCGGGGCGATTTCCGCGAGCTGCTGCAGGCCGACTGGCTGATCGCCAACGATCGTATCGCGCGCTTCTACGGCCTCGCTCCGCCGGCGGATGGCGGGTTTGCCCGCGTGCCGGCGCCCGCCGGCGAGCGCGCGGGCGTGCTGACGCACCCGTATCTGCTCGCGGCGCATTCCTACAAGGCGGCGAGCTCGCCCATCCACCGCGGGGTTTTTCTCACGCGCAGCGTCGTCGGCCGCACGCTCAAGTCGCCGCCGATGGCGGTGGCGTTTAACGACGCGGAGTTCGCGCCCAACCTGACCATGCGCGAGAAGGTCACCCACCTGACGCGCGGCGAAAATTGCCAGGGCTGCCACGCGGTGATCAACCCCCTCGGGTTCAGCCTGGAGTGGTATGACGCTGCGGGTCGTTTCCGCCGCGAGGAGAACGGCCGGCCCATCGACGCCGCGAGCGAGTATCTCGTGGACGATCGCCAGAGCGTGCGGTTCGCGGGCGCGCGCGACGTCGCCAATTTCGCGGTCGCCAACGAGCGCGCAAACCAGGCCTTCATCGAGCACCTCTTCCACCACGTCGTGAAGCAGCCGGCGCGCGCCTACGGGAGCGACACGCTGGCGCGCCTGCGCGATTCTTTTGTCGCCTCCGGCTGGAATCTGCCGAAGCTCCTCGCCGAGATCGCCACCGTTGGCGCCCTCGGTGCGCCGACCCCGGCGCTCGTCGCCGCCCACCCAACTCCGCCCCGCCCATGAACCACCTCCATCGCCGCGACTTCCTGAAACGCGCCGGGCTCTCCGCCGCGGTGCTGCCCTTCATCACCGGGCTGCCGAGCCTCGCGCTCGCCGCGCCCGCGCGCCCGCGGCAGCGATTGATCGTCGTCTTCTCGCCCAACGGCACGATCCCCACCGAGTTCTGGCCCGACGAGACCGGCAGCGCGTTCACGCTGAAGAAAATCCTCGCGCCGCTCGCGCCGTTCAAGGATCGGATGCTCACGCTGCAGGGTGTCTCCAACCGCGTGCGCGGCGACGGCGACGGCCACATGCGCGGCATGAGCTGCCTGCTCACCGCGATCGAGCTGCTCCCCGGCAACATCATGGGCGGCTCCGGCCAGCCCGCCGGCTGGGCCAGCGGCATCTCGATCGACCAGGAGATCAGGAATTTTTTCCAGTCGCAGGAGAACACGCGCACGCGCTTCGGCTCGCTCGAGTTCGGCGTCGGCGTGCAAGACCGCGCCGACCCGTGGACGCGCATGTCCTACGCCGGCTCCGGCCGGCCCGTCGCGCCGATCTCCGATCCCTACCAGATGTATGAGAAGGTCTACGGCCGCACCAAGGACCGCGAGAGCCTCCGCAGCGTGCTCGACCCGCTCCGCGCTGAGCTCGCGCGCGTGCGCGGCTTTGTGAGCGCCGAGGATCGCCGCATGCTCGAGGAGCACGAGACGCTCGTGCGCCAGCTCGAGCGCGAGCTCGCCGACGGCACGGGCCAGTCCCTCCGCGAGGCGCCGCCCACCTTCGAGGCCGGCGTCGCCGCCGAGCAGAACGATCACGTGCCGCGCCTCAGCCGCATGCAGATCGATCTGCTCGTGAACTCCCTTTCCAACGACATGGCGCGCGTCGCCACGCTGCAATACACCAAGTCCGTCGGCAGCGCCCGGATGAACTGGCTCGGCATCACCGACGGCCACCACGGCCTCTCGCACGAGCCCGACAAGGACGAGGTCGCGCAGGAAAAGCTCATCAAGATCAACACGTGGTTCGCCGGGGAGGTGAGCTACCTCGCCGAGAAGCTCGCCGCGACGCCCGAGCCCGGCGGCGGCGGCTCGATGCTCGACCACACGCTGATTGTGTGGACCAACGAGCTCGGCAAGGGCAACAGCCACACGCTCGACAACATCCCCTTCGTGCTCATCGGCGGCGGCTTCGGCTTTGAGATGGGCCGCGCGCTGAAGTTCGACAAGGTCCCGCACAACCGCCTGCACCTCGCGCTCGCCCACGGCGTCGGCCACAAGATCGCGACTTTCGGCAAGGCGGATTTCTGCACCGCCGGGCCGCTGGCGCTGGGGTAGGGGCTCGCGGCGTTGCCCGTGGGCCGGGTCGTCACTCCAGCAACCACGCCACAAATGGGACCAGCGCGAGCAGCAGGATGAGGCCGCAGACCAGGAGTATAGCCTTGAGCCGCGAGAAGGGGGCCGCCACGGCGGCCGCATACGCCTGGCTGTAGTGTTGCGCGATGCGCTGGGCCGAGGCTTCGGCGCCGGGGGCCACGGGCACGCGCTGGATCAAGTGGCGGCCGCTCGTCTTCGCGGTGCCGGGATTGTAGGTGTTGAATTCCATCCAGGTGTCGTAGACGCGCACCTTCGTGCTTTTCTCCCGCGAATAAAAATCGCGGCCGACGAGCAGCGCGTTGTCGGAGACCGTGATGCCGATGCCGCCGGCCTCCGCCGCCTGCGCGAGATCAACCGTGTTGGAACCCACACCCGGGCGGGTATCCCACTCGCGGCTGCTGGTGCCAAACCGCGCCCACTGCTCGGGCGCGACCGTCCAGGTGGCGAGCACGCCCTCGCCGCGCTTCAGGCGGTCAAACCGCCCGGCATCGATGTGCAGCATGATGGTGAAGGTCGCGGCAAACAAAGCCGCCGCCACGGCCAGCGCGGTCAGAATCACGAGCCAAGGTTGGTGTTGCCTCGGGCCCGGAATCGCCTGGACCACGGCGAGCATGACAAGCGCGCCCAGCAATACCGCGGCGGCGAGATTCCGTTTTCGGGCGGGCTGGTGCATGACCCGTTGT
>JANOCA010000464.1:0-6035 GCA_031411915.1 Opitutaceae bacterium
GAGCGAGGCGAGCGGCACCCACACGAGCTCGGCTGGGAGTCTGGCGCGCCGAGCTGGTGCCACGACGCCGTGAATCGACTCGGTGATCTGGAAGCGGGTGATGCTGCGGCGTCTTTTTGCGAGCAGCGCGCCGCGCGTGACTTTGCCCGGTTCGAGGCCGGCTTGTTCGGCAGTGGGAAGCTCGTGGATGTTCGCAAAGCGCCGCGCGCCGGCGGCGGCGCGATACAATAGGAGCGCGCCGTCTTGTTCGCACCAGACCCGCGTGACGGTGCGCTGCTCCATCTTCTTCGCCGCGAGGCGAGGGAAATTCTCCGCGTCACCGCGCCGCGCGGCCGCACAGAAGGAGCGGACGGGGCATGTGAGGCACAGCGGCTTCTGGCGGACGCATACCGTCGCGCCGAGCTCCATCATCGCCTGGTTGTGGTCCCCTGGATTCTCAGTGAGCAGGAGGGCGTCGGCGAGCGGCGCGAAGAGTTTTGAAGCGGTTGCGCTGTCGCGGAACTCGGTGGCATCGGCCGTGAGGCGCGCGAGGATGCGCACGACGTTGCCATCCACGCACGCCGCCCGCGCGCCAAACGAGATGCTCGTGATTGCGGCGCCCGTGTAGGGGCCGACGCCGGGCAGCTCGCGCCATGCCTCCGGCGTGCGCTTCATCTCCGGCCACGCGGCGACCTGCTGAGCGAGGCGGTGGAGGTTGCGGGCGCGCGAGTAGTAGCCGAGGCCCTCCCAGAGCTGCAGCACCTCGGCTTCGCTGGCGCGGGCGAGTGCCGCGAAGTCAGGGAGAGCGGCGAGCCAGCGGGCGAGGTAGGGGAGCACGGTCTTCACCTGCGTCTGCTGCAGCATGAACTCGCTCACGACGGTCTTGTAGAGCGACGGCGCCTGGCGCCACGGCAGGACGCGCGCGTGCGCGCGATACCAAGCGAGGAGCGCGCGTTGAAATTCCAGCCGTTGATCGATCAGTTGCTTCGCCACAAAAGTCACGAGAAGGCACAAAAACTCCGGAGACGAAAGCGGCGTTTTCTTTTTCGTGTCTTTTGGCGGTTTTTGTGGCCAGTCACGCCATGCCCAAGAAGTTCAACGACGAACCCGAGCCGCCGAAGAAACTCGCCTCCTACACGGTGAAGCTCGACGACGCGCAGATGGACAAGCTCCGCGCGATTTGCGTCGCGCGCGGCTGGACGCCGTTCGAGGTCGCCTACACGCGCTTCGCGTTCAAGGCCGATCATATCAAGGTCAACGTCACCGCTTACACCAGCGGCAAAGTCGTCGTCGCCGGGAAGGGCACGGAGGACTTTGTCCGCGATGTGATCGAGCCGGAGGTCACGGGCGCGGCGAAGCTCGGCTATGACGAGGTGCTGCATCCCGAGTGGTTCGAGTCGCATGCCGGCTTGGACGAAAGCGGGAAGGGCGACTTCTTCGGCCCCGTGGTCGCGGCGACGGTGATCGCCGACAAGTCTGCGATCGAGGCGTGGCGCAAAGCGGGCGTGCAGGACTCGAAGAAAATCACCGAGAGCCGAATCCTCGAACTCGACCGCGTCATCCGGCAGACGCCGGGGGCGGTTGTGAGCTCCTTCAAGCTCGGCATGCCAAAATACAACGAGCTGATGGCGAAGCCGCGCGCGAACCTGAATCTCCTGCTAGCGTGGGAGCACGCGATCGCGTTGACCGAGGCGCTCGGGCGCAAGCCTGTGAAGTGGGGCCTGCTCGATCAATTCACCGAGCAGCCGCTGGTGCAGCGCGAGCTCAAGAAGAAGGGCATCGAGGGCTTCGAGCTGAAGATGCGCACGAAGGCGGAAGAGGACCCGGTGGTCGCCGCGGCCTCGGTGGTGGCCCGTGCGGAGTTTGTGCGCGAGATGGCCCAACTCTCCCGCAAGTTTGGCGCGAAATTGCAAAAGGGCGCCGGTCCGCTAGTGAAGGAGCAGGCGAACGAGATCATCCAGAAGTTCGGCGCGCGGGCGCTCGGCGAATTTGCGAAGCTCCACTTCCGCACCGCCTACGAGGTCGTGTCCGCCGCGGGCAAGCTCGACGAACTGCCGCTGCCCGAGCCAAAGGCAAAGATGGAGTGGTAGGCTTGCGCCGGTCCGCGGGTGTCCTTGAGATCACGGAATGAAGCGCCGCCAGTTGCGCGGCTTCGACCTCAAGCAAATCAACGGAGTCGCCAGTCTCATCGGTGTGGATGAGGTGGGGCGGGGCGCGTTTGCCGGACCCGTGGTAGCTGCGGCGGTGGTCGTGAGCCGTGACTTTCTGGAGAGTCGCTGGGCGGTGGTGAAGGGCGGACGCGTCAACGACTCCAAGCTGCTCAGTCCGGAGCAGCGCGAGGAACTGTGGGGCGAGTTCGAGGAACTCGCGGCCAACGGGAGAATCCACGCCAATCATGGGCTGGCGACCGTCGCTGAAATCGAGGAATTGAACATCCTCGGGGCCACCAAGCTCGCGATGCGGCGGGCGCTGGGCGCGATCTACCCCCCGGAGGCGTTTGAGGCGCGGCGGCACGAGCCGGATTTGTTCTCGAGTGTCGAGGAACGGTCGACATTCCAGCCGACCGTCTCCGCCCGCATCCTGATTGATGGGCTGCCGCTGCGGGGATTTCCCTATCCGCATGCGGCATTTGTGAAGGGTGACTCGCGCTCGATGTGCATCGCGATGGCCTCAATCGTCGCCAAGGTCGCGCGCGATCGGATGATGGTGGAACTCGAATCCAAGTTTCCCGGCTACGGCTTTGCGCAGCACAAGGGCTATGGCACCGAGGATCACCGCGACGCGGTGCTGCGGCTCGGGCGCTGCGGGGAGCATCGCGAGGCTTTTCTCCGGAAGCTGATGGCCGTGCGCGTCGATCCCGCGCAGATGGATTTTCTTGGCGCCGAGCCCGGTGGCGCGCAGGGCGAACGCTCGAATCCCGCGCTTTAGCGGCGCACGGTGGCCGCGTTGGTGATGGTCTCTCCGCTGGTCTCAGGCTGGGGCTGGACGGCGTGAAATCCCTCGGCGTCCTCGTAGCCTTCCTTGGCCGTCAGCGCGGCGTAGACGGTCACCAGTGAGCCGATGGCGACCAAACCGAGGAGAGCGTAGAGTGCGGCCATCATCGCGGGGTGGGAGATGGCGCGTTATCGGCCCGCGCGGGCCCTGACTTGAGGGGAATTTTCCTGGGATTAACCAGCACTTCGGGGGGAGTGGTCGGAGGTTCCCTTTCAATGCGACTACCGACGGGCAGATGCCAAGCGAGAAATGTGAAATTGTATCAGAAAACTCGGTAGGGTGCGTCCCCGGTGAACCAAGGCCGGCGGTTTGCTCGCGGAAATCACCGATGAGCTGACGGGGAGCGGGGGCCTTTCGTTGCCCGCCTTCGTGACCGGTGGGTCCTCGGGCAGGCGGTTTTTGTAGCCGCGGAAGATGTCGAACGGGTCCTTCCTCGCGGGCACCCGGCGGGAGCCGCTTTTTGTCCCAGTGCTAGGTGCGATGCTGGTGCGCCCGGATAGATCGGGCTGCGGTGCGTTCTGCGGAGGCAGAGTTGTAAGCGCGAACGGGAACTCGAAGGGACGGGGAAGCTTCACCCCGCGATTTCTTGAATGGGTGCGAGCCTACGCCAGCTCGGTTTGAGCGTGCAGGTCCCGTGGATTACCCCCATGCGTGGGTGAATCCCATGGATGGTTGCTCCAGACACGCCTCCTCCTACTCCGCTGACGGCCAGTGCCCCGTGCCGCGACCGATAAGACGGCGGAATTTCATCGGTCGCGCCGGTGGCACGTTGGTGTGGTCGCTCGCGACTCTTGCCGGTGCCACTGGCGCGAGCCGCGTGATGAAAGCCGCAATCATCGGGCACACGGGGCGGGGCAATTTCGGACACGGCCTCGATCTGATTTTCAACGACCGTGAGGGAATCGAGGTCGTCGCCGTCGCGGACCCCGACGCGGTTGGGCGCCGTATGGCGCAGGACCGCATCCGCGCAAGGCGCAGCTATGCCGACTATCGGGAGATGTTGGAGAACGAGCAGCCTCAGCTCGTGAGTGTCGCGCCGCGCTGGACAGATCAGCATCACGCGATGGTGTCCGCCGCGCTGAATGTCGGGGCGCATGTCTACTGTGAGAAGCCCTTCATGCGCACACTGGCGGAGGCCGACGATGTGCTGGCGTTGGCCACCCGCAAAAATCTCCGGATCGCCGTGGCGCATCAGGGCCGGGTTTCACCCGCTACGCTCTTGCTCAAGCGTCGACTCGACGTGGGCCTCATTGGCGAACTGCTCGAAATCCGGGTCCATGGGAAACAAGACCGGCGTGCGGGTGGCGAAGACATGGTGGTGCTGGGCACGCACCAATTCGACATCGTGCGCTTCGTCGCCGGCGATCCGCTATGGTGCTCGGCGCGCATTTTTCATCGCGGGCGCGCAGCGACGCGCGCGGACAACCGCGCGGCCGCAGAGGATGTCGGTCCCATCCTCGGCGACGAGATTGAGGCGACGTTCGCTTTTCCACGTGGCGTGAATGTCCATTACACCAGTCGCGAAAGGAACGCGGTGACCGCCGGCCCTTGGGGCATGGAGATAATCGGATCCATGGGCCGCCTGAATCTCCTGAACGATCCCCATACCAAAGTGTTCGTGATGCGGACCGGAACGCTCAGGGTAGGAGGTCGAGTAAATGAGTGGCTGCCGCTGACGGACGCGACGACGGACTCAGCCATTGGACGGGACGCAAGTGTGACCGCAGCCAATCGACGAGTGGTGGATGACTGGTTGGCCGCGATCGCTGAGGGCCGTGAACCGCTTTGCGGGGGCTCCGGAGCCATGCGATCACTCGAAATGATCCACGCGGTATTTTCCGCGGGTCTTTCGGGGAGTCGGGTTGTGTTCCCGTTAAAAGTTCGGACGCATCCCCTTGCAGGAGAGTTTCTCGGCGGGGGGATGAAGAAATATGGCACCCTCGGAAAGAGTGCTTGTCGGAGGGCTGTAGTTTACCCTCCCGTCCGAGCTTCGATCCCCTCGGGATCGAGCCCGCGAAAACCCTGTAAAATACCCCATTGCTTTTACCCACCGCTGGACCGTATCGCCGCGACTAGGCGAAATACGTGAATTCTGGCACCCTACTAATCATGCAATCCGCACTCACAGTCTTCTGGATATTGTCGGGACTCGGTCTCGCCAGCGGCTTGGTGATGACGGTCGTTGGGCTCCTCCGGGCTCCCGAAGGATTCGAGGATGAATCCGGATTCCGCTATGCGGAGCACACCGCCGCTCGCAAGGCCACCACCACTCGCGTGGTGCATGGCACGCGGCCTCCGCATCCGGAACTTGCGTGAGCGAATCAGGCAGAGTCCTGGCAATCGAGCCTGGCCTGTTACTTCGTCGCGCGATGGGTGAGAAATACAAACGCGCCAAGTTTTGAGGCGGTGAGAACGTCAGGGGTGCCGTCACGGTTCACGTCGACGCATTCGACCTGCGTGCCGAGGGCGGACGCGTCGTCGATGAGGTGCGGAACGTAGCGCGCGCCGCCGGGGGCGGGCTTGTCGCGGACGAGCTGGAACCAGTAGTTCACCGGCGTGCCCATCGGCTCGACGTCGCCGGTGGGGCCGTGGGCCCAGCGGCGTTTTCCTGTGACGACATCCTTGAGTCCATCGCCGTCGAGGTCGGCGAGCGTGAGTGCGTGCGGCTGCGAGAACGCCACGCCAAACTGCTTCTCCTCGTCGCGTGTGCCCATCATTCGGTGCTCGGCAAACGTGATCGCGCCATCGGCCGCGCGTTTTTGTTCGAACCACGAGAGGCCCCAGCCGTGGGCGTTTTTGGCGGAGACGATGTCGTTCTTGCCGTCACCATTCACGTCCGTGACGAGGATCTGCGCGCCGCCGCGATCGGTGCTGAGGACGAAGGGGTGCTTTTTCCAGAGCGTGCCGGGCGGGGAGTTTTTCGGCGGCTGCTGGAACCAGCCCTCGTTGAGCACAAGATCACTGAGGCCGTCGCCGTTGATGTCGCCGACGCCCTCGCCGTGGTAATAGTGGTTGTAGTCGCCCTTCTCGGTGATCGGGACGAAGCGCCACGGTTTCTCCGG
>JANOCA010000465.1:0-9754 GCA_031411915.1 Opitutaceae bacterium
TCGTTGTGCTGCTCGTCCCGCAGGCCGGTCGGGCCGTAACCGGGCCCGAGGCCCTTGACTCCCTGATTCCGCGTCTGGGGTGCGACGGTCAGCAGGTGCTCGCGCCAGCGCTGGCGGTTGGCCGGAGTGGTCACCGGCCCGTGCTCGCGTTCGAACTTTTCCCGCGCGGTCCGCTCGATCGCCATCTCGTCGTTCTCGAACGACTCCGCGAGGTCCCACGTGTTGCCACCGGGATTCTCGGCGCGGGTGTGGAAGACCTTGCCCACCGATGCCGTCCAATAGCCTGCGTCGCGGAAGACGCGCGGCAGGGTCGGCGTGCCGGGCCGGGTTTTTTCCAGCGTGACCTGATTGTCCAAGACGCCGGTGCTCTCGGGATACAGCCCGCTGAGAAACGAGGCGCGCGACGGCCCGCACACCGGATACTGGCAATAGGCGCGGCGGAACGTGGTGCTCTCGGCCGCGAGCCGGTCGAGGACCGGTGTGATTACGCCCTCATAACCGGCTGGCGAAATCCGCGCGCTGAGATCATCGCTGATCACGAAGAGCACATTGGGCCGGCGTGCCGGACCGGTGTTTTCGGCGGCAGCAAGGTTCAAGGTGCAGAGGAGGAGAAAGGACGAGGCGGGGAAAAGAAAAGCGCGGGCCATTGGGTGGAATGTGACGGTGCTCATGGCTCAGTAGGCGAACGAGGTGGTGAGTCGGATCGAGCGGGGCTCGACGAAGTCGACGCGGCTGTAGGCGGTGCCGCGGCCGCCGGGGACTTGGAAATCGGGCGTCGAGGAGAAGCGCTGCGGGATGATGCCGTCCTGATCGAAGACGTTCGAGATGTTGAGCTGATAGGTCAGCGTGCCGCGGAATCGGCCTTGGGAAATCCGGTGGGCGTAGCGCAGCATCGCATCCACGCCGGTGAGGGCGCGGCCCTCAATCTCGGAGCCGTTGGCGTAGCGGCCGATGACGTTGGGGCTGCGCCAGCGGTAGCCAGCTCCAGCAGTGAGGCCCTTCAGGCGTCCGGTGGTGAAATCGTAGGCGGTGAAAACGCTGAGTTTGTGCGGGCGGAGACCCCAGCGCTGCTCGTTCTGCTGGATGTCGTCGTTGATGTCCCGGATCATGTTGAGGATTTCCTGGGCGGCGGTGGTGGTGCCCGTGGTGACGAGCCGGGTCAGATCGGCGGCGGGCGATTTCGCGGCGAGTTCGAGCCACTTGGCCACGGTGCCCGTCGTGGTGAACGCCGAGGGCGTGATCGTGTATCTCGCGTCGGGGTTCTGTTTAACGCCTTCAACGAGGAGTTTTCCGCCGAAGGTGTAGCCATACCAGGGGATCGCGTCGGCGCCGCCCGAATTTTGGCGGATGCGATCGGTGTAGGAGTAGTTGGCGGTCACGCGCCAGTTCTTTGTGGGGTTGGCGACGGCGCTGAATTCATAGCCGCTGGTCGTTTGGTCGAACATCTGGGCCGAGACCGGCACCGTGATGCCGGCCCGGATCGGCGCCCACTGCGCGGCGGTGTAGGTAAGGCCGGGGCCGACAAGCGGGCCCTGCAGTGCATCGGCGATGCGGATGTTGCGCTGGTTGTAGCGGGCGTCGATGCCGCCGCTGCCGGTGTTGCCGGTGGAGTCGGTTTGGAAATAGACGGCCTTCATCGAGAGCCGGTTTTCGAGCAGGTCGAGGGCGATGCCGTAGTCGGAACCTTCGCCTTTGGACGGCGAGGGAATGAGTCCATTGGGCAGCACCTTGTTGGTGAAGGTGGGGATGCCGATGTTGGTGGACCAATTGGCGATCAGCGAAGCCCAGGACGTGGCGTGAAGGACGGCGCCCTGCGTGCGCGTGATGCCGCGGACGGAATTCACGGTGGCCCTGGACACATCGTAATCGACGATGGAGGATTTCAGGACGGGATCCGTGCCGAACGCGTAGCTCGTGATGTCCGCCGAATCGACGCGGTAGCCCAGCGTCGTGACGAGGCGGCGGTTGAGAAAATGGCTCTGCACGACGGCGAGCCGCGCGTCTGACTCCTGGGTCGCGTAGGAATTGTTCGTGCCCGCCGCGCCGTTGATCCAGCCGGCATCGTAGTTCGTGGCGCCTACGCGTGCCGTCCGGGGCAGCTTGCGCCAGTCGGCGGCTTGAAACGCGCCGGGGTTCTTCTCGTCGAGATAGAGTCGCTGCGAGATGCGGTTGCTCTGGTTGTCCGCGGCGGCATTGAAAGGTGCGCCGAGAAAGCCCCACACCTGGCTGTTGTAGAAGTCCACATCCTTGCTGCGCGAAACCATCGACGCGAGGCGGTGGGTGCCGAGCCACTTCCACTTGGGCTCGAGATCGTAGGCCAGCGAGACGCGCGATTCGCGGTAGCTCGCGCGGTGGTCACCGTTAATCCAGGAGGCGTCGATGTAGAGCCGGCCGGCATACGGATTGGCGGGACCGCCGACGCCTTGGAGGGTGTTGGCGTCGCCGGAGAGCATCGGGTTCGTCCCCGTGATGACGGGGCTCAGCAGATCGGTGTGCTGGTAGTTGTGGGAGAAATTGACGTTGAGCCGTTTCGTGATCCGCCAGTCGAGCGAGACGGTGTAGTTGTGGAAATTCTGGTCGCGATACATGCCGGGCCCGCCGGAGTTCAGCTCGCGCGGCACATAGGACGGGTCGTTGAGCGAGAGCGTGACGCCGCTCACGCCGGGCTCGCCGGTCGGTGAACGGACGGCGGGGTTGTCGTAGGAACCGGTGAGCAGCGTGCCGGCGGAATTGAAGAGCGTGCCGTCGTTCTCGATGTAGACGAAGCGGCGGATACCGGGGACCGCCGTGGTCAGGGCCTGGTTCCGCCCGACGACGCCGACGGCGAGCTGCGCCGGCGTGGCGGTGGCGGCGTTGTTCGGCACAAACGTGACCGCGGCGACGCCCTTGGCGTTGCGGTTGTCCAGCCACGCGAGCGCGCCGTCGAAGAGCGGGTAGGGCGCGACGCGCGATCCGAACTCATTGCCGCGTTCGCCCGCGACGCGAAGGGTGACGCGATCGGTGGGGGTGAACGTGACCGTGCCGAAGAGCCGGCGCTTGTCCTGATAGTCGGGCTTGCGCCAGCCGCTGTTCTGCTGGTCCACCGCAGCGACGGCGAAGGCGAGTTTCTTGGGCACGACGACTTGGTTCGCGCGGACTTCCCAGCGGTTCGCGGAGACGCCGCCGTCGCCGGTCTCATAGCTGAGCCGGCCGCTGTTGCGGCTCGTCGTGGCGAGGATCGAGCTCTGGTTGATGAGACCGCCGGCCGAGCTGATGCCGAAGAGGATGCCATTGGGGCCGCGGCTCTCGTCGTAACGGCCGATGCGATACCCGTCGTTCGGCGTGATGCTCTTGAAGTAGTCGATGCCCTGCGAAGCCCCGATGCCGCGGATGTCGATGCCGCGGACCAGGCTCTGGCCGTTGATGGCGGCGTTGGCGTTGGAGGCGGCGTTGGTGTCCTGGACGCCGAGGGTCGCGCCGACGGTGTAGCCGATGAAGTCCTCGATTTGGTTGATTCCGAGATCCTCCAAAAATTTCTCGGTGAACACGCTGACCGATGATGGCGTGTCGCGAAGGCTGGTGTTGAGGCGGCTGCCGGCGAGGGTGTTTTCGGCGCGGTAGCCCTTGTCGGCGGTGGCGTTGACGGTGAACGGGCTGAGCTCGACGACATTTGATTCGTCGGGCGGAACTGGTGCGGGTGCGGGGGGTGGCGCGGCCTGGGCGAAGCCAATGGAGGCCACTGGCAACGTGCAACAGGCGAGGATCGTGCGGGCGAGGGTTTTGGTTGTCATCGTGATTGATCGGGGTGGGCGAGGCCCGGGACGAAAGCGGGCGGAGGGGATTTCGGTTTGCGGCCCCAGGGTGTCAGCGGGCGGCGTTGTAGAGGGCGAGAAGTTGCGCCGCGGAAAGCGCCCGGTGGAAAACGGCGACTTCGTCCAACGTGCCGTCCCAAAATCCCGCGGTCGTGCGCTCAGGGTCGATGCCGCCATCGAGTTTTGCGCCGAGACCGAGGGCAGAAGGGGCGATCTGGCTGAGGCTCGTGCTTGGCGTCGCGGCGACTTCCTGGCCGTTGCGGTAGAGACGGAGCGTGGCCCCATCGTGCGTAAACGCGACAAACTGCCATTCGGCCAGCGGGAGCGGCACGGAGTCGCGCACGCCGATTTCGCGGCCCTCGGCGTCATGCACGTGGATTTCGAGACTGCCTTCATCGTGCCAAAGCCCGAAGTGGAACTGGCCGCCGAGGTTCTTGGGGCCGTCCTTCGCCCAGTTCTTGGCGATGCTGGCCCAGCGCGGGCGGCTTTCCGCGCGCACCCACGCGCAAACGGTGAGTGCGCCGGGGGTCTTGGGGAAATCCGGGACGACGGCGTAGCTGCGGGTGGTGGGCCCGCCGAGCCTCAAACCAGCGCCAATTTTCCCCGGGGCTTTCGTGCGCTCGCTCGTGCCACGGAAAATCCGGCCGTGCAATTGCCGGGCGGAAACGTCCACGAGCTGCGTGGCGTCGGTCATGATGCGCATGCGGTAGTAGGCGATCGGCTCGAATTGGTGGATCAAATCGGGGTAGCGGCTGCCCGGCTCCTCCAGCGTGCGCATGAAGCGCTCGGGCCGGTAGTCGATGCCGGTGGGCGTGCGGGTCTCCCGGTCGATGCGCGAGGCGCGGTTTTCCGTGAGGCGGAGGGAGTCGGGCTCGCCTTGATTCCTGATGAGCACCTCGCCCTTGAACACGTGGACTTCACTGCTCGCGGCGCCGACGCTTACGCCAAATTCAGTGCCGAGGTCGACGATGCTGGCGCTGGGGGTTTCGATGGTGAACCCAATCGCCGACTCGGGCACGCTCGCGCTGGCGTTGCCTTCGCCGAGCCACAGCGTGGTCGCGCTGCGCAGATCGAAACGAGCGGGCGACTCGAGCACGATCACAACCCCGCTCGGGTAGGTCAGCTCGAGCAGGCCGCTGCGGAGATGCAGGGTTCCACCCCTCAGGGTGGAGCCGATCACGGCGGGGGTGACACGCTCGTCGGCGAGCAGCACGGCCCCGCTGGCATTTGAGATGGTGGCGATGGGGCCGCCGTGGGCCGTCGAGCGGGGCGGAGCATAGCGCCAGAGGGCAAGTGCGGCCACGGTGACGCAGGCCGCGACCGCGACCGGCCACCAGCGGCGGAGGAACACCTTCTTGGGGCCGCGGCGCTGCGCGGCGGTCGGCACCGGGCAGGCAAAGCGCCCATGCGTTTGGTGCAGATCGGCCGTGAGCAGCGCCAGGCTGGCGAAGGCTTCGCGGGCGGAGGCGGATTCGGCGAGCATGGTCTCGAGTTCGGCCACCTCGGCGTCGTCGAGGGCGTCGTCGCGCAATCTTTCCATCAACTCGGCGAGTCGGTTCATGTCGTTGGACGCAAATCCTGGCGCAGGTTCAATCATGGCTGCATCGCGCGGAGTTTTGAGTTTACGCACGCGAGCAGACGCACGTGGAGCCGGGCGAGCGCTTTGTAGACCGCATGCACCGTGCTGCCGAGGTGGCCGGCGATTTCCTCGATCCTTTCGCCCTCACTGTAGCGACGCTGCACGAGTTCGAATTCCCGCTCCTTCAACTGACCGATGCAGGTGCGGAGAGCCTCGACCCGGTCCGACGATTCCCAGCGGATCTCGGCAATCGTGTCCGCAACGGCCTCAATCGTCTCGTCGCTCAATCGTGCCTGGGCACGCCTTCGCCGGCTATAGAAGCTCATCACCTGGAACCGCGCGATCCGCAGCGCCCACGCGCCAAAATCCGTCCCTGCCTGAAACTCGCTGAATTTCCGCCACATCACGGCGCACGTCTCCTGCATGACGTCGTCCGCGTCCGCGCCGCGGGGCACGAGGGAAAAAATCAGTCCCGCGATGCGCCGTTGGTTTTGGAGCAGCAGGCGGGTGAACGTCTCGCCGTCGATCGGTGGGGATGGGTGGGACATGCGGGGTCGCGCGGGCCGCAGGCCGCGCAGCAGGGTGATGCCGCGACAAGCCCGGATTCGGACAAAAATATTTCGGCGGATTTCCGGCCGGACCGCGCGACGGACCCGGGCCGCTAGGGCTTCGCCGGCGGCGCGACCCGTGGTCCCGCGGGGAGCAGGAAGCCGCGGTTGCTCGGATCGCGCGCATCGTCCGGGCGCGGGTAGTCGCGCCAGAGCCAGCGGAGCATCTCGGGAAAAATCGCGCCGCCGTGCTTGCTCGAATGCGTGCCGATGCCCCAGGCGAAATTCACGTCGTAGCCCTTCTCGGTGAGGGCCGCGACCATCTTGCGGTTCTGGGCGTGCCAGTCGCGCTCGGGGTTGTATGTGGCGGCGGCGCCTTCCCCGCGGACGGCGCGGTTGTCGTTGGCGCCGTCCTGGAGGAAAATCCGGATCGGCTTGCGCGGGGTGTTGCGGATGAGGTCGGGATAGACGTGGCCGCCGCGGAGGTTGACGAAGCTGCCGATCGTGCTGAGCACCTTTCTGAATTGATCGGGGCGGTGCCACGCGACGGTGAAGGCGGCGATGGCGCCGGAGCTCGCTCCGCCGATGCCGCGGTCGTCGGGGTTCTTCGAGATGCGGTAGGTTTTTTCGAGCTCCGGGAGGAGTTCGTCGACGATCACGCGGGCGTATTTGTCGTCGAGGGCGTTGTATTCCTGCGGGCGGTTGCTGGAGCGGTCGCCCCAGTCGGAGGCGCTGGCCTCGGGCTGCTCGGGCTTGCGGCCGGGGTTGATGAAGACCGCGATGGTGACCGGCATCTCGCGCCGGTGGATCAGGTTGTCGAACACGGTGGGTGCGCGATAGTCACCGGTCGCGCGGGCGAACGCCTGGCCGTCCTGAAAGATCATCAGCGACGCGGGAGTGGAGCCGTCGTATTGGGCAGGCACGTAGACGCAGTAGTCGTGCAGCGTGCCGGGGTAGGCTTGGCTCGGGAGTTTCTTCCACTCGCCGACGATGCCTTGCGGCACGCCGGGCTGGGGCAGGGAATCGGGGCCGAGCTTGTAAGCGTCGTCGGTGGGAGCGGCGACAGCGGTGAAGGCCAGCAGGCAGAAAGCAGTGGCGAGGCGCATGGGCGGGAGATGACGCGAGGGGTTAGAATTCGATGTGGGCGGAGAGCCCGGCTCGCAGCAACTCCATAAGCGTCGGGTCGCACGGCGGGTGGGCGGGCGCGTCCCGGCGCCCGCATGGGACGAGTGGAAATAACGGGACGGATGCGGGCACGGGGCGGGCCCGCCCACCTCACGGCCAGCGATGCGGTCGTCTCAGCGCGGCAGATTCTTGATCTCGTCGTGGCCGAGGAGAAATGCCCGGCGCTGATCGGCGAAGCGTTTCAGGCTGCGCGGACCCTCCTCGAGGCTCGCGACGAAGGCTTCGTAACTGTCGAGCTTGCGCGTGTCGCGCTTCACATCGGCGGCGATGAGGTCGTGGTAGGCTTGGGCGACGGGGCCCAGCTTCGTCCAATCCAGCCACGTCTCGGCCATCTCGCGCACGTAGCCGAGGTAGCGCGTGCGCAGCGCAGTCACGGCAAGCAGTTTTTGCGCGATGACCGCGTTGGGGTTTTTCATGACGGCGAGCGGATCGAGTTGCACGCCGCCGCCACCGAACCCGCCTGGGCCGCGACCACCGCCGGGGCCGAAGCCGGGCGGCGGACCACCGCGGCCCTCGGGCGCGCCGTCAGGCCGATTCGGCCCGCCGCGCCCATCGGGTCCTCCCGGCCCTCCGGGTCCCCCGGGACCCCCGGGACCGCCCGGTCCGCGTCCGCCGCGACCACCGGGGCCGCCGCCGAAGCTGAAGGTCTCGTTCATGTCGTGCGGGATAAGGTGCAGGCGGCCCTGCTTGTCCTCGCCGATGCTGTAGTCGCTCGTGCGCGTCCAGAAGCCGTCGCCGTTGGCAAACGTGGTGTCGAGCGCGAGGAAGCGCAGCGCGCCATCCACATCGAGCAGCGGCGCGAGCGCGGCCTCGAGCTTCTCCGGCTCGGTCTGCTCCAGCGCCTTGGTCACGCGGATGAGTTTCCACCAGGAGGCGTCGTCGTCCTTCGATTTGATTTCGTAGGCGCGCTTGTAGGCGGCCACATCGTCACCGAGGTAGGCGAGGCCGCCGCGACCGCCGGGGCTGCCGGGGACTTTCCAGCGCGCGCCTTTGTCGGAGCCGAAGCGCGACTGGAGGAAGTCCTTGTTGAACTGCTCGGCGCTCGCGTAGATGCCCCAGTTCTCGCCGTTGATGACGACGCGGACGAAATTCACCTTGGGCGTCGGGACGTAATCCTGCGCGACGCGGCTGTAGAGCGCGGCGCGCGAGAAGGAGGGGTCGTCGTTGGAGTTGAGAAGATTGAGCGTGCGGTAGCCGAGGAGATTTTGATCCTTGTGTGCGTAATCGAGCGTCAGGTTGAGCGAGCGCTTGGAGCCGCGTGGCACCATCATGTAGGAGGACGCGCCGCGGAATCCCACGCCCACGTCGCGATAGACCTTGCCGTCGACGGTGAGCGTGGCGGGCACATCCACATCGGTGCGATGGAAGTCCTCAAGCTCGGGCTCCCACTCGGGATTCTTGAACTCCAGGAACACCGTCCGCAGCACCGCGGGATCGTAGAAGGGCTCGGCGCCGTAGGCGCGCACGTCGGCCGCCGCCAGGGGCACGCCGGGCGAGCCGGGCTCACGGGAGGGGCCGCGTCCGCCGAAGCCGCCGCGCCCGCCCGGGCCGCCCCGCGAGGTGCGGGCGGCCTTGTGGTGCTCGCGGGCGGCGGCGCGCTCCTCGTCGTTGAGGCGCTTGTCGCCGTCGCGGTCGAACTGCGCGACGAGCTTGGTCTCCTGTCCCATGCCCCCGAAGCCGCCGGGCCCACCACGTCCGCCCGGGCCGCCCGGACCGAAACCGCCGGGAGGACCGCCCGGACCGAAGCCTCCGGGCGGCGGTGCGGGCTGGGCGAGGAGCAAGGCGGGCAGGGCGGCGGCGAGAAGGAATTTTTTCATGACGCTGTAGGTTGCGGGGATGGACGCAGCGCGGGCAGGCTTGTCTCAGGAAAACGCGCCGTCCGCCGTGGGCGACAGGAAACACAGGGTCAAGCGGCCGTGATTCGTGCCGATGAGACGGGGTGTTTTCGTTGTTCAAGACCACGCCCGTCTCGCTGGTGAAGCAGCTCCGCGATCTGCCGCCGGCGCCCAAGGTCCTGCAGAAACTCCAGCGCCTGATTGCGGATCCGAAGACCACGCTCGCCGCGATCGCCGGTGTCATCGCGATGGAACCGGGCCTCTCCGCGCGAGTGGTGCAGATGGCCAACAGCACGCACTTCAATCGCGGGACCAACAAGGTGGAGACCGCCGTGGAAGGCATCCAACGTGTGGGCCTCAAGGGCGTGCAGGAACTGGTGACCTTTGCCGTGGCCTCGCAGCTCGTCGGCCGGCCGCTCGATGCCTACGGGCTCGAGGCGCAGGCGCTCTGGTCCCGCGCCATCGCCTGCGCGATCGCCGCGGGCACTCTCGCGGAACGGTCGGGGGAGGTGGATTATGACGACGCCTACACTGCTGGCCTGATGCACGGCCTCGGCCTGCTCGTGATCGACCGTCACTCCGCGAAGCAAAAGCCGCCGCGGCGTTTCGCCTCGAGCGGCTACCCGCTCGACTTTGCGCCGGCCGAGCGCGCTTGGCTTGGGTTCTCGCACGCCGACGCCGGCGCTGCGCTGCTCGTGATGTGGGGATTTTCCGAGCCGGTCGTGACGGCCGTGAAATATCAGCTCACGCCCGAGGAAGCCACCGCGCACCGGCCGCTGTGCATGGTGCTCGCGACCGCGCGCTGGGCCCGGTCGC
>JANOCA010000466.1:0-3242 GCA_031411915.1 Opitutaceae bacterium
CGAAGGCGTGAAGACCCAGGCCGTGCGCGGCCGCTTCCGCGTGCGCGAGGCGCTCGACCGCATGGTCGCCCAGACCGGCCTGGCCGTCGTGTGGGATTCCAAGGTCTCAGCCTTTTCCATCGAGCGAGCTGCCGCGACTCCTTCGCGCGGGGCGCAGACCGGGACCAAGCCCGCCCCGCCGCCAAAAACCACTTCCTCCGAAAGCATGAAATCAAACTCCCGCACCCTGCTCACCGTTCTCGCCGGCTGGATGGCCGTCGCCGCGCCCGCCGGCGCGCAGACGATCTCGCCCGCCGCATCCCCGGCGATCGAGACGGTGAATCTCGCCGCGTTCGTCGTCACCGGCTCCAACATCCCCACGGCCGCCGACGCGGTCGCGGCGCCCATCACGATCATCAATCGCGACGAGATCGAGCGCACCGGCCTCGGCTCCAATCTCCTCGAGGTCGTGCAGACCCGCATGCCCAGTTTTGCCGGCAGCGGCAACCTCGGCGCGACCAATGGCAACATCGCCGGCGGCTCCGCCACCTCCGGCGGCTCGCAACTTTCCCTGCGCAATCTCTCCACCCTCGTGCTCCTCGATGGCCGCCGCCTGCCGGACAGCGGCGCCAGCGCGCGCGGCGGCCGATCCTTTGTGGACGTTAACCAGATTCCGCTGGCTGCGATCCAGTCGATGGAGGTGCTGACGGACGGCGCCTCGGCGATTTATGGCTCCGACGCCGTCGGCGGCGTCGTGAACGTGAAACTGAAACACGACTTCCAAGGCTTGGAGATCGGCGGACGCTACGCGATGTCCCCGGGCGACGGCGACTACACGCAGCGCTCCGCCTACTTGGTGGCCGGGGCCAAGACCGACCGGCTCAGCCTGACCGTTTCCTTTTCGGAGTCGGACATCACACCCTTGCTGCAGTCCGAGCGCCCGTTCTCGAATCCGCAGCGCGGCAAATCCGCGACGATCTCGGGCGCGCTGGGCCAGTCGTCGACCGCGTTTCCGACGGCTTTTCTGCGGCCCAATTTGAATTCTCCCAGCCTAGCGACCCCGACCGGGCCGGCGGCCGTGTTTGCCAACCTCAACGACCTGGTCGCCTCCGGCATCTATCAAGCCTCCTCCGTCCAGCCGATCGCGGACACGTTCGATCTGGCGCCGTTTGTCACGCTCACGATCCAGTCCCGCAAGCGCGCGCTCACGCTTGCGAGCACGGTGAAACTCATCCCGGAGCGGCTCGAGCTGTTCGTCGAGGCGATGGACTCCCTGAGCGAGAGCTGGTCCCAGCAGGGCGCGCTCGGCATCACGACCGCGGTCCCGGTCAACGCGCCCTACAACCCCACGCGTTCGGCGCTGTTTGCGGCGTTTCGCTACACGCCGGATGTGCGCCGCGCGGACAACTCCGCGCAGCTTCGCCGCTTGGTCGGCGGATTCCGCGGCAAGCTCGGCGACCGTCTCCAGTGGGAGGCCGGCTACAACCACAACACCAACCGCCTCGAGAATTCCCTGGGTGGCCAATATTACTCCCCCAATCTCCAGCTCGCCCTCGCCGGCGGCTACGATGCGAACGGCAACGCGCAGGTCGGCGGACGCTACGCGCGAATTTTTCGCAACTACGGCGCGCCGCCCAACACGACCACGCTCGCGCAATGGCAGGCCGCCATCACCCCGGCCAACTCCATCGTCCAGCCGGCGATTGATTTGCTCGCGCGGCCGGAGGGGCTGAATCCGGCCGTCTTCGACAACATCCGCGGCGCGACCGCCAACGTCTTCAAAGCCGGGCTCACGCAGATCGACGCCCGCGTCTCCGGCTCGCTGTTCGATCTGCCCGCCGGGGCGTTTGGCGCGGCGGCCGGCGTGGATTTTCGCGAGGAGAAACTCGCCGGAACGCCGGATGAGAATTCGTTCAGCACCGGCCCCACGTCGCGCCGCTGGCAGAACGGAAATTTCTTCGATCCGATTTCGCGGAAGCGGACGATCGAGGCCGGCTTCGCCGAGATTCGCGTGCCCGTCACGAACGAGCGCATGGGCCTGCGCGGCTTGCGCCTGCTCGAGCTCTCGGCCGCCTACCGCTACGAAAAATACAGCGATGCCGGCGCCTCCCGCGTCCCGAAATACGGCGTGCGCTGGCGGCCGTTCGGCGATGAACTCACCGTGCGCGGCACCTACTCCGAAGCTTTCGTCGCGCCTTCGCTCTTCTCGCTCTTTGGTCCCACCACGGAAGGCGCGACCGCCGCGGGGGTCATCCAGACCGTCTTCGGCGTGCCCGGTTTCGGCCGGCAGCGCTCGGGCGCCAATCCCGATCTCAAGCCGTCCACCGCGAAGACCTCGTCTGTCGGTGTGGTCTATTCCCCGAAGGCGCTGAAGCGGCTCACGCTCGGCATCGACTACATCGAAGTGCGGCAGAGTTCGCTAGTGGGCGTGGCCGGTGCGGCGAACATCCTCGGGAGCGTTAACGCGGCCGGGCCCCGTTCGCCCTTCGCTTCCCAAGTGGCGATCGGCAATTTCCCCACGAATCCCGATCCGTCGCTGCCGGCGCCCGTGCCCGTCACGGCCGCGGGGCAACTCTCCGCGCTGCTGCTCTCGGGCGTGTCGCCCAATGTGGTCTTCGTGACCGACTCCCGCATCAACATCGCCGGCCAGAGGCTGAAGGCGCTGGACGTGACGGCCAGTTGCGAATTCCCCAAATCCGAGTTCGGAAAATTCAACGTGACCACGGCCGGGACGTTCTTCCTCGACTACAAATTTCAGGCGCTCCCCACGCAGAGCTACTACGAATATGCCGGCCATGTGACGACCCTTGCCGAGGGTCAGGGCACGATTCCCGGGATGAAGTGGTTCACGGCGCTCAACTGGAGCCGCGACCGTTGGTCCGCGACACTCAACAACACCTACATCTCCAGCGTCGTCGATCTCGGCGCCGGCGGCATCATCTTTGCCAACAGCACGAGCCTGCGGCGCGTGGCGGTGCCGTCCTACATGTCTTGGGACACCTCGGTTTCCTACGCTTTCAAGAACCTCGGGCTTCCGTTCGGAAAGAAAACGCTCTCCGGCCTCAAGCTCACGCTCGGCGTCAACAACCTCGCGGACAAAATGCCGCCCGCAGCCCCGCAGGCCTTCGGGGGCGACGTCGGCGCCGACCTCGCGACCTACAATCCGGTCGGCCGGCGTTGGTTTGTCAGCGCGGCGTTGCAATTCTATGGATGCGGGCCTGCTGAAGACTTCCGCACGGTTTCTCGTCTCAGCGTTGGCCGCT
>JANOCA010000467.1:0-18525 GCA_031411915.1 Opitutaceae bacterium
ACGGTCGGACGGAGAAAGCTTCTCCTCCTGGTTGTCGATGCGCGAGGAGACCTTCACGTCCATGATGATGCCGGTGACGCCGGACGGGACGATGAGGGACGTGTCCTTCACGTCCGCGGCCTTCTCACCGAAGATCGCGCGAAGGAGCTTTTCCTCGGGCGCGAGCTCGGTCTCGGACTTCGGGGTGATTTTGCCGACAAGGATGTCGCCGGGTTTCACTTCCGCACCGATGCGGATGACGCCGTTGTGGTCGAGGTTCTTGAGGGCTTCCTCGCCGACGTTCGGGATATCACGGGTGATTTCCTCCGGCCCGAGCTTGGTGTCGCGCGCGGTGACCTCAAATTCCTGGATGTGGATCGAGGTGAAGATGTCCTCGCGGAGCACTTTCTCGGAGATGAGAATGGCGTCCTCGAAGTTGTAGCCGTTCCAGGGCATGAACGCGACGAGCACGTTGCGGCCGAGGGCCATCTCGCCTTGGTCGGTCGAAGGACCGTCGGCGATGATCTGGCCGGCCTTGATCTTCTGGCCCTGCTTGACGATGGGCTTCTGGTTGAAGCACGTGCCAGCGTTCGAGCGCATGAATTTCCGCAGTTCGTAGACGTGCGTGTGATTCTTGGCGTCGGTCTTGAGGTTGCGGGGCATCTCGCCGTCCTTGGTGACGACGATACGCTTGGCGTCCACGGAGGCGACGATGCCCGCCTCGTCGGCGACGACGACGATCTTGGAGTCGCGGGCGACGCGCTCCTCGATGCCGGTGCCGACGAAGGGCGCTTCGGCCTGCAACAGCGGCACGCCCTGGCGTTGCATGTTGGCGCCCATGAGCGCGCGATTCGCGTCGTCGTGCTCGAGGAAGGGAATCATGCCGGCGGCGATCGAGATGACCTGCTTGGGCGAAACGTCCATCAGGTTGACTTCGGCGGCGGGGACCTCGAGGAAGTTGCCGTCCTGGCGGACGGTGACCTTGCCGACGAAGTGGTTCTTGTCGTCGATCTCGGAGTTGGCCTGGGCGATGACCTTGCCCTCTTCCTGGTCGGCGGTGAGATACTCGATCTTGTCGGTGACGCGGCCGTCCTTCGCGACGCGGTAGGGCGTCTCGATGAAGCCGAACTCGTTTACGCGGGCGTAAGTCGAGAGGGAGTTGATGAGGCCGATGTTCGGACCTTCGGGGGTCTCGATGGGGCAGATGCGGCCGTAGTGCGACGGATGGACGTCGCGGACTTCGAAGCCCGCGCGCTCGCGGTTGAGACCGCCCGGCCCGAGCGCGGAGAGGCGGCGCTTGTGCGTGACCTCGGCGAGCGGGTTGATCTGATCCATGAACTGCGAGAGCTGCGAACGCGCGAAGAAATCGCGGATGACGGTCGTCAGCGCCTTCGGGTTGATCAGCTTCTGCGGGGTGATCGAGTCGACGCTCTGGTCATACATCGTCATGCGTTCGCGGACGAGACGCTCCGTGCGGCTGAGGCCGACGCGGCACTGGTTGGCGAGCAACTCGCCGACGGTGCGGACGCGGCGGGAGCCAAGGTGATCGATGTCGTCGACGACGCCGACGCCGCGCTTGAGGCGGACGAGATACTTCGTGGCGGCGACGATGTCGGCGCTCTCGAGGATGCGCTGCTCAAGCTCAGCCTTGAGGCCGAGCTTCTGGTTGACCTTGTAGCGACCGACGCGGCCGAGGTCGTAGCGCTTCGGATCGAAGAACAGGCGCTTGAGCAGGGCCTTGGCGTTCGCCGTGGTGGGCGGCTCGCCGGGACGGAGGCGCTTGTAGATTTCCTTGAGGGCTTCCTCCTCGTTGCGCGTCGGATCCTTCTTCAGTGCGCGGATGATCGCGCCCTCGTCGATCGAGGTGTCGATGATGCGCAGCGTGGTGATATCGTGCTTCTCGAAGGTGCGGACGATGGCCTTCGTGAGCGGCTCGAACGCACGCGCGAGCACGACGCCCTTCTGGGCATCGATCGCGTCCTCGACGAGCACGAGCGTGGAGACGTTCTCCATGTCGAGCGCCTTGGAAACCTTGAGATCCTTGATCTCGTAGAAGAGGTTGAGAAGATCGATATCGCTCGAATAGCCGATGGCGCGGAGCAGCGTCGTGATGAGGAATTTCCGGCGACGACGGCGGCGGTCGAGGTAAACGTAGAGCAGGTCGTTGTTGTCGAACTGGACCTCGAGCCAGGTGCCGCGATCAGGGATGATGCGGAAGGAGTGGAGCGGCTTGCCGTTGGCGTGCGGCGTGACCTCGAAGGCGATGCCAGGCGAGCGGTGGAGCTGCGAGACGACGACGCGCTCGGCGCCGTTGATGATGAAGGAGCCGCGCTCGGTCACCATGGGGATCTCGCCCATGTAGATGTCCTCGTCCTTGATGAAGTCTTCCTCGCGGAGGCGGAGCTTCACGTAGAGCGGCACCGAGTAGGTGATGCCCTCGCGGAGGCACTCGAGCTCGGTGTTCTTGGGATCGCCGAGGTTATAGGAGACGTATTCGAGCGTGAGGCGCTCGTCGTAGCTGAGGATGGGAAACACCTCGCGGAAGACCGCCTCGAGGCCCTGCGGCTTGCGCTGCTTCTCGGGCGTGCCCTTCTGCAGGAAGTCGAGATACGACGTGATTTGAATCTCGATGAGATTCGGCGGCTGGATCACTTCGCGGAGCTTGCCGAAGTTTACGCGTTCGGTGTGGTGACGATCGGCCATGGGAGTTTCCCGGTAGAGATTGCGAGACGAAGGAGAAGAGCGCTGCGGAACAGGTCAGCGGGCGCGGCGGACAACGGACGAAAGAACAGAAAACGAAAAGGCAAAGGACAGGCCGCGAATTGCCGCGGCCTGTCCCGTGAAAAACGGAAGTTGTGCGATGAAAACCGCCAAGCTTCGGTCGGATTACTTGAGCTCGACCTTGGCGCCAGCGGCCTCGAGCTTCTTCTTGATGTCCTCGGCCTCGGCCTTCGGAGCGTTCTCCTTGACCGGCTTCGGGGCGCCTTCGACGAGGTCCTTGGCTTCCTTGAGGCCCAGGCCGGTGATGGCGCGGACTTCCTTGATGACGCCAATCTTGTTCGCGCCGGCTTCCTTGAGGATGACGGTGAACTCGGTCTGCGCCTCGGCGGCGGGAGCGGCCGGGCCGGCGGCAGGGCCGGCGGCGGGACCGGCGGCAGCGGCGGCGGAACCGCCCCACTTGCCCTCGAGGTCCTTGACCAGCGCGGCGAGTTCGATGACCGACTGGCCGGACAGCCACTCGATGACTTGATCTTTGGTAACGGTGCTCATGTTGATTTCTCCTGGGGCCGGTTAGCGGTTTCGAAAAGTGAAACGCGTTTAAGGGACGTATCCCCTAGCCTGCCCCGTTGGATTTTCTGATTCACCGGCGCGCGACGGAAACGCCGCGCGCCGGCAAAAATTGTTATGGGTTAAAAGTGGACTATCAGGCGGCCGGAGCAGCGGGCTGCTCCTTCTTGACCTTGGCATCGAGCACGCGGACGAAGGCCGCGGCGTTGCTCTTGAGGAGCCCGAGGAACTGCGAGCGCAGTTGATCGAACGGCGGGAGATCCGCGATCTTCGCAAGATCGGCGGCGCTGATGAGCTTCTTGTCGAGCACACCCACCTTGATCTCGAGCTTCTGCTTTTCCTCGAAGAATTTCTTGAGGATCTTGGCGACGCCCGCGGAATTCTTGCCGCCGACGACGACGGCCGTGGGGCCGGCCAGGGCGGACTCAAACTCGGGGAGGCCGAGCGCCTTGGCGGCGACGCGGAGCGAGCTGTTCTTGACGACGTGGAACTCGGCCTTCTCCGCGGCGAGGCGCTTGCGCAGCTCGGCGGTGTCGGCGACGGTGACCTTGGTGAAGTTCGCCAGGATGACGTAGTCGGACTTCTTGAGGTGGGTGTCGACCTCGGCGATCAGGTATTTTTTTTCGGCTCTCATGGTCGGGCTCCTCAGTATTTCGAGAATTCGGTGGAAGCGATCCGCACGCTCGGGCTCATGCTCGAGGAGATGCTGACGCTCTTGATGAAGACGCCGCCTTTGAAGGTGGCGGGCTTGGACTTGCCGACGGCCTCGAGGACCGTGGCGGCATTCTCGAGAATCTGCGCGGCGGTGAACGAGCGCTTGCCGACGCCGACGCCGATGTTGGCGGTCTTGTCCATCTTGAACTCCACGCGGCCGGCCTTGACGGCTTTGATGCCGGCGGCGACATCGTCGGTGACGGTGCCGGCCTTCGGATTCGGCATGAGGCCCTTGGGACCGAGGACGCGAGCGAGCGTGCGGACCTGCTTCATGGCTTCGGTCGTCGCGATCGCGACGTCGAATTCCAGCCAGCCATCGCTGACCTTCTTCATGAGCTCGGCCATGCCGGCTTCGTCGGCACCGGCGGCGAGGGCCTTGGGCGCATCATCGGTGAAGACGATCACGCGGACCTTCTTGCCGGAACCGTTGGGGAGCGGCGTGGTGCCGCGGACGTTTTGCTCGCCGGAGGCGGCATCCACGCCAAGGCGGAAGGAAAGCTCGACGGTCTCGTCAAACTTGGTCTTGGGAAATTTCACGAGGATCTCGACCGCTTCCTTGAGCGGGTAATCCTTCGTGAGGTCGGCCACCTTGACGGCGGCTTGGTAACGCTTGCTGGGTTTCTTTGGCATGTGGACTCCTTGCGGTGCAAACGGCCGGAAGGCCTCCCGCGGGATGTTGTTTGAGACAGGAACCTGCTTGCCGACGATGGAAGGCGTCGCCGCCGTCGAATCGCGAGCCAGCCCGCTCCTGAAAATTTAGTTCAGTCGACGACTTCGATGCCCATGTTGCGGGCGGTGCCGGCGATGATCTTGATGCCGGCCGCCTCGTCGTTGGCGTTCATGTCGGCCTTCTTGATCTTCCAGATCTCGGCGAGCTGCTTCTTGGTGACCTTGCCGACCTTGTCCTGGTTGGGCTTGGCCGAGCCGCTGGCGATGTTCGCGGCCTTCTTCAGGAGAACCGACGCCGGGGGCGACTTGAGGATGAAGGTGAAGCTCTTGTCGGAGAAAACCGTGATGACCACCGGCAGGATCATGCCGTTCTGGTCCTTGGTTTTGGCGTTAAACTCCTTGCAGAACGCCATGATGTTGACGCCTTGCGCACCGAGTGCGGGGCCGACCGGGGGCGCGGGATTCGCGGCGCCGGCGGGCAACTGGAGGCGGATGTAACCTTGGATTTTCTTGGCCATGTGGAAAAGTTTTCGGGACGGACGGGATGTAAATTACTCGGTGGAACGCTGGACCTGCCAGTATTCGAGCTCGACCGGCGTGAAGCGCCCGAAGATCGAGACGGAGACCTTGAGCTTGCCGCGGTCGGGATCGATTTCGTCGATGCGGCCGGTGAGGGAAGCGAATGCGCCATCGGTGATCTTCACGTCCTCGCCGACGGAGTATTGAATCTTCGGCACTTCCTTGCCGTTGGCCGCCTCGATGCGTGCGTAGATCTCGTCGATTTCCGTCTGCCTGAGGGCCGCCGGACGATCGCCGCCGACGAAACCGATGACGCCGGTCGTCTCCTTGACGAAATACCACGGCTTGTTGATGAGCTTCTGGTCCTCGCCGTAGAGCTTCGCCTGGATGAAGACGTAGCCCGGGTAGAGTTTGCGGACCTTGGTGGACTTCTTGCCACCCTTCACCTCGGAGACGATCTCGGTGGGCAACAGAATCTCAAAGATGTGGTCATCAAGCTCCTCGGCCTTCTTGAACTTCTCGATGTAGGTCTTCACCTTGTTCTCCTGGCCGGAGAGGGTGTGCAGCGCGAACCACTGGGCGCCGGCGGGAGCGATCGTTGAAGCGGGCATGGTGCGAGGGGGCCGCGGGGGTCAGCTCACCATCGAGGTGAACAGATCCACAACCTGGTAGAGGGAAAAGTCGCTGATGCTGGTGAAAATGCCGAGGATGATGGCCGCGACGACGACCACGATCGTGGAATCACGCAGTTCGGTCTTGGTGGGCCACTGGCACTTCAGCAGCTCGTCCCAAGTTTCACCGGCGAAGATGCGGATGGCGCGGAAAGGGTTTTTCATGCGAAAGATTGCTGGCAGGCGCGGAGGGAATCGAACCCCCAACCAACGGTTTTGGAGACCGCTACTCTACCAATTGAGCTACGCGCCTGTTTTTTAGTCCTTTAGACGACGCAGCCGAGGCCCCACACGGGGCCTCGGCGAGAGTCGCCGTTGGAGATTGAGAGAGACGCTTACTCCACGATCTCGGTGATACGACCGGCACCGATGGTGCGGCCGCCTTCGCGGATGGCGAACTTCTGGGTCTTCTCCATCGCGATCGGCACGATGAGGTCGATGTCCACGGTGATGTTGTCACCGGGCATGATCATCTCGATGCCTTTCGGGAGGTTCACGATTCCGGTCACGTCCGTCGTGCGGAAGTAGAACTGGGGACGGTAGCCCGTGAAGAACGGCGTGTGGCGGCCACCCTCGTCCTTGGAGAGGACGTAGATTTCGGCCTTGGCCTTCTTGTGCGGGGTGATGCTCTTCGGGGCGGCGAGGACCTGGCCGCGCTGAATGCCTTCCTTGTCGATACCGCGGAGAAGAATGCCGACGTTGTCGCCCGCCTGGCCGCTATCGAGCAGCTTGCGGAACATTTCGATGCCGGTCACAACGGAGGTCGTGGTATCCTTGAGGCCGATGATCTCGACAGCTTCGTTGACCTTGACGACGCCACGCTCGATACGACCCGTCGCCACGGTGCCGCGGCCGGTGATCGAGAACACGTCCTCGACGGACATGAGGAAGGGCTTGTCCATCTCGCGGACGGGCTCGGCAATCTCGCTGTCGATTGCATCCATCAGCTCGCCGATGGCCTTCTCGCCTTCCGGCTTGCCCTCGAGGGCCGCGGTGGCGGAGCCACGGATGATCTTGGCGTTCTTGCCGTCGAATTGATACTTCGTGAGGAGATCGCGAATTTCCTCCTCAACGAGTTCGAGCAAATCCGGATCGTCAATCAGGTCGACCTTGTTAAGGAAAACCACGAGCTTCGGCACGCCAACCTGACGGGCGAGCAACACGTGTTCCTTCGTCTGCGGCATCGGGCCGTCAGCAGCGGAGACGACGAGGATGCCACCGTCCATCTGCGCGGCGCCCGTGATCATGTTCTTCACGAAGTCGGCGTGGCCGGGGCAATCAACGTGGGCGTAGTGGCGCTTGGCCGTCTCGTATTCGACGTGGGCCACTGCGATGGTGACGGTCTTGGTCGCGTCACGGACGGTGCCGCCCTTGGCGATATCAGAGTAGGCCTTGACCTCAGCGAGACCCTTGCGGGCCTGCACCGCGAGGATCGAGGCGGTCGTGGTCGTCTTACCGTGGTCAATGTGGCCGATGGTGCCAACGTTGACGTGCGGTTTCTTGCGTTCGAATGTGCCTTTAGCCATGGGAGACGGATGTTTGGGTGGTGATGGAAATGCGACCTCTGGAATTTAACGTCATAGAAGCCTGATTGACGTGTTTTTTGACCCTGGAGCCCAGAAACGGATTCGAACCGTCGACCTCCCCCTTACCAAGGGGGTGCTCTACCAACTGAGCTATCTGGGCAGAACAAGGGAGTGCCAAAAAACGAAAAGAGCCGACGAACGTGCTACCCGGCTTTGGCACCGTCAACAGCAAATTCGGCCAATTCCGCAAAATTCTAGGGCGCGACTGTGATCCGATAGAGTCCGGGCGTCAGACGGCGCCCAACCCGGAAATCTTGCGTGAGGAATCGGCGGAAGTGCGCATCGACCTCCTCCACCCGCGATCCGTCGGTCAGCACCAAGGGACTGGTGAGCCCGGAGGAATCAACGACGGCGAGAAATTCCAATGGACCCCAAGCCTTGTCGGTCGCCGGACGATTCGCCGAAGGCAGCACGTCGACCAGCACCCGCGTCCCATCGCGCAGGGCAACGATCTCCACAAATCCGCCCCGGGGGGACACGGCCTCCTCAACCGCGGGTTTGCGGCCGAAGCCCGCCAGTGTCGCCAAGTCCGTGTCGAAACCGAGAGCGTCGACGGGCTCCGCCTTGTCGAGAGCCCGGCCATTGAGCGTCACGATCGGCGGCAGGTCGCGCTCCATGTGGAGTTCCGCCTCCGTGAATTTCAGTTCCTGGGCTTCGTCGCCGAGCAGAGTCCGCCCTGGTTCGCGGCGCGGCTCGCGCAACCCGGCGTTGCGGTTCGTCGGCAGGAAAAGCGGCCTTAGATCGCGCAACTCCGTCTCCTGACGGAGCAGTTCGTCCGCCGGGCCCGGGCGCGCTACTTCGACGAGGGGCTTGCCCACGACCGTCATTCGCAGTGGCTCGGCCGGCGCAGGAGCCCGGAACAGCAGTGCTACGCCGGCAATCGTCGCTAGCGAAACTATCCCGGCGATTAGCCAGCGCCGCGCCTCACCCTGGTGGGCCGGGGTCGGCATTTCACCGCCCCCCTTCCCTCGCCCGCGGTTCCGCCTCGCTCGCGGCCAGCAGCACCTCGAAGCCCGCCGCGGAGGCCGCGCTCGAAATCTCCGTGAGCACGGCCATCGGCATGTCGGCTCCGCCGCGCACCAGCAGCAGCGGCGTCTTGGTCCCTTTCGCCTGCCGGAGGAGCCATTCGCGCAAATCCGCCAGCTTGCGCAGGCCGTCACTCGTAAAAACCTGGCCTGCGTCCACCACGCTTATTACATGGGTGGGCGCTTTGGCGCTGGCCTCGGCCCCGGCCACGGCTGGAAGGCGGAAGGACACGGGCAGGCCTGGGGCCAGCACGAAACGCGATCCGAACAGCGAGAAAAACATCACGATCAAGCCGGCGTTCACAAAGAACAGCCAGTCGAGATTCCGCGGCTCGGGCCGCAGGCGGGAAGCGAGTTCGAGCGGGCGCGCTATCATTTTTTCGGCTCGGCGCTGTGACGAAACTCGGTCTGCAGATAGCGCATGATCTCGTTGCCGGACCACTCCATGTCACGGACGATCGCGCGCACCCGCGCCGAGAGGAAGTGATACGCCAGATGCGCAGGAATCGCGAGCATCAGGCTCGCCGCCGAGACGATGATCGCCTGCCACATGCCGGCGGACAAGGCCCCGGCCATCGCGTAGTTTCCGCCCTGCTCAAACGCGCGGAACGTGGTGATCATGCCGAGCGCCGTGCCCAGCAGGCCGACCAGCGGCGCGACCTGAGCCACCGCGGCGATCGCGCCGAGGCGGCGCTCGAGCGCGGGCAATTCCACGATGCCCGCCTCCTGCACATGGAATCGCATCGTCTCCGGGGAATCACCGGCATGAAGGAGCGCGGCCTTGACCACCGCGGCGACCGGCCCCGGCGTCTCCTCGCAGACCGTAACCGCCTCCACGAGGCGGCGCTTCTCAAGGATGTTGCGGACGCCCTCGACGAATGCCTTGGCGCGAATCTGCCCGCGGTGCAGGTAGAGAATGCGCTCCACGACGAGCATCACGCCGAGCAGCGCAAGGCCGGCCAGCACCCACAGCATGGGACCGCCTTTCGCCAGAAGCGTGAAATCGAAACCAAGCATCGCGCGGAGACTTGGTGTTACGCGGCTCGCCGCAAACCCGAAAGCGCCGTTTTCATGGCCCGGTCTTTCCCGGCTCCATGCCAAGCTGTTGCAGGCGCGCGCGCGCGATGGCATCGCCATAGGGCAGTTTCTTTTCGAGGACCAATTGATAGCTGCGCTTGGCCTCATCCCAGCGCCCCAGTTTCTCACACGCCTCGCCGACATCGCACAAGGTCCGTGCGATCCAGTAAAGTCGCGTTGCTCCCTGCTCCACCGGCTTGGCGGTATCGATCGGGAACGCAACGACGACGTCCCGCCACCACACGAGCACGGCCTCGGCGATTCTGCCCTCACGCAGCAGGATGCCGCCGAGGTTGTAGCCCGCCTCCACGCGCACATCGAGCGGCGCATCGACGCGATCACGCAGCTGCTCGAAGAGCAGACGAGCGGAATTCGTATGCACGCGATCCGGATCGGTGGCGGACTGGGCGTTGTGGCACTTGGCGAGCGCGAGCTGCGCATAGACCACATCGGGGCGCCGCGCATAATTGTTCACGAGGTATTCGTAGGCGCGCTGCGCCGCGGGCAGGTCGTTGCGCGTGGTGAAAATTTCGCCCTGCTTGAGCCGCGCCGCAAAAACCAGCTCGTGGTCGCCGCCCGATTTTTCCGTCACCTCGATCAGCTCCTCGATCCGGCGGTTGGCTTCCTTGAGATTCTCCTCGCTGCCCAGCCGCTCGGAGAGCAATGCGAGTCGATAGAGAGCATATGGCGCGTAGGGGCCCGCCCGGTAGTCGGCGTTGTCGGTCAGCCCGATCAGCGCGCGCCGCGCCTCGCCGATCTTGTCCTGGGCTGCGTAGTGCTCGGCCTCAATCAGGTAGGAGGACGCGGCGGCATCGGTCTTCGCATACCCCACCCGCACTCGCTCCAGCGTCGCGAGCGCCGCCGCTTCGGCTTTCTGCGCGAATTCCGCCCTCACCTTCAGCAGCATCGCCCGCGACGCGATTTCGTCTTTGAGCTTCGCGTCCACGTCCAACGACGCGGCCAGCAACGCATCGACGAGCCGCACGGTCGGCTCAGCCTCGCCGTTGTCGAACGCCAGCTGCGCATGCAGCCACATCATGCGCGCGCGCAGATCGGGCGGAAGAGAACCGCGCTCGGCTTCCGGCGCGGCCAGCAGCGCCTGCACGCGCGCCAGCGCTTCCTTCGCTCCGGCCCCGCCCTGCAACTGCAACGCCCGCGCCAGCTCCCACTCCGCCTGCCAGCGTCCCGTGACTTCGAAGGCCGGATCCCGCGCGAGTTCGTCGAGCACGCGCGGCGCTTCGCTGGAAGCCGCGCGGATCTCAGCGAGCACGCGCAAAAACATCAGCTCCGAGATCCGCTGCGGCTCGAGCTCCGCCCGCCGGTCGCGCAGCACGGCCGCCAATGCCTCGGCGGCGTTGCGGAAATCACCGGCCCGGAAGGATGCCTCCGCTTCGAGCACGCCGAGGTCGATGCGCACGCGGGCCGACATCTGCGCGGCCGCGCCACCCGCCACATCGTTGCGGGCGCGCCGCGCATAGTCCGCCGCAAGCCGGTAGCGCTGCTGCTCCCACGCCGACTGGGTGAGCACGCCCAGCACGTGCAGGCGCAGCGCCGAAAGCGGAAACTCCCTGAGCAGCGCGCCCGCATCCGCCTCGGCGCGCGCATAGTCCTTGTCGCCGAGCGCGAATTGCGCGCGCGTGAACCACAGGCTCTCCAAAATTGGGTGCGGCGGGCGCGCTGCGATCAGTTTGTCGAGGTCGGCCTGAAATGCCTTGCGCAACGGCTCGGCCCGCGACGCCTCGGCGAGTAGTTGGAGCGCCTGCCGCTGGCGCTCGGGTTTCTGGCCGGACTCCAGCAGTTGCTGGAGCGCGTTCCGCCCCGCGCCCCCGCGCCCACGATCACCGATGAGGCCGAGCATGAAGCGCAACTCGTCGCGCGACGCGCGTTCCTGCGCAGGAATGGCGACCAGCACACGCTGCAAGCTCTCCACCGCCTCGGAAGTCTGGCCTGCCGCCGCGAGCATCACGGCATGATACCGTGCGGCATTGTAGCCCACCACGCTGCCTCGAAAACGCTCCGCCGTCTCGCGCGTCTGTTTAAGGGCATCATCGCTCGGCCGGTTGAAAAGCCGCAGGCGCACCTGCTCGCCCGCGAGTTGGAACCGGGCACGCGCGATCTCTGTGGGAGCCGAGAGTTCGGCTTGCACATAAAACTGATTCGCGCGGCGCTCATCACGCGGCGTCGCCGTATCATAGAGCGCACCCGTGAAGAACGCATACCATGCCCGGTCTGCCTCCGGCACTTCTTCGGCCTTGATGGCGTCCCAGTGCGCCTGCGCCTCGCTGCGCTTGCGCAGAAGCAACGCCGCCAGGCCGCTCCGCAACCGCCAGGCCGCTCCACGCGGCTCGGGGATCGCCTCGAGCGCCGGCTCGGCTTCCGTCGCGCGCCCCGCATCAAGCAGCGCGGTGGCGAGCGCAAGGCTCACCGCGGTGGGGTCCGCCCCGGGGGTGCCCAGGATATCCCGGTAAAGATCCGCCGCGAGCGAGGGCAGGCCGAGATCATGGGCTCGCTCCGCCGCGGCCAGCGCGACCGCTGCGGTCGCCGAACCGGTCACCGCTGCGTTGCCCGTGAGCGGCGCCGGCAGGCTCAGCGGCGGCAAAGCCGGCGCAGCCGCGCCCCAAGCCCGCGCCGCACCGAGCGACACCAAGAGCCAAGCCGCCGAAAATTTGCCACATCTCCTCACTGTGCGCACGTTGGCCGCCATGCTGGAAACAATCAACCGCGTTGTAACCAGTTCCGGCTCGCGCGAGCCTCCGCGCACCCCACACTGCGCCCGTCCCGTGTCCGGGACCAAAAACAAAACTCACCATGAGCATTGCCCTCATCGTTCTTATCGCGCTCGGCGCCCTCGCCCTGATCCTGGTCATGTGGGTCGTCGGCATCTACAATAAGCTCGTCGAGCTGCGGAACCGTTTCAAAAACGCCTTCGCCCAGATCGATGTGCAGCTGAAGCGCCGCTACGATCTCATCCCGAACCTCGTGGAGGTCGCCAAGGGCTACATGAAGCACGAGAGCTCCACCCTCGAGGCCGTCATCAAGGCCCGCAACATCGCCCACGCCGCCTCGCAGGCCGCCGCCGCCAATCCCGCCGACGCCAACGCCATGAAGGGCCTCATGTCCGCCGAGGCCGGCCTCGGCGGCGCCCTCTCGCGGCTCATGGTGGTCTCCGAGCAGTATCCGGATCTCAAGGCCAACCAGAACATGATGCAGCTCACCGAGGAGCTGACCTCCACGGAAAACAAGGTCTCCTTCGCCCGGCAGGCCTACAACGACAGCGTGATGACCTACAACACCTCGCGCGAGACGTTCCCCGCCGTGGTCTTCGCCGGCATGCTCGGCTTCCTGCCCGCGGAGCTCTTCAAGATCGAGGACCCCACGGAGCGCAACGCCCCCAAGGTCAGCTTCACCTAAGAAAGATCCTTTGAAAATCGAAGTTCTCACCCTCTGCGACTTCGCCGCCGACTACGGCGGCAAGTTGAGCGTCGTCGGCCTGTTCGACTCCATCTTTGCGCGCCAGGTCCCGGCCGTGCACCCTCACTGCTGCCTCGCCGTGAAGCTGCGCTTCGACAAGGCCGAGGCCGGGCAGAAGCAACTGCGCCTCACCATCTGCGACGACGACGGCAAGGCCGTGCTCGCGCCGATGGAGCTGACGATCAACGTCGCCATGCCGCCCGACGCCCTCACCAACACGATCCAGGTCGTGGCCAACATCGCGGGCATGAAGATCGACACCTTCGGCGAATACGCGATCGATCTGGCAATCGACGGGCGGCACGAGGGCAGCACGCCGCTCTTCGTGCGCGCGATCAAGTAGCGGCGCCCGCCGCGCGCCGCCGTCCCACCGCACGGCATGGATTTCTTCGAGGCCCAGGCCCGCGCCAAGCAGCGCACCTCGCGTCTGCTCGCGCTGTTCATGCTCGCCGTGATCGGCATGATCGCGGTGGCGTATTTCGCGGCGATCTTCCTGCTGCAATACGCCGGCGAGGAGACGCCCGCCCGCGCGATCCACGGCAGCCTCGATCCGCGATCGCAGGCGCTGCAGCTCTGGCAACCGGACGTGCTCGGGCTTGTCGCCGGCGGGACGCTGCTCGTGGTCGGATTCGCGTCTCTGTTCAAGTGGCTCTCGTTCTCCGCGGGCGGCAGCGCCGTCGCGGAGAGCGTCGGCGGCCGCCGCGTCGATCCGCATACGATCGAGCTGAAGGAGCGGCGCCTGCTGAACGTCGTCGAGGAGATGGCCATCGCCTCGGGCGTGCCGATGCCCGCGGTGTTCGTGATGGACGACGAGCCCGGGATCAACGCCTTCGCAGCCGGGCTCACGACGGCCGACGCCGCGGTGGCCGTCACGCGCGGCACGCTGGAAAAGCTGAACCGCGAGGAACTGCAGGGCGTGATCGGCCATGAGTTCAGCCACATCCTCAACGGCGACATGCGGCTCAACCTCCGCATCGCCGCCACGGTCTTCGGCATCCTTGTGGTTGGGCTCGCCGGGCGCGGGCTGCTCTGGGGCCTGCGACACACGCGCATCCGCGGCGGCAGTCGCGACAAGAACGGCGGCGGCCTCATCATCGTGCTCATCGGCGCGGGCGTGGCGCTGTTCATCATCGGCTACGTCGGCTATTTCTTCGGGCGCGTCATCCAGGCCGCAGTGTCGCGGCAGCGGGAGTTTCTCGCGGACGCGTCGGCCGTGCAGTTCACCCGCAATGCCTCGGGCCTCTCCGGCGCGCTCAAAAAAATCGGCGGCTATGCGCTCGGCTCCACCATGGAATCGTCGAAGAGCGCGGCGATCGGGCATTTCTTTTTCGCGCAGGGATTCCGTTCCAATTTTGGCGGCCTCTGGGCCACCCATCCGCCGCTCGACGAGCGCATCCGCGCGATCGATCCCCGGTTCGATGGCAAGTTCTTCGAGCCGCCCGAGGTGGTCGATGTGGAGAGGGAGTCGTTTGTCAGCGCGGGCCTCGCCCCGAGCCGCGCGACCCCGCCGCGGCTGCCCGTGACACCCGCCGCCGCCATCGCCGCGATCGGCTCACTGACCCCCGAATCGATCGAGCACGCGCACACCCTGCTCGACTCCACGCCGGATCGCCTGCGGCTCGCCGCGCAGACGCCGCGCGAGGCGCGCCTCCTCGCCTACGGCCTCCTCCTCGACTCCGATCCCGCGGTGCGCGCCCAGCAGCGTAACATCGTCGGCACCCGTGAAGGCGGGGAGACATTGCGGAGCCTGGATGAGTTCGAGTCCTCGCTCCAGCGGCTTCGCGGCGAGCACAAGCTCCCGCTCCTGCAAATCGCGCTGCCCGCGCTGCGGCAGCTCCCGGCCGAGGCCCTTGATGCTTTTCTCGGCACGCTCGACGAGCTCGTGCATGCCGATGGCGCGGTGTCGGCCTTCGAGTTCGCGCTGCAAAAACTGCTCATCCGCACGCTCGCGCTCAGCCGCACCCCCAGCAGCGCGGTGGTGCGCTACCATGCGTTCCACGCGGTCGCGGGCGAAATCTCCACCGTGCTCTCCGCCGTCGCGCGCAGCGCCGCCGCCGATGCGGCCGGAGCCGAGCGCGCCTTCGCCGCCGGCCTCGCGCAACTGCAACGCACGGACACGGAGTTTCATTTCGCTCCCGCTTCGGACGATAGTTTCGCTGCGCTCGACACCGCGCTCGATCGCCTCGCGGGCGCAAGCCCGCCGATCAAGCAGCGCACCCTCACGGCCGCCGCGCACGTCGCCGCAGCGGACGGCCAGCTCGGCCCGGCCGAGGCCGAGCTGCTCCGCGCCATCGCCGCCGTGCTCGACGTGCCGATGCCGCTGCTCGCGACCTGAGCGCGCGCCGCGGGCTGCCGGCTCCGGGCGGCCATCGTTTTTAGCGATACGCGCCATCAGGTTTATCGACTAACGCCCGCATCGGCTTCTCGGCTACGATGGCGGCGCACCGGATTCCACGTCCGGCGCGCTCAACCCAAATCCAGCCATGCGTTCGCTCTTCCTCTCCCTCGCCCAGGCCCTCGGCGTCGTGATGCTCGCCGATTTCGTCGCCGGCGTCATCCACTGGCTCGAGGATGCCTACGGCTCCCCCGATACTCCCGTCATCGGCCCGCTCGTCATCCGGCCCAACATCGTGCACCACCACCTGCCGCGTTTCTTCACGAAACTGAGCTGGTGGCAAAGCTCGCGCGACCTGCTGCTGCTCAGTGCGGCGCTGGTTGGCGTGGCGTGGTGGTTCGATTTCCTCACGTGGCACATCTGGCTGTTCGCCTTCGTGTCGGCCAACGCGAACCAAGTTCACAAATGGTCGCACCAGACGCGCAAGGAGAACGGCCGCATCGTTTCGTTCTTCCAGGACATCGGCGTGCTGCTCACACCCAAGCAGCACGCGCTGCATCACTCCGATCCAAAGAACACGTTCTACTGCCCGGTCACGAATCTCGTGAACCCGCTGCTCGAGCGCATCCGCTTTTGGAACCATGCCGAGTGGCTGATCGAACGCGCTACCGGCATCAGCCACCGGAAGGACACCTCCAACCGCGGCGAGGGTCCCGGTCCGGCGTGGCTCGCCGACTATGCGCCCTTGCGTCCCGTCGTCCCGCGGGCGAATAAGCGTGCCTCGTGCGCGACGTGCCCGCTCCGCCTCGATCCGGCCCACGCCGCCAACTGCCGCGGCACCTGCGGCTCCGCGACGCGCGCCGCCGATCCCGTCGCAACGAAGATCCAAACCACCACCGCCCTCCTTTCCCCATGAAAACCACCCCGCATCCCCGCTCCATCCTCCGTCGTGCGACACTGCTCGCGCTTCTCCCCGCCGCGCTTTCCGCGCAAGGTGTTGTCCAGCTCGAGGCGTTCAACGTCTCCGCGCAGAAGCGCATCCAGTCCGTCGCCGACGTGCCCGTGCCCATCACGGTTTACACTGGCTCGTTTCTGGAGCGCGCTGGCGTGAGCGATTTCAAGTCCCTCGCGCCGCTCGTGCCCGGGCTCTTCATCCAGGAGCAGTCGCCCAACAATCCCGGCATCAACATCCGCGGCATCACCACCGACAGCGGAGATCCGCGCGCCGAGACCCGCATCTCGATTTTCCAGGACGGCGTCTCGATCGGCCGCTCGCGCGCGAGCGTCGTCGAGCTGTTCGACCTTGAACGCGTCGAGGTGCTGAAAGGCCCGCAAGGCACGCTCTTCGGCCGCGGCGCCGAGATTGGCGCGATCTCGCTCGTGCAGAACAAGGCGAAGAACGCGTCCTCCGGCGAACTCTCGCTCGGCTTCGGCGACTACAGCGAGCGCCGCGCCTCCGGCCACGCTAACACCGTGCTCGCCAAGGACGCGCTCTTCGCGCGCTTCGCCTTCGCCTACCGCGAGCACGATGGCGTGATCGACAATCTGGCCGACGGCTCGACGCTCAACGGCAAGGAGACGCTCGCGCTCCGCGGCGCACTGCGCTGGCAGCCCACCGCCGCGACGACCGCCGACCTGCTCATCAACTGGCAGCACGACACCCCGCCCGGCGTCGCCTTCATCAGCGGGGTGATCCCGAACTCGCGCGGCAGCACGAGCCCGTTCGGCGCCGCCGAGCTGAATCGCGGGTCAAAGCTCGGCATCGATCGCACGGTCGGCGGCGTCACCGCGATCGTCGCGCACGAGGTTTCCAAGCACGTCTCGCTCACCAGCATCACCGGCTGGCGGCAATACGACTCCTACGAGAACTTCGACGCCGATGGCTCGCGCCTCGCGCTGCTGGAGTTCGCCGAGGATTCGCGCGGCCGGCAGCTCAGCCAGGAGCTGCGGGTGAATTTCACCGACGGCGGCCGTTTCAGCGGTTTTGCAGGCGCGGGATGGTTCAGCGAGAGCGGCGCGAGCCGGGTGCCGTTCTATCAGGACGAGCGCCAGCTCTGGCCGTTCCTCGCCGGCCAGTTCCGCGACGGCCTGATCGGCGCGGGCCTGCCGGCCACGCTCGCCAACGCCTTCGTCCCGCCCGCGAGTCCATTCGTGCCGCAGGCCACGCTGCCGGCCACGTTCGCCGGCTTCGCCACGCCCGGCCTGCCCGCCGCGCTCCGCCCGATCGCCGGGCTCGCCGGCGCACCGCTCCGGCCCTCGCGCACCGACGAATACACGCAGTCCGGCCGCACGCGCGCCGTCGACGTGTTTCTCGACGGCACGTGGCGCGCGACCGACCGGCTCGAGTTCACTGCCGGACTCCGCCTCACGCGCGAGAAGATCACCTCCGGTTACGAGGTGCGCAACGACCCTGCGTTCCAGACCCTCGGCTTCATCGTCAACTCGATCCCCGGCTATCCCTACCTGCCCTCGGGCGGAAAACGCGAGGCCTCCGCCTCCGCCACGTCGTGGGACGGCCGCCTGATTGGCCGCTACCAGTTTTCGAAAACACTCAACGCCTACGCGAGTGTCTCCCGCGGCCACCGCCCCCGCACGCTGCTCCTCGACTCCACCACGACCACCAACGTCCGCGAGGAAACCGTGATGAACTACGAGGCCGGCCTCAAGGGCTCGCTCGCCGCGGGCCGCGTGCAGTGGAACGCCTCCGCGTTTCACTACGACTACGCGCATTTCCAGACGACCGTGCAGAGCCTCGGCCGCTTCACCACGCTCGATGCCGGCAACGCCACCGGCCGCGGCCTCGAGGCCGGCGTGCAGGGCCGCGTCGCGGACAACACCAGCCTCTTCGCCAACGTCGCGGTCACCAGCGCCACCTTCGACGACAAGGGCGACAACGGCGCGCGCCAGCAATACGCCGGCTTCACCTTCCGGCTCACGCCGCGCCGCACGCTGTCGCTCGGCGGCACGTTCACGCTTCCGGTCGCGGATGCCGGCCAGTTCTTCGTCACCCCGATCTGGAGCTACAAGTCCCGGCACTACTTCGAGGATAACAACGCCTCCTTCGGCTACGGCCTGCGGCAGTCCGGCTACGGCGTCGCCAACATCCGCGCCGGCTGGCGCTCGCCCAAGGGAAAATGGGAAATCACCGCGCGCGCCGAGAATCTTTTCGACAAGCAATACCTGATCGACGC
>JANOCA010000468.1:0-2116 GCA_031411915.1 Opitutaceae bacterium
GGCGTCCCTGCCCGCCGAGGTTTGAATCGCACGTCCTGAACTGGCGGGCAGGGACGCCCGCCACTACGAATCTTCAGCCCCGTCACCGCGGGGGCTGGAAGCGGCTGCGGTAGGAGCGGGGCGTCTCGGCCATGAATTTCCGGAACTCCTTCGTGAAATGGCTCTGGTCGGCGAAGCCGAACTCGGTCGCGACCTCGGCGAGCGATTTGCGCGAGAAGACGAGGGCGGTGCAGCTCATCCGCACGCGGAGCTGGCGGATGTAGTCGTGCGGCGAGGTGTTGTAGGCCGCCTGGAACTGCCGCTCAAACGCGCGCACCGAGAGCCCGCAGGCCTTCGCGAGATCCTCGTTGGTGATGCGGTCGGCGAAGTTCTGGCTGATGAAGCGAATCGCGGTGCTGAGCGGCGACCCGGTGGGCGTGCCGGGCGCGGTGGCCTCGCGCGCGGCGAGCGGGCGTGTGACGCCGGCGGTGCCGACGATGCGGCCCTTGGCATCGCGCAGCGGGACCTTGGACGTGACGCACCAGCGCGCGGTGTGGTTGAAGCGGCCGACGAGCTCGACGCGGGAGAGGATGCGCTCGCCGCGCAGCACGCGCTCGTCGTCGATGCGATACTGGCTGGCGAGCACTTCGGTGCAAAAATCGTAGTCCGTGCGGCCGATGATCTCAGCGCGGGTCTTCACGCCGAAGTTCAGGAGGAAGGAGACATTGACCCACTCGTAGTGGCCGGCCTCGTCCTTCATCCAGAGCGGCGTGTCCTCAAGGTAGTCGAACAGCTCGATCACCTCCGGCGCGATCGTGCCGATGCGGCTGAGCGTCGCGAGCATGGAGTCGTCGGCGGAGGTCATGGCGGCGTGAGTTGAAACGCGCGAGCCGGCGCGCGCAAGCGCTCTGGCCTACGGACGCCTATGGGCGACAGCGACCGCAGGTAGGCCAGCCCGCTTGCGGGCGATCATCCGAATTCGAGGAAGGCGCTCGCAAGCGAGCTGACCTACTCCAGCCACACCGGGAAGGGGCGGTCGTCGTCGAGCGCGGGCTGAAACCACGCGGCTTCGGTCGGGCCGAGCCAGAACCACGGGTAGGCTTCGGTCGGAGGCAGCAGGCGTGCGCGATACGGATTGAGGAACAGGTAGCGCAGCACGTCCTCGCGCGGATCATCGGGGCGCAGGCGGTGCTCGAAGAAATTTCCCTGCCAGCGCAGGCCGACTGTTAGAAGTGCCGGACGAGTCTTGGCCTTCAGGCGCCCGACCATTTGTCCGACGGTGAGCTGACCGGTGACGAGGCCGAGGCGATGAAGGTGATCGGGCATGATGACCGCCGCCTGAAGAGTGAACACTGCGTCGCTTTCCAGCGCGCAAATCTGTTCCTTGATGGTGGCGGCGGTGTCGGGTCGATTCAGGCCGGCAGCGCGAGCGTGGGTGCAGAGCGTCAGAAAATAGGAGGCGTGTGGAATCGTGACGCGGTAGCGACGGAGAGATTCGTAGCCGCGGGGCGGTTTCACGGGGCGTGAGATTGCGATGTGGATGAGACGCACGCAAGCGCGCTGGCCTACGGGCGGGGACGAGCCGTTGGGTAGGTCAGCCCGCTTGCGGGCGCTTGTCCGTAATCGCCAGAGCGCCCGCGAGCGGGCTGTCTACTCAGACGCCACTCCATCTCGGCGAGCGTTGCAGGGTAGTGGTGGTGCGCCATCGCGCGGAGCGTCGTGTCGCGGAAGACGATGTAGGCGGGCACGTGGCGTTCGTCGGCGAGCTTCTTCCGCGACGGGCGCGGCGTTCGAACGGAATTCCGGCGCACGCGATGTCGCCTTCGCGGCGCGCGGGCGGGCGCGAGGCTCCGCCGGCCCGCCGAGTTTGAATGATGGCTCAGAACGACCCGCGCAGGCCGATGGCCATCTGCATGCCGTATTCCTGCTCGGCGTAGAGCTTGGCGTAGGCGGGCGTCTGGTCGCCGTAACGCAGGAAACGATACGGCTTGTTCAGGATGTTGTTGGCGCTGGCGACGAGGGACAGGCGCTTCGTCAGCTGGTAGGTGCCGTTGATGTCGAGGACGGTGCGGGCCTCGATGTATTCGTAGCCATTCGGGCCGTAGGCGGCGAGGGGCGCGCGCTTGTCGAGGCCGCG
>JANOCA010000469.1:0-16954 GCA_031411915.1 Opitutaceae bacterium
GGGATCGGCGGCGAGGTTGAACAACTCCGTGCGCGGCGCAGGGCCAAACCATTCGATCAACTTGTAGTCGCCCCGCAGAATCGCGCCGCAGGGGCCGCGGCCCAGATGGTGATAATGGGGGTAGTGCCAGTGCAGCGCCGCATGCACGGCCTGCGCGACGTGGCCTTCAACCACCGGCCAGAGATCTTCTCCGTCGACCTCGCCCGCCTCCGCGCCGGCGGCCGCGAGCAACGTCGGAAAAAGATCCGCGCCGCTCACGGGCGCGTCGCGCACGGCGCCGGCGGGGATGTGGCCGGGCCAGCGCAGGAGCAGCGGCACGCGCAGGCCGCCCTCGTAGAGATCGGCCTTGGCGCCGCGCAGGGGCTTGCGCGCGTCGCTCGGCGCCAGCGGGCCGTGGTCGGCGGTGAAGACAACGAGCGTGTCGCGGTCGCGGCCGGCGCGGCGCAGCGCGTCGAGCAGCCGGCCGGTCGCGGCGTCGAGCTGCTCCACCATCGCGGCGAACCCGGGCCGGTTCACCTCCGGATCGGCGCCGGGGCGCGCGGCGTGGCGGGCGACCGCGGCGGCGGGTGCGAGCTCGGGGCGGTGGACGGCGTTGTGCGCGAGGACGCAGAGGAACGGCTGAGCGCGCGGCCGCGTGCAGAACTCGATCGCCCGTTCGGTAAGCGCCTCGATGTGGTGCGGGTCGCGCTCGGGATCGGCGCCGGGCGCGGGCTTGCGCGTGACGAAGACCTCGTCGAAGCCCTGCGACTCCGGGTCCATCGGCCGGCCCGGCGCGTAGTGGTAGTCGGGCGCGAGGTGCCACTTGCCGAAATGCCCCGTCGCGTAGCCGTGCCGGCGCAGCACGTCGCCAAGCGTGTCGATGGCAACGGGCAGGCCGCGCTGCCACGGTGGCTCGAGGAGCGGGGGGTTGCGCACGATGCTGCCGGGGATGAACTCCGTGAGGTGCAGGCGCGCTGGGTGCAGCCCCGTGTAGAGGCTCGCGCGCGACGGTGAGCACACGGGCGCCGTCGCGTAGGCCCGCGCGAACCGCACGCCCTCCGCCGCGAGCTGATCGAGCCGCGGCGTCTGGAAATACCCGGCGCCCCCCGACGTGCAGCCGAGTTGGTGCGCACCGAAGTCGTCGGCGATGACGAGGAGGATGTTAGGGGTAGTCATGTCGTGGCTCGATCAACTCCACATGAAACTGCGGCTCAAGATAGACGCGCACGCCCCGCGAGAGCACGGGAGGTATGCCCATGTTTGTCACGCGTTCCTCTGGAGCGCCGGCCTCGAAGTAACGTCGCTCGTCGGGGCCTGACGTTATGTGCGCGTGAGTGCATTCCTCGCGGCAAATCGTGAACAGTGCTGCCGGCAAGTCCTTGTGGAAAAGGCTCACGTAGACAGCTCCCGCCAAATCGAAAAGCGCGACTTCTAGGCGCAAATCGCTCCGATGAAGTTCAAATGTGTAGCAGTGCCCGTCTTCATCGAATGAAGCCACGGTTCCGAAGAACTCAGTGAAATCCGACTCGCTCCATTGAAACATTGGTTTGGAAGCCGTGCTTAGCGGTTAGCTGCGTCAACGTTCACGTTGTTCGTGCGGCTTTTCGCAGCCCATAAATCGTCAGCCGCTCCACTTCCTCCGGCCGGTGCCCGCCGAGCGCCTTGCTCGCGAGCCAGCCGGTGCCGAAGAGCACGAGGTGGCCGCCGACGCCGATGAGGATCGGGTTGAGCGGGAAATTGAAGCCGAGATCGATCGTCGGCTTTGGCGCGCGCGTGAGGATCGCCCAGGCGGTGTAGACGAGGCAGCAGGCCATGCCGACGTAGCAGCCTTGGCGCGTGGCGGTGGTCGTGAGGAAGCCGAGGCAGAAGAGCCCGAGCGTGCCGCCCGAGAGAATCGACGCGATGAGGATCACGCGCTCCATCAACGGCGCGGAGCCTTTCTCCGGCAGCAGCAGCCACGCGGCGATCACCGTAAGCGCGCCGCCGCCGGCGATCATCAGGCGGCCGCAGAGGAGGCGCGCGCGGTCGGAGGCGTCGGGCTTGAAGTGGAGAAAATAGTCCGTCGTCAGCACGGTGCCCACGCTGCTGAGGTCGGCGCTGACGGTGGACATCGCGGCGGCAAGGATGGCGGCGACGACGAGTCCGAGCAGGCCGACGGGCATGAAGTTGGCCAGGAAGTAGGGCATCGCGCTGTCGGCGACGGGCGGCGGCGGGACGTTGGCGAGCGAGAAGAAGCCAGCGAGGCACGCGCCGGCGAACATGAACACGACAAACACCGGCACGCACAGCAGCGCGCTCACGAAGGCGGCGCGGCTCGCGGCCTCGTCGGACTTGGCGACGAGGTAGCGTTGCACGATGTGCTGGTCGGTGGCGTAGCGACGCGTCCACTGCACGGCGTAGGCGAGGCAGAAGAGCCACGTGGTCGTGAGCGCGGGATCGGTGAAGGTCTTCCATGACAAGTCCCACGAGCCGAGCGTGAGTTTGCCGGCTCGCCACGTCTCGCCGACGACCGCGAACGGCGCGCCCGCCTCGGGCGCAAACATCAGCCGCCCGAGCACGAAGAGCCCGCCGATCATCAGCACGACACCCTGCACGACATCAGTCCACACGACGGCCTCCATGCCGCCGATCATCGTGTAGAGGATCGTGAACACGCCGACGCCGAGGATCACCGTCTTGAGTTCCCAGCCCGTGAGCACGTTGATCGCGAGGGCGGTGGTGACGAGCGTGACGCCGAGGTCAAAGATGCGGTCGGCGAGAAAGCCGAACGACGTGTAGAAGCGTCCGCCGAGCCCGAAGCGCTGCCCGATGTATTCGTAGGCGCTCATCTTCACCACGCGCCGGTAGAATGGCACGACGACCTTGGCCACGACCAGCAGCACAAACGGCACGAGCAGGTGCGGCACGAGGAGGATGAGGCCCTTCTGGTAGGCGGTGCCGGGATGGCCAACAAACGTGCCCGTGCTGATGATCGTCGCCATGATGGTGAAGGCGACGGCCCACATCGGGATGTTGCGGCCCGCGACGAAGTAGCGCTCCGCGGTCTTCGGCCCGCGCGTCGCCCAGGCGCCGATGCCGGCGATCACGACGAAGTAGAGCGCGATGACGGCGAGATCGAGGGCGTGGAGGGACATGGGGCGGGGTTAGGCTCCGGGGGGCAGGAAGCCCGAGCGCCGGGGAAACGCCAAGTCAACGGGCTTGGCTCTTGAGGAGACAAGCGGGTGTGGAGGGACATGGGTGGGAAGTAGCGGGCAGCGAGTAGCGAGCAGAAGGCGGAAAACGGATGGTCGGCAGTCGAAACGCGCGATGCTCGCTACTCGCTACCCACTACTCGCTACTCCCTTCGCTTGGTGTGCCTGCGGCCGATTTCGGCGACTTCCTTGAGACCGCCGGCGATGATCATCATGCCAGCGTCGATTTGCTGCACGACAGTCTCGGCGCGGGCGTTGTCGAGGACGAAGACCTTGGCGGCTTTGCTCGCGTTGATGACGCGCGTGGCGGCGGCCTTGAGCGGCGGGGGCTCGACGACGCCGGGCTTGCGGCCGTAGTCGAAGGCCACGTCGAGGAAACCGTTGGCGTAGCTCGTGTCGCGCGGCCCCCACTCGGCGAAGATCACGCCGGGCACGCGCACGATCGCCTCGGTGTTGGGCAGGCCGACCTTGTCCTCGATCTTCACGCCGATCATGAGCTCGCCCTTGGGGTTGAGCGGCCACACGTCGGCGACGGAATAGTAGTCCTTGGCGGAGACGCCCCAGATGCCGGAGGCGAACTCGTGCGCGCCAAACATCCGCAGGCCCTCGCCGAGCCCGGCGCCGACGGCCTGCCGGTGAATCTCGTAGCGCGCGGCCCGGATGAACATCGCGACGGCCTCGGGGTTGCGCGCGTGGCAGATGTGCAGGCCGTGGATGCCGGCGGCGAGCGCCTGCTGGATCATCCAGTGGTTGGCCTGCACGGTCGCGGCGTCGAGGCCGTAGAGGGGGAGCGTGACGAAGACCGCGGGCGTGCGATGGCCGCTGGCGGTCGGGCCGGCGTCGGCGAGGCCCTTCATGAACGCGCGGAGCCGCGTGAAATCGAGCGCGGCGCCCTCCATGTCATACATGAGGAGGTCGGCCCAGCCAGCGGCGGCGGCCTTGCCCTCGTCGTAGCCGCCGCGACCGTAGTCGTAGTAGACGGGCTGGCCGGCGGCGAGGAGCTCGATGGCTTTATTGATGCGGGTGGGTTTGGCCGGGGCCGCGGCGGCGGGCGCGAGCGAGCAGAGAAAGGTGAGGAAGGAGAGGAGCAGGAACGATGCGGGGGGAGCGCCTTGGCTGAGTAGGGCGGGTCTGCGACCCGCCCTGAAACGGTGAAGCGGAGAAAAAATTTCGGTTGGGTTCATGGCGGGAAGCGTGGCGAAGGGCGGGTCACAGACCCGCCCTACTTAAGGCGCGCGCCGAGGCCGGAGGGCGCAGTGGTTTTTGGGGTGAACGTGCGGAGAATGGTGAACTGGTTGGCGGGGTTAGTCTCGGCCTCGAGCCGGCCCCAGACGACAAGCGTGCGCGGGGTGGCGCGCTGGATTACGCGCCACTGTGAATTTTTCCCATGGCTCAGCCCGACGGCGCGGCCGGCGAGCGCGGCGGGGTTCGCGAGATCGGCGGTGGCGGTGATCGTGGTGGTCAGCGTCGTGGGATTGAAACGCATCGCGGTGATGCGGCCCTCGACGGCGTCGTCCACGAAGATGTCGCCGACGGCGAGCGTGTCGCCGCCGAGAGCGGGCTCGGCCATGTTGCGCGCGAGCGTGACGCGCGCCTCGACGGGGCCGGCGAGTGGGCCGCGGAGGATGTTGCCGGCGAGGCGGCTCGGGCCGAGCGACACCTTGTCCTCCACGAAGCGCCAGTCCTGCCACACGGTGTTGCGCTCCGCGATGATCTCGGAGCGCTGGAGGTAGAAGCCGCCGTGGTTTTCGGTGATGACGTTGTCGCGGAACGTGGCGCGCGACTCCATCGTGACGCGCATCGCGCCGGAGTTTCTAGCGGAGTTCGTGTTGCCGGCAAAGACGCAGCGCTCGACGAACACGTTGAACTTTTCCGCCGGCGGCATCGGATCGAGGGGTGCGCCGTAGCGGTGCTCCTGGCCGCCGATGAAGAGCGCGCCTGCGTCGTCGCCGGCGTCGTTGGCGGTGAACACGCAGTCGGCGATGCGCGGCGACGACCAGAGGGCGACGAAGACGCCGCCGGCGTCGTTGCGGGCGAGCGCGGTGTTGGCGGAGATGACGCAGCCGATCAGCTCGCCGCCGCACCAGTCGAAGAATGAAATCGCGCCGCCGTCGCTACTGCGCATCGGGTCGTCGAGGCCGGCGCGGTTGTTGGCGAAGACACTCGCGCGGATGCGGGGCGCGGCGCGGCGGTCGGCGGCGAGGGCGGCGCCGCGGCCGCACTCGGTGGTGTTGTCGAAGAACAGGCAGTGTTCGACCCGCGGGGCGGCGGCGTTGGTGCAGAAGATCGCGCCGCCGTCGTGCGCGGTCTCATGCAGGTGGGCGGGCGCCCACGGTGCGGGGCGCAGCGTGCGGTTGGACGCGAAGACACAGTTGGCAATCACGGGCGACACGCCGTCGCAGTGGAGCGCGGCGCCCTTGCCCCGGACGCGGCCTCGCACGAAATGAAAACCGTCCACGCGCGCATCGTCGGCGCCGAAGGCGATCCGCTGCGCCTCGCCCCCGTCGAGGATGGTGGCGTGTGCGAGCACGTCGCGCGGCCCGCCCGGCGCCGCGAAGCCGCCGTAGAGGTCGACGCGGGGCTTGAGCGCGAAGGTCGGCTGCGCGTAGCGGCCGACGGAAACCAGAATCGCGGCGCGCGCGCCGACGGCGGGTGCGGCGTGCTCGAGCGCGACGGGGAGCGAGGCCCAGGGTTTCTCGCGAGAGCCGTCGCCCGTGACGTCGTCGCCGCGCGCGGCATCGACGTGGGCCACGCTTGCGTAGCCCGCGAGATCGACGGCGGGCGAACGCGGGCCGACGTCGCGCGGGACGGCCGCGTCAAGCGTGGCAGCGCCAAAAGCGAAACAGAGCAGGAAATGGCGGCAGAGTTTCATGGGTTCATGCCTTGCCAGTCTTGCGCGGAGTGTGTCGGAGCACGCCGAGGATGCGCCAGCCGGCGGCCTCGCGCTGGAGCGTGTAGTCGTAGGCCGCAGCGCTTTCCTTGGCGAAAACCTGCACCGTCACGGTGGCGCGCGCGCCGTCGTCGCGCACAATGCCGAACTCCGCGCGCTCGCTGCGCCAGATTTCCGGGTAGCTTTGCTCCACGATGGCGGCGAAGGCGGGCAGCGGCTTTTGCGCGCGGAACTCTGCGGCGGCGAAGGTGTGGGCGCGCGCCGCGTCGCCCGCACGGAAGGCTGCGAGCTGCGCGTCGATCACGGCGACGATTTCCCTTTTTACCTCGGGCTTGCTCGCGCGCGAGGGTGCTTCGCCGGCGGTAAGGGTCGCGACGAACAGCGACAACGTGAGCCATAGACGGGGCAGGGGAAGCCGGGGCATCGGTAAAACCGTGGCCGCACGCCGCGTAACGCGCCACGCAAAAATCCGCCGTGCATCGTCGCGCGCGATTTCGTTACTTTGCCCGGATGACTCCCGCCATCCGCCCCGCTACCGCAGCCGACGTGCCGCTCATCCTCACGTTCATCCGCGGGCTCGCCGACTACGAGAAGCTCACGCACGAGGTCGAGGCCACCGAGGAGAAGCTGCGCGCGACACTCTTCCCCGTGCACGGACGTCCGGCGGCGGAGTGCATCATCGCGGAGCAGGACGGCGAGCCGGCGGGCTTCGCGCTGTTCTTCACCAACTACTCGACGTTTCTCGCCAAGCCCGGCCTCTACTTGGAGGACCTGTTTGTGCATCCGCACCTCCGCGGTCGCGGCATCGGCAAGGCCCTGCTGCTCCATCTGGCCAAGCTCGCCAACGCCCGCGGCTGCGGCCGCATGGAGTGGACGGTGCTGGATTGGAACGAGCCCGCCATCGCCTTCTACGAATCGATTGGCGCGCGGCGGATGCGCGAGTGGCAGATTTGCCGGCTCACGGGCGATGCGCTGGCGCGGTATCGCTGATCTTTCCGGGTGCCGGGATGGAGGAAACTACGGCTCTTTTTCCGCTAGGCTCGCGGGGTCGGAGCCGCTGCAATGCTGCCGCATGCCGCCGCCCAATCCCTCGCTCGCCGAACTGGCCTCGGTCCTTGGGGAGGACAATGTCCGCAAGCTCGTGCGCACGTTCCTGCACGATTTCCCGGCGGCCTTCGGCGAGCTGAGCCGGGGCGAGCGGACGACGCGGCACCGCATCGTCCACAACCTGCGGACCAATTCCCGCCTGATGGGGGCGCAGCGGTTGTCGCAACGCATGGCTGAGCTTGAGGAGCGCCTCGCTGATCAGGCAGGCGGCGACGTCACGCCGCGGGATCTCGCGCACATCGCGGCCGACTTCGAGTCGGCGGCGTCCGCGTTGCGGCCGTTTGCCGCGGCTTAGCGCGGACGGGGGCCTCAGGCGTCGACGAGACCCGCTTGGATGCACCAGCGGGTGAGGCTCGCGACTTCGCGCACGCCGACCTTCTCCATGATGTTGGCGCGGTGTTTCTCGACCGTGCGCACGCTCAGGTTGAGCTGGGAGGCGATTTCCTTGGACATCTGGCCGCCGGCCACGAGCCGGGCGATCTCCTGCTCCCGCTCGGTGAGCGGCACCTGCAGGATGGGGCGGGTGACCGGGAGGCCCGGGGTTCCGCCGCTCTTGGCGCGGACGCGGGTGGCGAAAAACATCCCGCCATCGCGCACCGTCTCGACCGCGCTGATCACGAACTCGATGGGCTCGGTCTTGTCGACGTAGCCATTGACGCCGAGAACCATAAGATCGGCCGGCAAGCGCTCGCTGGGATGGGCGGTGATGACGAGAATCTTGGTGTCCGGCAGCGCGCGGCGGACTTCACGCGCGATCTCCATGCCGTTCATGTCGGGCAGCATAAGATCCACGATCAGCAGATCGGGCTTCTCGCGCAGGCAGGCCTCGAGGCCGGGCCGGCCGTGGCCAAACTCACCCACGACCTGCAGGTCCTTCACCTTGCCGAGGGTGAGGAGGATCAACTGACGGAACATGGTCTCGTCTTCGATGAGAACGGCGCGGATTTTTCGCATTGCGGGATACGTAGTGTTATCGGTTGTCGCCGTGAAAATGTAGCCCGGCCCGGCACCGAATTAGGTAAAAAATAAGCGACACTCACGCCCCTCCGCGGTTCCGGCCCGGGTGCCCGGGCAAAAAAATAGGCGCTACCCCCGACTCGGACGCCTTGCCTCGGAGTGCAGCCAGCGGCGCAGCGCGCGGAAATCCTCCGGCAGGAAAACCCCTTCGTGGGCGGCCAGGGTTTCCGCATCCTTACGCCATTCCGTGCGGAGCAGCGTGACATGCGCGGACGGTTCAAGGCCCACCCAATGCGGGCAATCGACGCAGTGGCTGCCGCTCACGCGCCTTCGCGCGCGGGCCAATTCCTGCCGACGGCACGCGCCGTCCGCGCCGGTCTCGCGATACGAATCTCGGCAGAGGGTGAACTCGGGATAGAAACACGCCTTCACCAATTGCCGCGTGGCGTCAGTGAGCAGGGGAGTCGCTGCTGCCCCCGCGACGCGCGTGACCAGCGGCGTGCAGTCCGCCTCCGCCATGCCGCCCGGCGCGCCGACCTCGCCCGCCTGGAGGGGACGCGGCAAGCCGCGTTCCGCGATCAACGCCCGGAGGCGGCTGGCTACGGCGGTGGCTTCCGCGGGCAAAGGCGGGGGCTGGCCATTCTGGGCGAAAAATCGGCGCAGGATAGCGCCCACTGTTTCGGTGAAGTCCGCCGCGCATTGGCTCATCGCCGCGCACATCGCCGCAACCGCGGGGCGCTGTCAACGGCCGCGGCCAGTGCAAATTGTCATGGTCACACCCTGTGGTTTTATCCAACTGTGCTGGTGGCAAACTTCCGGTGCTAATCCTGCCGCGCCGCGGCGGTTTGCCGTAGTCTCTCCCCCGCCATGATCCAGACGCTCACCGCCCCCGCGCCCGCGCCGCTCTACGTCGAGCTCGCGCGCTCCCTCGAACAACTCATCGAGCAGGGCACGCTGCGCCCCGGCCACCGCCTGCCCTCGGTGCGGCGGATGTCGCTCCAGCGCGACGTGAGCATCTCGACCGTGCTCCAGGCCTACGCGCTCCTCGAGAACCGTGGCTGGATCGAGGCGCGGCCGCAGTCGGGCTACTACGTGCGGCCGCGGCTGCCGACCAATGCGCCCGAGCCGCGGATGGCCAGGCCCATGGCCAAGCCCAGCGCCGTCGGCGTCAATGATCTCACGGCCGAGATGCTCTCGCTCGCCTCGGATCCGCGCTACGTGCCGTTTGGCGCGGCGTGCCCGGACCACTCGCTGTTTCCCACGAAGAAGCTCGCGCGGATCCTCGCCGCGGTCGGACGCAATGATCCCTCGCTGCTCGGCCGCTACGCCATGTCGTCGGCCTACGACCCGCTCGCGCGTGAGGTGGCGCGGCGCTACCTGCAAGCCGGCTGCCCGCTCGCGCACGATGAGCTGCTCATCACCTGCGGCTGCACCGAGGCGCTCACACTCGCGCTGCGCGCCGTGACCAAGCCCGGCGACACGGTCGCGGTCGAGTCGCCGACCTACTTCGGGTTCCTCGAGATGATCCAGAGCCTCAATCTCCGGGTGGTCGAGATCCCGACCGGCCCGCGCACGGGCATCTGTCTGGAGGCCACGCGCGCCGCCTTCGCGGCCAACGACATCAAGGCCCTGATGGTCATGCCGAGCTTTTCCAATCCGCTCGGCTCGAACATGCCCGACGAAAACAAGGAGCAACTCTACCGCATCCTCACCGAGTTCGACGTGCCCGTGATCGAGGACGATATCTACGGCGATCTCCACTTCGGCGAACGGAGACCGAAGCCGCTCAAGGCGTGGGATACGGACGGCCGCGTGCTGCTGTGCAGCTCGTTCAGCAAGACCCTCGCGCCCTCGCTGCGCGTGGGCTGGTGCGCGCCCGGCCGCTACCTCGAACGCGTGCGCCGCCTCAAGTTCACTAACACGCTCGGCACACCCGTCGTCCTCCAGAAAACGGTGTCCGACTTCCTGCGCAATGGCGGCTACGATCACCACCTCCGCTCGATCCGGCGGGCCTACCATCACCAGTTGCACCTCTTCTCGCAGGCGATCCTGCGGCATTTCCCGGAGGGGACGCGGCTGAGCCGGCCCGAGGGGGGCTTCGTGCTCTGGATCGAGCTGCCGCCGGGCGTGGACACGCTGCGCCTGCATCGCGATGCGCTGAAGCACCACATCACCACCGCGCCGGGCGCGCTCTTCTCGGTGAAGGATCGCTACAAAAACTGCCTCCGCATGAACTGCGGCGTGCCGTGGGGCGAAGCCATCGAGGCCGCGGTGCGCACGCTCGGCGAACTGGCGAGGAAGCAGCTTTGAATTATCAAAACGCGGAGAGCGCGGAGGCCGCGGGGCTTTTTCTCCCGTCTCCGCGCTCTCCGCGGCTTTCGCGTTTCAATTCCGACATGCCAAACATCGATTCACTTCCCGCCACACCCACTGCCGCCGATCTCGCGTCGCTGCATGCGCTCCTGCGCGATGCGGTCGACGGCGGCGCGTCGATTGGCTTCGTGCTTCCGCTCCCCGAGGCAGAGGTCGCGGCGTTTTGGCGTGCGGTCCTCGCCGGGGTTGGGGCCGGGCACCGCGTCGTGCTTGTCGCGCGTGACGCCGACGGCCGCATCATCGGCAGCGGGCAGATCGAGTTCGCGCAAAAGCCCAACGCCCGCCATCGCGCCGAGGTCCAGAAGCTCCTCGTGCTCCGCTCGCACCGTGGCCGCGGCCTTGGCTTCGCGCTGATGACCGCACTCGAGGACATCGCCCGCGCGGCGCGGCGCTCGCTGCTCTTCCTCGACACCAGCATCAACGGCAACGCCGTGAGCCTCTACGAACGCTGCGGCTACACGCGCGCCGGCGGCATCCCGCGCTACGCCGCCGATCCCGACGGCTCGCTCCACGACAACGTGATTTTCTACAAGGAACTCCCGTCCGCATGAAGCGAAACGTCGCCATCCTGCTCTTCGACGGGGTCGAGGTCCTCGATTTCGCCGGTCCCTTCGAGGTCTTTGCCGTGACGGACGAGCTTCTCGGTCGCGATACGTTCAACGTTTTCACCGTCGGCCTCGCGCCTGTCACCATTCGCGCGAACAACGGACTCAAGGTCATCGCCGACTACACGGTGGAGCAATGCCCCGCGCCGCACATCCTTGTTGTCCCCGGTGGCTTCGGCACCCGCGCGCTCCTCCAGAAGCCTCTTTTCCTCGAGTGGCTCCGCGCCAAGGCGCGCGGGGCAGAGCTCGTCATGTCCGTCTGCACCGGCGCCATCGTCCTTGGCAAGGCCGGCCTGCTCGACGGCCTGCGCGCGACGACTCACCACGAGTGCCTCGACCTCCTCCGTGAAAACGCGCCGCGCACCGAGGTCGTCGAAACCGAGCGCTGGATCGACAACGGTAAAATCCTCACCGCCGCCGGGATCTCCGCTGGCATCGACTGCGCGTTCCACGTCGTCGAACGCCTCCTCGGCGATGCCACCGCCACGCGGACCGCCCGCTACATGGAGTATCGCCGCGCATGAACGCCGCTCCTGCGGCGCGGCCCGCGCATCTCACGCGCCGCCGCCCGCGCCCGCGCCAGCCTGGATTCTTTTCGTGAACACCTCTGCTCCCAGCCGCACTGCCCTCGTCCTCGCGTTTGCCGCGATTTACCTGATCTGGGGCAGCACCTATCTCGGCATCCGCATCGCGGTGGAGACGATGCCGCCGTTCATCATGTCGGGCGTTCGTTTCGCCTTCGCCGGCTGCGTGCTGCTTGTCTTCCTGAAACTTCGCGGCGCCGCGTGGCCGACGCGCGAGCAGTGGCGCGACCAGGCGATCATCGGCGCGTGCCTGCTCGCGGGCGGCAACGCCGTCGTGGCCTGGGCCGAGCAGACCGTGCCCTCCGGGCTCACGACGCTGATCCTCGGCGCTTCGCCGCTCATCATGGTGCTTATGGAGTGGCTGCGGCCCGGCGGCACAAGGCCGACGCCGTTGCTGTGGCTGGGCTTCGGCGTGGGGCTCGCCGGGCTGCTGGTGCTGCTCGGCCCCGGCGCGCTGCCGGAAAATGTCCGCCCTCCGGTGGCGAGCCTGCTCGCGCTGTTTTTCGCCAGCATCAGCTGGTGGGGCGGCTCGTTGTTTGCGAAATACACCAAGAGCGGCGCTGCGCCCATGATGGCCGCCACGCTCCAGATGCTCTGCGGCGGGGTGCTGATGCTGCTCATCGGCCTCATCATCGGGGAGGCGCCGCGCGTGAACGTCCCCGCGATCTCAGGGCGCTCATGGCTGGCGTGGAGCTACCTCGTGGTCGCCGGCTCGCTCGTCGCGTTTCCGGTCTATGCGTGGCTGCTGAAAAACAGCACGCCGGCCAAGGTCTCCACCTACTCCTACGTCAACCCGATCGTCGCGGTCATCCTCGGCTGGGCGATCCTCGACGAGCCGCTCACGCCGCACATCGCGCTCGCCGCGGTCATCATCATCGGCGCGGTGGCGATCATCACGGTGCAGAAGAACCGGCTGAAGCCGGCATGAATCCGGGGCGCGCTTCGGCGCGTAGCATCGCCGCATGATTCGCCATCTTCACCGCCAGCAGTTCATCCCCGGCGCGCCGGCACGCGTCTGGGAATTCTTCGCGACACCGCGCAATCTCGATGCGATCACGCCGCCGAGCCTGCGCTTCGAGATCCTCGGCGAATTGGCCCCCTGCATGTATCCCGGGCAGATGATCGCGTATCGCATCGGGATTCTGCCGGGCATCACGGTCCGCTGGCTCACCGAAATCACGCACGTGCGCGTGGGGGAGTTCTTCGTCGATGAGCAGCGCATCGGGCCCTACCGGCTCTGGCATCACGAGCACCACTTCACGCCGGCACCGGGTGGTGTCACGATGACGGACCGCATCACCTACGATCCCGGCTGGGGACTGATCGGCGGCCTCGCCGATGCGCTGTGGATTCGCCGGCAGCTCGCGACGATCTTCGACTACCGGGCCAAAAAAATCACGGAGCTGTTCGCGGGTTGAGTCAGGGCGGCGTGCTCACGCGGCCGACGATCACTTCCTTGGTCTTCTTGATAATCGACCAGATCGTGCCGGGCTCATGCGGGTCCCAGCAGAAGGCCTGGCCCTCCGAAGGAAACGGAATCGTCGCGATCCATTTCAGGACCGAGCCGGCCTTGGGGAAATCGACGACGTAAAGCTCGGTGTTGTCATGTCCGGTGAGGTAAAGGTGACCGCCCGGGCCGAACCCGCCGCCGGACGCGCTGTAGCCCCGGCCGCCGAAGCGGGCGATGAGCGCGGGTGGCAATCCCCAGCCGCCCGTGCGCCGCCACTCGTCGTCCAGCGCGATGATCTGCGTCCAGGCGGCGTCGCGGTTCGGCTCGGCCCCGCGATTCCCGTAGTGGACGAAGCACGCGATCCAGTGGCCCTTGGCTCCGCCCGGCGCGTTGCGAGGCGCGCGGTCGAGCCAGGTGAACGATCCATCCATCCGGCCGAAACTGTGCGAGCGGATGTGCTTCAGGGTCTCGGGGTCGAAGACCTCCAGCGAGCTGAGCATCGGCACGCCGGGGTAGTTGGAGTGCACGGCGAAGAGTTCGTCGTCGACGATTGCGCCCGCGTTGAGATGGATGATCTCGCCCCCGGCGCCGCCCTCCCAACCGGCGACCCGCTCGCCTGACTTCTTGTCGTATTTGCCGATCGTGTGGTTGTTGATCGCGTAAAAAAACTCTCGGTCAACGGCCACCCCTTGGCCGGCCTCGGGGGCCTTGAAGCGGCGGACCTCGGTGTAGGCCCAGCCGGGGGTCGTGAGCTGGCCGATGGGCGGAGTGATCTTCTCGTCCGCGGCGAGGGCGGCGGCGGAACAGGCGAGGAGGAGAGCGGCGAATCTCATGCGGTGATTTTATGCGCGGTTGAGCTGCGGCCGGCCAGCTTCGACCACAAAGCTCGCGCGCGTATGCAGCGGGGCGCCGCGGCGGGAGACGTAGGGCACGGTGCGGTAGTGCGTGCGCCATGCCTGCGGCGTAACCTCGCAGCTCACGTAGCCGCGCTCGTCGTTGTAGAATTTCACGAAGGGATTCTCGGCGCGAAACGCCTCGGCCTGCGGAAGCGCCTCGGTGCCGTCGCCCTTGGATGTGATCGAGGTGCCGACAAACTCGACGCCGAGGTTGCGCGACTCGGGCCGGTCGAAATCGGTGAGGAGTTCGTTGGCCCAGTGCGCATGCACGTCGCCGGTGATGACGACGGGATTGGCGATCTTGCGATCGCGGAGGTGGCGCAGGAGGCGGCGGCGCTCGAATTCGTAGCCCGGCCATTTCTCCATGCTGACACCGACCTCCGGGCCGGGCGTGCGGTCGATGGGGGCGACGGGGACCTGCTGCGCGAGGACGTTCCACGCGGCACGGGAACCCGCGAGGCCGTCGAAAAGCCACTCGCGCTGGCGATCACCGAGGATGGTGCGTTTCGCGTCGAGCGCGGCGGGGCTGGGCGGCTGGAGGAGCGGCTGAAGCTGGTCGGAGCGGTATTGGCGGGTGTCGAGCACGTGGAACTGCGCAAGGCGGCCGAACTCCACGCGGCGATGGAGGAGGAGGTCGGGGCCCTTGGGGAGCTGCGGGCGGCGCAGCGGCATGTGCTCGAAGTAGGCTTGGTAGGCGGCGGCGCGGCGTTTCAGGAATGCCGCCGGCGGCTGCTGGTCGGGATTCTCGGCGATCTCGCCGGCGTAGTCGTTGCTCACCTCGTGGTCGTCCCACGTGACGATCCAAGGGGCCATGGCGTGCGCGGCTTGGAGCGCGGGGTCGGATTTGTAGATGGCGTAGCGCTCTCGGTAGTCGTCGACCGTGAAAATTTCCTTCTGGCCGTGCGGGCGGACAGAGCCGGCGCCGTCGCCCTTTTCGTAGATGTAGTCGCCGAGGTGGACGACGAGATCGAGATCCTCGCGGGCCAGGTGCTCGTAGGCGGTGTAGTAGCCGATGCCGTAGTTCTGGCAGGAGGCGAAGGCGAAGCGCAGGCGGTCGGGCGTGGAGCCGGCGGGCGGCGCGGTCCGCGTGCGGCCCTTGGGGCTGACTTCGCTGCCCGCCTTGAACTGATACCAATACCAGCGCGCCGGCTGGAGCCCCGCGACCTCGACGTGGACGGAGTGGCCCCAGGCGGGATTGGCCGCGATGGTGCCGCGCTGCACGACGCGCGTCATCGCCTCGTCTTCGGCGATTTGCCAGGCGACCTCAATGGGCTCGGGCGCGAGACCGCCGCCGGGCTCGCGCGGCTTGGGGGCGAGGCGCGTCCACAGCACGACGCCGTCCGGCAACGGATCGCCGGAGGCGACGCCGAGGGAGAATGGGTAGGCGGAAAATTTCGGCGCTGCAGCGACCGCGCCGCGGGCGCGCGTCGAGAGGAGCGCGGCGGCGACGAAGGAGGCGCTGCCGGCGAGGAACGTGCGGCGGTTCAGCGGTGAGGTGGCGCCGGGGAGGGGGAAGAGGGGAGTCATTGTGGTTGTTTGAAGTAGGGCGGGTCTGTGACCCGCCTTCGGTTCGAACACTCAGCGCGCGAAAGGGCGGGTCGCAGACCCCGCCCTACTTGGGCTACAGCCGCCAGTTCACGCCCACGTTGGCGTTCCACGAGTAGATCTCGTAGCCGCTGGGACGGCCAGGCTCGCCGGTGAAGGTGCGGAGCGGTTCCTTGTTCACGTTGAGGGCGTCCACGAAGACGCGGAGGCGGGGATTGATGCGGTAGCTCACCTTCACATCGATGGGGCGGCGGCGGTCGGTGTATTCGTCGGTCGCGCGGTCATTGCCGACGGACTCGAGGTAGGCGCTGTTGAAGGAGAGCGCGATGCGCGCCTCGAAGCCGTATTTCTCGTAGAGCAGGGCGAGGTTGCCGATCTCGTCGGACTGCTTGAAGAAGGGCAGCGTGTCGCTGCGGCCGAAGACGGTGACGGAGGAGCTGGTCCGCGTGTAATTCAAGCCGACGCCGAGGCCCCCGAGCACGCCGGGGAGCTGGGGGAAGAACTGCTGGTAGTTGAATTCGACGCCGGTGATGCGGGCGTCGCCGGCGTTCTCCGGGCGCGAGATGGCGAGGCGCGAGTAGGTGCGGCCGCTATAGACGGTGTTGTTGAGCGTGAAGGAGCGGCGATAGACGGGGTTCTCGATGTCCTTGCGGAAAAGGCCGACGGAGACGATGCCGGCGGACGAGAGGTAATATTCCGCGGATACGTCAAGGTTGCGCGATTCGAAGGGCTTCAGCGCGGGGTTGCCCGAGGAGAGCGAGCCCTCGAAGACGCCGCCGCCGACGTCGATGTCGTCGAGCACGTTTCGCGGGGCGAGCTCGGTGTAGTTCGCGCGGCCGTAGGTGTTGGTCCAGGCGGCGCGGAGGGCGACCTGCTTGTTGGGGCGCCAGTTGAGGTGGAGGCCGGGGAGGGCCTTGGTGTAGCTGCGCGGGATGACGACGCGGTTGAAGCCGGTGAAGACGCCGGCGCGGTTGAGCAGCTCGTTGCCGGCGTAGTAGGCTTCGGTGCGCTCGACGCGCAGGCCGCCGACGACGTTGAGCTGCGGCGTCAGGTTGAGGCTGGCCATGCCGTAGCCGGACATGATCTCCTCCTCGGCGTCGAAGTCGGCGGAGATGGAGTTGTTCAGCGTGCCCGCGGCGTCGAAGGCGAAGCGGGCGGGGTTGGCGCGGAAATACTCGTTCATGGCCGCGAGGTTGGTCGTCGGGCCGAAACGGTAGCGGCCGCGCATGTAGCCGCCGGGCTCGGGGCCGGCCATGCCGCCGTCGGCGAGCGTGAAGGCGTTGGCGGCGCCGGCGGCGAGGTTGTAGTTCGCGTTGGCGCGGTCCTGGGTCTTCTGGCTCCGCACGAGCTTGGCGCCGGCCTTGAGAAAGCCATTGA